>DASUKC010000069.1:0-13507 GCA_036278975.1 Gaiellaceae bacterium
CTCGTTCGCGCATTCGATCCCGAGCGCTTGACACGTCACGTCTACACGTCGTCTTCCTGCGGGGTGTGTGGCAAGGGCGCACTCGCGGCGGTCGCTGTTACCGCGCCGCCGGTCAACTCGTCGCTTCGAGTCGAAGCATCGCTGCTTGCGTCGCTCCCCGAACGACTCCGGTTGGCTCAGCCGACGTTCGAGTTGACCGGGGGACTGCATGGCGCAGGGCTCTTCGACGCGGACGGCAACACGCTGTGCGTTCGCGAGGATGTTGGTAGGCACAACGCGGTCGACAAGGTCGTTGGTTGGGCGTTCGTCAACAGGCGGCTGCCGCTTCGCGACGCGATGCTTTGCGTCAGCGGGAGGCTTTCGTTCGAGCTCGTGCAGAAGGCGGCATGCTCGGGCTGCCCGATCCTCGTCGGTGTCGGCGCTCCGTCGAGTCTCGCGATCGAGCTTGCGGGTGCGCAGGGCGTCACACTTTCCGGGTTCGCCCGCGGTGGACGCGCGAACGTCTACACCGGCTCGGAACGCGTGCTCTAGCGCCGGCATAGAGCAGAGTCCGCTCCGCGTCCAGGATCGGCGGCCTAGCGGTCGGCGCCCAGATCGCCGACCGCGCCGTCCACGCGGCGAGCGAGGCTAACCTCGGTTTCGAGATGACGCAGCTGCGGGGGAAGACGTGTCTGGTCACCGGCGCAGGCGGCGGGATCGGGGCGGCGATCGTCGGCGCGCTCGAAGCGGGCGGCGCGAAGGTGATCGGCTCGGATCGCGACACGCTCGACCTCACGACGCCGGAAGGCCCGCGTGCGCTCGCTGCGGCTGCCGGTCGCGTCGACGTGCTCGTGAACTGCGCGGGTGCGGGGCTCTATGGGCCGGTTGCCGGCCTCCAGCGGCCGGATCTGGACAAGTTGCTCGCGCTCAACCTCGTCGCACCGATCGAGCTCACGCGCGAGCTGCTGCCGGCCATGCTCGAGCGAGGGGAGGGGCACATCGTGAACGTCGCGTCACTCGTCGCACACGTCCCGAAGGAATCCGAGGCGGCCTACGCCGCAACGAAAGCGGGACTCGCGGGATTCACGCGCAGCTTGCACGAGGAGCTTCGCGGCTCCGGCGTCGGCGTGTCGCTCATCTCGCCGGCAGTCGTCGCGACAGGCTTCTTCGCCGAGCGCGGACAGCCGTACGCGCGCCGCTGGCCGCGACCGATCGCACCGGAACGCGTGGCGGAGGCGACCGTCCGTGCGATCGAACGCAACCGCGCCGAGGTGATCGTCCCGCGCTGGCTTACAGTCGCCGCGCGAATCTACGGCGGCGCGCCGAGCGTCTACCGCGCGCTCGCGGAAGCAGCAGCCGTCGCGACGTCGCGCGGGTAGGTCGGCAGCGCCTTCACGAGCAGCACCGCGCTGGCGAAGAGCGGCACGAGCATGATCGCGAACGTCCACTGCAACCCGGAGCGGCCGCCGCCGAACACGTAGTCGGACACCGCGCCGAAGAGCACCGGCGCCAGCGCGACGGCGGATGCGCGCACGACCGTGCGCACCGACTCGGCGCGACCCCAGAGAAACGGCGGCATGATGTCGAGCCGCGCTGCGTCGAGCGGTGGGTTCTGCGCCGAGAGCACGAAGACGGCGGCGACGAGCGCGATGACCGCGGTGCTCGCCGCGCGTGTGAAGACCGCCGGCGCGAAGAAGATCACCGTCGCGGTCGCAGCAGCCGCCGCGATCACGACGCGCGACTGCAGTCTCCCGTGTGACAGGAAGAAATCGCCGAGCGTGCCACCTACGATCGAGCCGAGGGCAGCACCGAAGCCGGCCGCCACGAGCAAGCCCGTCGCGATCGCCTGCCCGACGCCGTACTGCTGCTCGGCGAACTCGATCCCGAACGTCTGCACGCCCGCTAGGAAGTAGTAGCCGCACGCGCTCGCGGCGATCAAGACGAGGTTGGTGCGGACGCTGAGCACGTAGCGGAAGGCGCCGACCAGCCCGATCTGGCGGCCTTCCAGGACCAGCTCGGGGTCAGGCTCGATGCCCTGATCGCGTGCGAGATGCTGCGCATCGGTGAGACGCCCGCTCTCGACGTGTTCGCCGCGCGCGGGCTCCCTCAGCTTCCACACGAACCAGGCGAGGACGAATGCGGGAAGCGCGAGCACGACAAACGCTGCGCGCCACGAAAGCGTCGCGATGCCGCCCGTGACGCCGAACCCGAAGCCGGCGCCGAGCAACTCGCCGGTGAGGATGTAGCCGTACATCCGCCCGCGCTCGTTTGGATCAAACGCGTCTCCGACCAGGGAGTGCACGAGTGGGCCGGCTGCGGCCGTCACCGCGCCGAGCGCGAGACGTGCGATCAGCAACTCTTGGAAGTTGCTCGCGGTCGCGCACCAGAGCATCGCCACGCCCCAGAAGACGATCGCGATCGCGAGTGTCCACGTGCGGCGAACACGGTCGGCGAGGATGCCGAACGGCACGCTCGCAATCGCGCCGACGAGCGCCGTTACCGAGACGAGTAGGCCGATGTCCGTGTTGCTGATGTGCAGCGCGTGGCGGAGAGGGCGGGCCGACGCACCGACGGTTGCTGCGTCGGCGCCGTTCAACGCGAGCACGCACGCCAGCACGACCACGAGTCGCGTCCGCTCGCGTCCCCCGATGATCCGCACGGCCGTCCGCGTAGTCGCGCGTCCGTATCTCCGGATGCCGTCCCTGATCATCGGCGCAGCCTACGCGCGGCCTACAGCGAAAACGCGTAGAAGCGGTTGCCGCTATTCGGTTCGTACGGCAGCGGCGGCTGCTCAGCAAGCTCGGCGAAGCCGCACTTCTCGTAAAGACCCGCGGCCCGCAGGTTGCTGCCTTCCACGGAGAGGATCACGCGCGCCAGCCCGCGCTCGCGCGACCACGCGACGACTCGCGCAACCAGTTCCGGTGCGACGCCGCTTCCCCGCAACTCGGGCGCGACCCACATTCCGACGAGGTATGAGATCTCCGGCTCGTCGTCGGTGACGAACGCCGAGACCATGCCGCCGAACGTGCCGTCGTTCTCGTGAACGAACGTCACCTGGTCGTCGCTCGGGCGTGCGCGCTCCTGCCAATGCTCGTCGGGGAATGTCTGCGCTTGCTCGAGCGTCTGCAGAAATGCGTCGGGATCGCTCGCAAGCGAACGCAGGCGCACGTCGCGAAGGCTCTCCCAGTCGTTCGACTCGACGCGGCGGATCACGCTGCTAGCTATTCGGGGTCGGGAACTGCCGCGATGTAGTTCTCGTGCAGCACGAGCAGCGCGTCGGCCAGGTCGGGCGACGTGAGCACACGTTTGTGGAGGTAGCCGGCGGCACCCGCCTCGTCCGCACGCGAGACATCGGCGTACTCGTCCGAGCCGGTGTAGATGACGACGTGCTGGCCCGAGTCGCGCGCGCGAATGGCGCGCGTCGCATCGATGCCGTCGAGCCCCGGCATGCCGATGTCCATCAGCACCAGGTCGGGCGATGCTTGCTCGACCAGTGCAATCGCGTCGTCGCCTGAGCGCGCGCTGCCGACGACGAGGAAGCGACCGTCGGCGTGCAGTAGCTCCTCGACTGCGGCGGCGAGATTGGCGTCGTCTTCGACGATCAGGATGCGGATGGGATCGGTCAAGGGCGGGAGACTGACACACTTCGTGCGTACGATGCGGCAGTGATCATCGACGGGCACAACGATCTCGTGCTGCGCGCCTGGCGCGGCGATCCGGTGTGGCACGTCGATCTCGAGCGCGCGGCGGAGGCGGACTTCGCCGGCGGCTTCTTTGCGATCTACGTGCCGTCGCCGTACGCCGAGCCGCCGGAGATCCCGTATGTCATGCCGCTGGCCGATCCGGTCGCTCAGCCGGAGGCCGCGCGCATCGCGAGCGAGCTCTACGACACGCTGCGCGCGCTGCCCGTGACGATCGCCGCGTCGGTCGACGATTTCGCCCCCGGCCGTGTGACGGCGATCGCGCACCTCGAAGGCGCCGATCCGCTTGCGGAGGATCTTTCGGATCTGGAGCGCTGGTATGGGCGCGGCATCCGGTCGATTGGCCTGGTCTGGTCGCGGCCGAATGCGTTTGCGACCGGCGTTCCGTTCGCGTTCCCGAGCTCGCCCGACACGGGGCCCGGCCTGACCGACGCCGGCGTCGAGCTCGTGCGCGCGTGCAACAGGCTCGGCATTCTCGTCGACCTTTCGCACCTGAACGAGAAAGGGTTCTGGGACGTCGCGCGCGTGTCGGAGGCGCCGCTCGTCGCCACGCACTCGAACGCACACGCGCTCTGCGCCTCGTCGCGGAACCTCACCGACGCCCAGCTCGACGAGATCGGCAAGACAGGCGGCATCGTCGGCGTCAACTTCGCCGTCACCTTCTTGCGTGAGGACGGATCGTTCGTGCCCGACACGCCGCTGACGGAGATCGTGCGGCACGTCGCGTACATCGCCGACCGCATCGGCATCGACCACGTCGCGTTCGGCTCGGATTTCGACGGAGCCGGCGTGCCGAACGAGCTCGGCGGGATCGCCGGGTTGCCGAAGCTCGTCGCCGCGCTCCATGACGCCGGCTTCGACGCCGCCGGCATCGCGAAGATCACGCACGAGAACTGGCTGCGCGTACTTCGCGCTACGTGGCGCTAGCGGGTTCGCGACGCGCGAAGAAGCCGCGGGCTTTCATCGTCATCACGAGCTCGTCGTTCTGGTTGAAGACTTCACTCGTCGTGAAGACGGTGCCACGCTTCGGGTTCTTGGCCGACGGCTGCACGTCCGTCACCGTCACGCGGCCGGTCAACGTGTCGCCGGGACGCACGGGTGCAGTCCAGCGCAGCTCCTCGATACCCGGCGAGCCCATCGACGCCGAGTCGAGCAAAAGCCCGCGCACGAACATCCCCATGAACAGGGCGGCGGTGTGCCAGCCGCTCGCAGCGAGGCCGCCGAAAGGCCCCGTTTCCGCTGCCTTGGGATCAACATGGAAGGGCTGCGGGTCGAACTTCGTCGCGAACTCGACGATCTCGTCGGCGGTCACGTCGACGCTGCCGAGCTCTGTGACGTCGCCGACTTTGAAGTCTTCCCAGTAGCGCACGGCCTCGCACGCTATCGGTAGCGTGGCCGCATGCGGACGACGCAGCTCGGGCCGCTCGAGGTGACCGTCGTCGGCCTCGGGTGCAACAACTTCGGTGGGCGCGTCGACGAGGCCGGAACGCGGGCCGTCGTCGATGCAGCGCTCGCTGCCGGCGTCACGTTCTTCGACACCGCCGACATCTACGGGCGGCAGGGCGGTAGCGAGACGATTCTCGGCGACGTGTTGCAAGGGCGGCGCGACCAGGTCGTGTTGGCGACGAAATTCGGCAAGCCGATCGGCGACGGCGCAGAGCGGCGCGGCAGCGCGCGCTACATCCGGAACGCGATCGCGGCGTCGCTCGAGCGGCTGCAGACCGATCGCATCGATCTCTACCAGCATCACGAAGAGGATCCCGACACGCCGCTCGAGGAGACGATCGGCACGCTCGAGGAACTCGTCGCCGAGGGGAAGATCCTCGCGTACGGCACCTCCAACTATGCGCCGGCGACGCTCGAAAGCGCCAAGAAGCTCGCAGGCCCTGCGTACGTGAGCGAGCAGAGCGAGTACTCCTGGCTCGAGAGACAGGCGGAACGGGAGCTGCTGCCCGCCTGCGAACGTCTGGGGCTCGGGTTCATCCCGTATTTCCCGCTTGCGAGTGGCTTGCTCACGGGCAAGGTGCGCCGCGACCGTGCACCGGCGGAGGGGACGCGTCTGCACGGCCGCGACATCCCCGACGTCGAGCTCGGCATCGTCGAGAAGCTCGCGGCGTGGGCAGAGTCGAAGAGCGTGTCGCTGCTCGACGTCGCGGTCGGTGCGCTGCTCGCGATGAAGCCGGTCGCCAGCGTGATCGCCGGCGCGACGAAGCCGGAGCAGGTGCGCGCCAACGCTGCCGCCGGCGCATGGACGCCGACGGCGGACGAGCTGGCTGAGATACAGACGTTGGCGAGCGCCGGGCACTAACGGTGCCTGGCACCGGTTCGTTCTACAGCTTCGCGACCACGTGCTTGATCTGCGTGTACTCCTCCATGGAGTACAGCGACATGTCCTTGCCGTAGCCGGACTGCTTGTAGCCGCCGTGCGGCATCTCGGACGTGATCGGCACGAGGTGGTCGTTGATCCACACCGCGCCGAACTGCAGCTTGCGCGCTGCTTCGAGCGCGCGGCCGATGTCGCGCGTCCACACCGATGCCGCCAAGCCGTAACGCACGTCGTTGGCCCACGCAATCGCTTCCGCGTCGTCGGAGAACTTCTGCACGGTGACGACGGGGCCGAACACCTCGTCCTGCACGATCTCGTCCTTCTGCTTCACGTCGGTGACGATCGTGGGCTGCACGAACCAGCCTCTGTCCCCGTTCGTCCCTCCGCCGGTGAGAACAGTGGCGCCTTTCGCTCGGTCGAGGAAGCCGAGGATGCGCTCCTGCTGGTCGGCTGAGATGACCGGGCCCATGTCGAGCTCCTCGTCGGTGGCGGGGTCGCCGACCTTCAGCGACTCGACGGCGGGAACGAGCGCTTCGAGCAGGGCGTCGTAGATCTTCGGGCCGGCGATCACGCGCGAGCCGGCGGTGCAGTCCTGGCCGGAGTTCGCGTAGCCGGCGATCTTGATGCCTTCCGCGACAGCCTCCGGATCGGCGTCGTCGAAGACGACCATCGGCGCCTTGCCGCCCAGTTCGAGGTGCACGCGCTTCAACGACTCCGATGCGTTGCGCGCGATGAGCTTGCCGGTCGAGATGTCGCCTGTCAGCGAGACGAGACCGATCGCCGGATGCTCGACCAATCTTTGACCGACAGGAACGCCGTCACCCGTCACGCACTGCAACACGCCTGCCGGAATGACGTCGGCGGCGAGCTCGAGAAATCTGAGAAGCGACAAAGGCGTTTGCTCGGCCGGCTTGAGGATCTGACAGTTGCCCGCGGCGAGCGCGGGCCCCATCTTCCAGATCGCCATCATCAGCGGGTAGTTCCACGGGCAGATGCCCGCGACGATGCCGATCGGCTCGCGCCGCACCATCGACGTGTAGCCCGTGATGTATTCGCCGGTCGCCTTGCCTTCGAGCAGCCGTGCAGCGCCCGCGAAGAAGCGGAGGTTGTCGACGCCGAACGGGATTTCCTCGCGCGCGAGGCCGATCGGCTTGCCGACGTTCCGCGACTCGATTTGCGCGAGCTCTTCGGCGTTGTCCTCCATCACGTCGGCGAGTGAGTGCAGCAGCTCGGAGCGCTCCTTCGGCGTTGCGTCGAGCCACGTCGGCAGCGCCTGCTGCGCACGTTCGACCGCCGCATCGACGTCTTCGACGGTCATGTTGGGAACCTGCGAGATCGTCTCGCCTGTTGCTGGGTTGAACACATCGAGCGCTGCCATTGGAGTCTCCTTATTCGGTGCGCAGAATCCCGCTCTCGCGCGTGAGCCGTTGCGCCAAGAGTACGGGTACGACAGTTGCGGCGAGCACGATCAGAACGACGACGTTGACTTCGGGCAGTTGCTGACCGCGCTGGAGGTTGCCGAAGATCCAGATCGGCAGGGTGGTTTGAGCGCCCGCGGTGAACGTGGTGACGATGACCTCGTCGAAGGAGAGCGCGAAGGCGAGCAGCGCCCCGGAGACGAGAGCCGTGGAGATCGCGGGGAACGTCACGTAGAGGAAGGTCTGCCGGCGATTGGCGCCGAGGTCCATCGAAGCCTCCTCGAGCGAGCCCGGAACTCGGCGGAGCCGCGCCAGCACGTTGTTGTAGACGACGACGACGCAGAACGTCGCATGGCCGATCACGATCGTCAGCAGGCTGAAGCGGATCGCCCAGAACGTGAAGTAGGAGTTCAACGCCATGCCGGTGATGATCCCGGGGAGCGCGATCGGTAGCACGAGCAGAAAGGAGATCGCCTCGCGTCCGAAGAAGCGGAAGCGGTGCACGCCGAACGCGGCGAGCGAGCCGAGCGCGATCGCGATCACCGTCGCGAGCCCGGCGGCCTTCAGCGAGAGCCAGAGCGCCTGCTGCATCGCGGGGTCGTGGATCGTCGGCGAGAACCACTTCGTCGTCAGCCCCGGCAGCGGCCAGCTCTGGACGTTCGACTTGTTGAACGCATAGATGCAGATCAGCGCGATCGGCACATAAAGGAAAGCGAGCACGAGTGCGGTGAAGATGCCGAGCGCGATCTTGGTGGCGCGCGTCTCCATCAGAGGGCGTCGAACGCGCCCATGCGGCGCGCGATCAACAGGTACGCGCCCATGACGACGAGCGGGACGGTCGCGTACGCCGCGGCGAACGGCAGGTTGCTGGACTGGTTGACGGAGTCGTAGACGACGTTGCCGATGAACTGGCTCGAGGAGCCACCGACGAGGGTCGGCGTGATGTAGTCGCCGAGCGTCAGCGAGAACGTGAAGATCGAACCGGCGACGACACCGGGTAGCGCGAGCGGCACGATGACGGTCCGTAGCGTGCGGAAGCCGCGGGCGCCGAGATCACGCGACGCTTCGATGTAGGAGTGGGGGATCCGTTCGAGCGACGCATAGACGGGCAGGATCATGAACGGCAGCCAGATGTAACTGAACACGATCCAGACAGCGGTGTTCGTGTAGCCGAAGTTGGCCGCCGGCAGCCCGAGCTTCTGGAGCGACCAGTTGAGGATGCCGTTGTGGTCGAGGATGAGCTGCCACGCGTAGACCCGCGCCAGGTAGCTCGCCCAGAGCGGCAGGAGCGTCAGCACGAAGAGCAGCGCGCGCAGCTTCGGAGATGCGATGCGCGCCATGAAGTACGCGAACGGGAACGCGATGATCGCGTCGGTGACCGTTACCGCAGCCGCGATGCCGATCGTGCGCAGCGCAACCGTGCGATAAACGGATCCGTGCCAGAGCTGCGAGAAGTTCGAGGTCGTCCAGACGTGCTCGAGCAGCCCCGTGAAGCTGTTGACGCTCCAAAACGCAGAGACGAACAGCGCAACGAGCGCCGCGATGTAGATCGCGACGAAGAAACCGACGGGAGCCGAGAACAGAAGGAGTGCGGCGCCGAAACGCCGCACTCCCCGTCTGCGGATCAGCCCTTGAGGGCGGTCCAGGCTTGCTGCCACTTCGTGTAGTCCATGCAGTTGTTCTGGCCGTTGCCGCATGCTGCGATCGGCGTCTTCCAGAAGTAGATCTGCTTGAAGTACTTGAGCGGCGCGTTTGCGTGGTACTGCTCACACGAGCCCTTGGACAGCTTGTTCATGATCGGGCACGCCTTCGCGTTGACCGGCGTCTCGCCGAAGTAGATCGCCTGCTCGGCCTGAACCTTCGGGGTCGAGACATACGCGAGCCACTTGTAGGCGCAGTCCAGGTTCTTCGTGTGCGTCGAGACCATCCACGTGTCGAGCCAGCCCGTCGCGCCTTCGGACGGGACCAGGTCCTTCACGGGTGCCTTGTCGGCGATCAGCGTGTTCGTCTGGTACGGCCACGACGCGCCGACGACGGCGTCGCCGCTCTTGAACAGGCTGATCTCCTGTCCCGCCAGCCCCCAGTACTTCTTGATCAACGGCTTCTGCTGCTTGAGCAGGTTGATCGTCGCGTTGAACTGGGCCGGGTTGAGCTCGTAGGGATCCTTGATGCCAAGCGACGGCTTGTGCTTCATGAGATACAGCGCCGCGTCGGCGATCTGGATCGGGTTGTCCGGCACGGTGACCTTGCCCTTGTACTTCGAGCTGTAGATCACCGACCACGAGGTGGGCGCCGGCTTCACGAGCTTCGTGTTGTAGAGCAGCGTGTTCGGGCCCCACTGCAGCGAGATGCCGTAGTGCTTGCCCTTCACGGTGTTGTTCGGCGGCGACTGGAATGCCTTGCCGAAGTTCTTGTAGTCGGGAACCTTCGACGGGTCGACCGCCTGCACGTCGTGCCCGTAGATCAGGCGCAGGCTGGCGTCACCCGACGCGGAAACCATGTCGTACTGGCTGCCGCCGCCTGAACGCATGAGGGTCACCATCTCGTCCGACGATCCCGCGTACTTGGCGTTGATCTTGCAGTTTGTCGCCTTCACGAACGGGTTCACCCACTGCGGTTGGAGATAGCCCTCCCACGCGACCATGTTGAGCGTGCCGCCCGTCTGCTTCGAGATGCCGGCAGCCGGAAACATCAGCCCGACCGCGAACACCGCGATCAGGATCCACATGCGCTTCGTCATCTGCCCTCCTGGGTGGTGTTGATCTCGTATGCGTCTTCGTCGCGCCAGCTGAGGGCGATGCGCGTGCCTGGCGCGACCTGCGTTCCGTCGTTCTGCCTGACGACTGTGAGGCGTTCGCCTGCCTCGGTGTCGACGAGGTACCGTGTGAAGGCGCCGACGAACACGACGTCCGCGATCGTGGCGGGTTCTCCACTACCGTTGATCTGAATCCGCTCGGGCCGCACGCTGAAGCGGCGGCCGTTGCGTTCGAGGATGTTCGAGGTGCCGACGAACCCCGCGACGAACTCCGTCGCCGGCTGCTCGTAGATCTCCGTCGGCGTTCCGATCTGCACGATGCGGCCTTCGTTGAAGACCGCGACGTGGTCGCTCATCGTCAGCGCTTCTTCCTGGTCGTGCGTGACGTAGAGGAATGTCATGCCGAGCTCGCGCTGCAGCGTCTTGAGGAACGTCTGCATCTCCTGTCTGAGCTTCAAGTCAAGAGCGCCGAGCGGCTCGTCGAGCAGTAGTACCTCCGGGCGGTTGACGATCGCGCGTGCGAGCGCGACGCGCTGGCGCTGCCCGCCGGAGAGTTGGATCGGCTTGCGGTTGCCGTAACTGCCGAGGCGCACGCGGTCGAGCACCTCGTCCACACGCTCGCGACGGTCCTTGCGGTCGACGCCGCGTACCTTCAGGCCGTAGGCGACGTTGTCGGCGACCGTCATATGCGGGAACAGCGCGTAGTCCTGGAACACGGTGTTGACCGGGCGCTGGAACGGCGGGCGCAGCGTGATGTCGGTGCCGCCGAGCTTGACCGTGCCTTCGTCGGGATGCTCGAAGCCGGCGATGATGCGCAGCGTCGTCGTCTTGCCGGAGCCGGACGGGCCGAGCAGCGTGAAGAACTCGCCGTCGCCGACTTTCAGGTCGACGCCGTCGACCGCGGCGACGTCGGCATAGCGCTTGCGGATGCCCGCGAGCTCGACGTCAGCCGGCAAGGCACGCCTCGAGGATGTCGAGGCCGCGCGCCAGCTCGTCGTCCGAGATCGTCAGCGGCGGGAGCAGCCGAATCACGTTGCCGTAGATGCCGCACGACAGGAGCACGAGCCCTTGCTCGTGCGCTGCGCTCGTGATGCGCGTCGCCGCGTCGCCGTTTCGCTCGGGCAGCTCGATCGCGAGCATCGGGCCGAGGCCGCGCACGTCTGAGCCGGCGGGCGCGATCTTCTCGAGGCGCGCGCGGATCTGCTGTCCGAGTTGTTCGGCGCGAGAACGGAGACGGGGGAGCTCGTCGAGCACGGCGAGCGCTGCGGCGCACGAGAGGGGGTTGCCGCCGAACGTGCCGCCGAGCCCGCCGACCGGCGCTGCGTCCATCACCTCGGCGTTTCCGGTGACTGCCGCAAGCGGAAGGCCGCCGCCGATCGTCTTACCTACGGTGATGAGATCGGGCTGAATGTCGAAGTTCTCGATGCCCCACATCGGCCCTGTTCTTCCGCATCCGCTTTGAACCTCATCGGCGACGAAGAGGATGCCGTGCTGGTCGAGCAGTTCGCGCAGGCGCTGCAGGTAGCTGTTCGTCATCGGGATGAAGCCGCCCTCACCCTGCACAGGCTCGAGCACGGCGCACGCGACCGTCTCCGGGTCGACGCCCGCTTTGAAGAGCAACTCGAGCGCGGCGATCGCGTCGTCGTCGGAGATGCCGTGGTAGGCGTACGGCACCGGTGCGCGGTAGATCTCGGGCGCGAACGGGCCGAACGTGCGCTTGTAGGGAACGACCTTCGCGGTCATCGACATGGTCAGCAGCGTTCGGCCGTGGAACGCGTTGTCGAAGACGAGCACCGCGGGCCGCCCGGTCGCCGACCGCGCGATCTTCACCGCGTTCTCGAGTGCTTCCGCACCGGAGTTGACCAGCACCGACTTCTGCTCGGTCCCACGGCACGGCGACAGCTCGGCGAGCCGCCTGCAGACCTCGACATAGGGCTCGTAGATGCCGACGACGAAGCACTGGTGCAGGTATTGGTCGGCCTGCGCGTGGATCGCGGCGACGACAGCGTCCGGCCGGTGGCCGAGGTTGTTCGAGGCAATGCCGCCGGCGAAGTCGATGTACTCCCGGCCGTCGACGTCCCAGACGCGCGCGCCCTCCGCGCGGGCGACGACGAGCTTCGGCGTCGACACGCCCCGCGCGACGTAACGGTCGCGGTCGGCGAGAACCCTGTCGGTGACGCTGCGCTCCTGCAAAGACACAGTCGAATGACTGTATACCGGGCATTCAGGCGGCGAAAGCGGCCGATACGATGCGGCCGCGCGGCGCCTTGGCCGAGTGGTTAGGCAGCGGCCTGCAAAGCCGTTTACAGCAGTTCGAATCTGCTAGGCGCCTTTCTCGACTGTTTTGGCTACAGCTCTGAAATAGCGACGAGCTCAAGCCGGAACAGTGCTGCGCGCGAGTAATCGCGGTTGCAAATCTCGCGGCGACGGTACGCCGCGAGAAACAGCTAGACCGTGGTGGCTAGCTGTTCATGGATTGGCTTGGCGACGGGCTTCTGCGGGTGCTGTCGTAAGCCGTCGTTACTCTGGCCCGCCTTATGAGTTATGAGATCGCTGGCGACATCGTCCTGTTCGTGGCGGCTCTGATCACCCTCTGGCAGTTGTGGGCCAAGTGGGGGCCGAGCCTCGGCGGCGGGGCGGCGGCCTAACCCGAACACCGACTGACCCGCACTACTGAGGCGTACTCCGCCTCGCTTTCGCCTGCTCGATCCAATCGGCCGGGGGCGACCCGAGCGCACTGCCAAGTCGACGGAAACGACCGTGGTACGCGCACCGCATACCTCGAGTTCCGTCGCGGCCGCCGCGACATTTGCCCTGCGTCGAGCCTCGACCAGTTCGGCGGCTTCACGCGCGTCAAGGGTCTCGCCGAGCACAAGCGCCGGCGGGGCTAGCGGTCGGGGAGCGACGCAAGCGCCGCTCCCCGACTGACTTGTTAGGCCGCCGACGGGAGCGCGGCGATAACCGGGGTCGCCGGTTCGAGCTCAAGGAGATCAACAGCCGGGAGCGCCGCTCCCATAATCCCCTGCAGGTCGCCGTACATCCCGCAGCTGGCCGCTTCCAGGCGATCCAGCTGCTTCTCGCGCTTCCGCCAACGCGCTGCGAACGCCCGCTTCTCCGCGTCGAGATCGGTGCGGAGTTCTCTCGTCGCCTCGGCGAGTGAGAGCAGCCACTGTCCGAACTCGCGTCCAGCGAAGTACTCGTAGAGAGCATCGCGGGCTTCGTTGCGGTTATCGGCGATCGCGCGGGCGTGATCGAGCCGAAGCAACGCCTGGCGCAGTGCAGTTGCAATCGTCGTGGCAAAGCTGTGCTCGACGATCCAGATGCCTTC
>DASUKC010000070.1:0-20919 GCA_036278975.1 Gaiellaceae bacterium
CGCAACCGCTACTTCATCACCGGCGAGATCAACACGCCGGTCGCCGACGTGCCCGCGAAGCTGAACGAGCTCGAGGTGATCTACGGCCGCGAGGGCGAGGTTTCGCACCTCGACGGGCTGTCGGTCGAGGGCGACGGTTGGCATTTCAACGTGCGCCCGTCGAACACCGAACCGCTGCTGCGCCTCAACCTCGAAGCGCTTTCCGAGGCCTTGATGGAGCAGAAGCGCGACGAGGTTTTGGCGGTCATCCGCGACTAGCCGTGCTGGTCGTTTTCCGACGATTCGCGCGCCGGCCAAACCTGAATCCCGAGTCAACGCAATTCGCCTGCAGAGCGACTGGTTTCGCCGCTCGCCGCAGGGCATGCGGTGCCAGGCAAATGCCAGGCAAATGCCAGGCGCATGACAGGCACCTCTAGGATCGCGGCGTGATCGAGCTAGGGCACGTCACCGACCGCAAGCCGCCGTTCCGCTACTCCGCGTATGCGCGCGTTGGATTCTCGGACACCGATGCGCAGGGCGTCGTCTACTACGGGCGCTACATGCCGTACTTCGACCTCGCGCGCACCGAGTACCACCGGCACCTCGGGCTGCGCGGGACCGAGCTCGCGATGCGCGCGCTCACCGTCGAGTACGAGGCACCCGCGCGCTTCGACGACCTGCTCGAGATCTTCGTGCGCGTCGAGCGCATCGGCACGACCAGCATCACGTATGACCACGCGGCGTACAGGGTCGACGACGACGAGCTGATGGCGACCGCCAAAGGCACGCTCGTGTGCATCGACCTGGCCGCGCGTCGCGCCGTGCCGGTGCCGGACGAGTTCCGGGCTCAGGCCGAAGCGTTCGAACGCGCCAAGTAAACCTCGGTCACGTACGGGAACGCGAACGGCTCGTCCGTACCGGCAGTGAGCTGCCGCACGCGCTCGAGCAGCCGAGCGCGCTCGTCCGGCGACATCGCCGCCACGAACGACGTCGATGCGACACGCTCGCCGACACCGGCGGCCGTCATCTGCTGCGCAATGCTGAACCACGCTTCTTCGGGCGGGCCGAACAGCGCCGACGCCTCGAGCGGCTCGCGCCACTTCTCGCCGAGCTGGTACGGAGCGACGTCGCGCAGCGGCGCAAGCAGATCTTCGATGCCGCGCTGCAACGGATCGTTCATGTCGCGGCTGTTCCAGATCAGCACAAGCCAGCCGCCGGGCTTGAGGACACGGTGCAACTCCGGGATCGCGCGCTCGTGGTCGAACCAGTGGAAAGCCTGCGCCACCGTGATCGCATCAGCGCTCGCGTCCGGCAGCGGAATCGACTCGGCAGTCCCGTCCAGCACTTCGATTTCCGGCACGCGGTCGAGCAGCACCGCGCGCATCGCCTCGACGGGCTCGACCGCGACGACACGCGCGTGTGTCGCGACGAGCAGCCGCGTCAGCTTGCCCGTGCCCGCACCAACGTCGACGACGGTCGCTCCTTCTTCGAGCCGCGTGCGCTCGGCGATCCACTGCACCGCCTCCTCCGGATACGACGGCCGCGCGCGCTCGTAGACGTCCGCCGCGGCACCGAAACCCGCAGCGGCGACAGGGTGAACGTCACTCACGACGGCGTTACGCGATATGCGTCGAAGACGCCTTCGAGATGACGCAAAGCGCTGAGCAGCGTGCGCAGGCTCTCCACGTCACCCACTTCGGCCGTGTACCAGTTCTTCGCGAGCTGATCCTCGACGACGCCGCCGTAGCTGACGATGTTCGCGCCGTGCTCGGCAAACGTCCGCGCGACGTCCTCGAGCAAGCGTGGGCGATCCCACGAGTCGACGGCAAGTTGCACGCGGAAACTCTTCGCCACCGTTCCCGTTTCCCATCCCACGGTGGTGAACCTTTCTGGGTTGCGCTTGAGCGCGCGCACGTTGGGGCAGTCCTCCCGATGGATCGTGATCCCGCGGCCGAGCGAGATGTAGCCCACGATCGGATCGCCGGGAACCGGCGTGCAGCACTTCGCGAGCCGCACGAGCACGTCGTCGATGCCCTGCACGACGACGCCGATCTCGTTGCCACCGACCGCCTCGCGCGCCTTCGGCGCCTTGACGACGGGCGCCTCTTCGGCGACCTGCTCCGTCTTCAGGCGCTGGATGACCTTGTTGACGATCGTGCCCGCCTGCAGCTTCCCGGAGCCGAGCGCGAGGTAGAAATCCTCCGCCTTCTTGAAGCCTGAGTCGCGGATCACCTGCGCGAGCGTCGCCGAGCCGCGCAGCTTCGCGTACGGCAGCTTCTGCGCCTTGAGCGCGTGCTCGAGCGCCTCGCGGCCCTTCGCCTCCGTCTCCTCACGCGTCTCGCGCGAATACCACTGCCGGATCTTGTTGCGCGCACGCGAGCTCTTCGCCAGCGACAGCCAGTCGCGCGACGGGCCGCGGCCCTGTTTCGACGTGAGGATCTCGACGAAGTCGCCGTTCTTCAACTGGTAGTGCAACGGCACGATGCGGCCGTTGATCTTCGCGCCGACCGTGCGGTGGCCGATGTCGGTGTGCACTGCGTATGCGAAGTCGATCGGCGTCGCGCCCGCGGGCAGCGTCTTCACCTGGCCCTTCGGCGTGAACACGTGCACCTCTTCGTCGAAGAGATCGGTGCGGAAGCTCTTCATGAACTCGCGCGGGTCGGCCTCATCTGTCGTCCCCTCGTCCATGAGCTGCTTCACCCACGCGACCCACTCCGCGTCCTTCCCGCTCATCCCGGCCTTGTAGAGCCAGTGCGCCGCGACACCGAACTCGGCGGTCTCGTGCATCTCGCGCGTGCGCACCTGAATCTCGAGCGGCCGGCCTTGCGGGCCGATCACCGTCGTGTGCAGCGCGCGGTAGCCGTTGAACTTCGGCATCGCGATGAAGTCCTTGAAGCGGCCCGGCATCGGCTTCCACAGCGAGTGGATCAGGCCGAGCGCGCCGTAACAGTCGCGCGTCCCCTCGTCGCCGCCGCGCTCCACGATCACGCGCATCGCAGTGAGGTCGTAGATCTCGTTGAACTCGCGGCCCTTGCGCACCATCTTGTCGTAGATCGAATAGAAGTGCTTCGCGCGGCCTGAGATGTCGGCGGGGATGTCGACCTTGTCGAGCTCCTTCTGCAACACCATCGACGCCTCGCGCACGTGCTCCTCACGATCGGTGCGGCGCTCGGCGACCATCTGCTTGATCTCTTCGTACTTGCGCGGGTGCAGCGTCTGGAACGAAAGATCCTCGAGCTCCCACTTGAGCGCGTGGATACCGAGGCGATGTGCGAGCGGCGCGTACACCTCGAGCGTCTCGCGCGCCTTCTGCACCTGCTTCTGCTTGCCGAGGTACTCGATCGTGCGCAAGTTGTGCATACGGTCGGCGAGCTTGATCAGGATGACGCGCACGTCCTCCGCCATCGCGACGATCAGCTTGCGGTAGTTCTCGGCCTCCGCGTGCTCACGCGTCTGGAACTTGACCCGCGTCAGCTTGGTGACACCTTCGACGAGCTTCCCGATCTCGTCGCCGAACTCAGCGCGCACCTCGTCGATGTCGGCCTCCGTGTCCTCGACGACGTCGTGCAGCAGAGCTGCGGCAAGGGTCGGCTCGTCGAGCCGCAGCTCCGCGAGGATCTTCGCCACGCCCCACGGGTGGTAGATGAACTCCTGCCCTGACGCGCGAGCCTGCCCTGCGTGCGCGTTCGCGGCGTAGTCGAAGGCGCGCGTCAGCAGGTCGCGGTCGACGTCGCTCTTGTACGCCTCGACCTCGGCGAGCAGCTCGTCGACGAGGTCACCATGTCGTTCGAGTACTGCCACTAACCCAGTGTAGCTCTGTGGTTTTGAGAAGGATTTGCCGGAAATGGGGTGAACCATGCCCGCGATGCCGCTGCTGCTCGCTCGTCGCCGTCAGGCTCGCAAAGCCGAGCTCGTCGCGCTCGCACTCGCCGAGTGCGTTACGCCGCCTGGCGCAGCGCGGGCTTCTCGTCGAGCAGCATTCGGAAGGTCGGCGACTCGAGCAGGCTTCGCCGGTCTCCTGCTCGCAACTCGAGCTCGCTGAAGATCGCGCGCGCCTCGGGCGTCCACGCGTCCTCCCCGGCCCGCCATTGCTCGGCAAGCCACGCGCGCAGGTCTTCGTAGCCGTCGGCGGCGTCGAAGATGCGGCGTACAACCAGTTGCGGTGACACGACGCCGTTCCAGTGGTTCTCTTGCAGGCGCACGGCGACGTCGTAGCGCTGCTCACGGCGGAACCGGTCGAACTGCGCACCGAATCCGAACGCAATCGCCTGCCCTGAGTCACGCCCGTGCTGGCGCACACGGAAGCGAAGGTGCTTGCCGTCACCGACCGTGTTCAGGTCGGCGAGCTCGCAGTCGTCGACGAGCAGGATCACACCGGGGTTGCCGAGCCCGAACGGTGCGAGCTGCGCGAGCTCCGCGGCGAGTTGCAGGGTGAGCTTCGCGCCGGGCGCAATCGCGTCGACGCGCGTTGACGGTTGCAGATCGTCTTCGGCGAGGACCGAGTCGGCGTGCTGCGCGAACGCACGCGCGAAGGCGTCGATCTCGTCGGCGGTGATCGACAGTCCTGCCGCAGCCCTGTGCCCGCCAAAACGCTCGAGGTGAGAGCTGCACGCGGCCAGCGCGCCGTGCAAGTCGAACGACGAGACGGAGCGGCCGGAGCCCTTCCACGCGCCCTCGGCGCTGGCAAGCACGACGACGGGGCGGTTGTACTTCTCGACGAGCCGCGACGCGACGATGCCGATCACGCCTTCGTGCCAGTCCTCGCCCGCGACGACGTAACCGCGCTGCCGGCGGCGCGCTTCGGGCCACTCCTCGACCTGCGCGACTGCCTCACGCAGGATGCGCTCCTCGATCGCCTGCCGCTCGCGGTTCAGCGACTCGAGCTCGGTCGCCACCGTCGCGCCTTCGCGCGGATCCTCTGTGAGCAGCAACGCGAGCGCCGCCTCCGGCCGGCAGAGACGACCCGACGCGTTGATGCGCGGTGCCAGCCGGAAGCCGATCGAGGTCTCGTCAACGGTCGCCGGGTCGACATTCGCAACGCGCATCAGCGCGCGCAGCCCGACCTTCTGTGTCTGGGCAAGCCGGCGCAGCCCGAGCCGGGCGAGCGCGCGATTCTCGTCGAGCAGCGGGACGACGTCGGCGACGGTTGCGAGCGCCACCAGATCGAGGTGGCGATCGACGAACGGGTGATCGGCGCCGAGCAGCGCGGTCGCGAGCTTCCACACGACGGCAGTTCCACACAGACCCTGGAATGGATAGTCGCCTTTCAGCGTCGCGACGACGGGACAGTCGGGCCACGTGTCGCCGGGGCGATGGTGATCGGTGACGATGACCTCGAGACCGAGTGCCTTCGCGTGCGCAACCTCGTCGACGCCGGTGATGCCGCAGTCGACGGTGAGCACGAGGTCGAATCCTTCCTCCGCAAGTCGCGTCAACGTCTGCGCGTTCAGCCCGTACCCTTCGTCGAACCGCGACGGCAGATGCCACTCCGCATCAATGCCGAGTTCGCGCAGCATCAAAACGGCGAGCGCGGTTGCGCAGATGCCGTCGGCGTCGTAGTCGCCGTGCACGCAGATGCGCTTGCCGGCGTCGATCGCGGCGCGCAAAACATCGACCGCCTCGCGCATGTCGCCGAGCAGGAACGGATCGTGATGCGGCAGCTCCGCAGCGAGAAAACTACGCGCGAGCGCCACGTCTGCATAGCCGCGCCGCACGAGCACGGAGGCGGTGATCTCGTCGATCCCAAGCTCGTCGTGAAGCGCCGTGACAGCGTCACGGGTGCACGGTTCGAGTTCCCAGCCTCCAGCAATCATCGGGCTGTCGAGGGTACGGACGCCCCCGGACAGAACCCACTGTTTTTGGCTTATTCCTTGGGCAACTCGACGCCGAGCCAGGTCAGCACGACGACCACGGCGACGAGCCCCACCGCGCCCGCGAGGAGTAGGCGCGGATGGCCGAACTCGCGGATCGAATCGGCGAATGCGCGCCCCATCAGGATCAACACGCCGAGCACGAGGCCGCCGCCGATGACGATCGCCGGCGCCAAGATGACATACCGCTCGAAGCGACTGGTTGCGAGAAGGAGGTCCACTACCATGGCCATCGTGCCTGATGCGCTCACTGGACCGGACTCGAACTACAGCTCCGGCACCGATTACGTCGTCGAGTTCCTCGGCTATCGCTTCTCGTTCAGCGAAACGGATTTCGAAGGACGCGTCGTCGCTGCAGCGGTAAAGCTCGGCATCGTCGAGAGCGCGGAGCTGGAGGACGAGGAGGTCGACGACCTCGTCGCGCTCGCCGCGCAGGGCGTCGTTCAGAACCCGGTGTCGCAGCTCGGCCGCTACCTCACGCGCCACTGGGAGCGCGTCTCCCTCGTGAACGGCGAGTCACTCGTGTACTGGCTGCGCAAGCTGATCTTCCGCGGCGCGTGGCTCGACCACCAGGTGAAGCGCAGCGCGCTCGAAGTCGTCTGGGACGACGGCGAAGCCGAGTTCGCCTACCAGCATCCCGAAGGCGGCCGCCCGCTGCTCGAGCTTGCTCCCGTTCCGTCATGGCACGAGCTGCAATACCGGCCCTAGGTCTCGGGTACCTCGCCGCGTTGCTCGCGGCGGACCATTACGCGTCGTATCCCGAACAGCTCGGTCTCGGGGTCCTGACCTGGCTCATGCTGTTCGGAGCGCTGACGCGCGTGCCGCTGGAGCGGCGTGTTCAGACCCTTGGCGTCGTCTGCTTCGCAACCGTCGGCGAGGTAACGGGCTCGCTGATCTGGGGCGTCTATCACTATCGCCTGCACAACCTGCCGCTATTCGTCCCACCCGCGCACGGCCTCGTGTTCCTCACAGGCATCTCACTCGCAGCGGCGCTTCGCGAACATGCGCGCAAAATTGTCGTTACCGCTGCCACGATCGCGGCGACCTGGGGACTGCTCGGCCTCACCGTGCTGCCGCGACGCGACGTCGCCGGCGCGGTCGGCGTGCCGCTGCTGCTGCTGTTCTTGTGGCGATCACGCTCGCGCACGATCTACGCGTCGGTGTTCCTGATCGTCGCCGCACTCGAGCTGTACGGCACCGCAATCGGCACGTGGCGGTGGGAGAAGACGCTGCCCGGTCTCGGCATCCCCGACGGCAACCCGCCGAGCGGAGTCGCGAGCGGCTACGTCTGGTTCGACGTGATGGCGCTGCTCGTCGCTCCGATGATTTACGCGGCTCTCCGAAGTCTCAACAACCCCTACCCCGCGAGCGAAGGAGCACCGTGAAGTTTCTGCTGACGTCGGCCGGCATCAAGAACCCGAGCATCAACGACGCAATGCTCGAGCTGTTGGGCAAGCCGGTCGCCGAGTGCGACGCGCTCTGCATCCCGACGGCGTCGTACGGGCATCACAGCTTCGCCGGCGCCTGGCGCTTCACGAGCGGCGCCGAGCCACGCTGCCCCATGGTCGAGCTGGGTTGGCGCTCAGTCGGCGTGCTGGAACTCACCGCGCTCCCCACCCTGGACACCAAGAAGTGGGTGACGGCCGTCGAGCAGGCCGACGTCCTGCTCGTGAACGGCGGCGATTCGCTCTACCTCGCGCATCACATGCGCGAGTCGGGACTCGTCGACCTTCTGCCTTCGTTGAACGGCGTCTGGATCGGGTTGAGCGCCGGCAGCATGGTGCTGACGCCACGGATCGGCGACGATTTCAAGGTCTGGGAGCCGCCGAGCGGCGGCGACGAAGCGCTCGGCGTCGTCGACTTCTCGATCTTCCCGCACCTCGATCATCCCGACCTGCCGGAGAACACATTGGCCAACGCCGAGAAGTGGGCGGCTGGGTTGGGGAACCCTTCGTACGCGATCGACGACGACACCGCGATCAGAGTCGTCGACGGCAACGTCGACGTGATCTCCGAAGGGACTTGGAAGCGGTTCGACGCCTAGACGCCGTCGAGCTTCGCGAACTCGGCTTGCAGCCGCGGAGCCTCGGCGACACACCATTCCTGCGTGAGCGCGTAGCCGAGACGCGCCGACACGACGGCGGCGAGCCGCTGGCCGAGGCGGCGGCAAAGCAGTGTGAACCCGCGCGGCGCGGCATCGGTGTGCGCGACGAACAGCACACCCCGGCCGATGCCGGTCAACTCGAGCAGGTAGTACGAACGAATACCCGCTTCGCTGTCGAGCGGTGACGGCAGACGCACAACCGCCGCGTCCTGCACGCAGTACGGGAAGCGACCTTCGGCGAGCACGTCGCGCATCGCCGACTTCACGTCGTCGAGCGCGGCGGTCAACTCCCAGCCGCGGCTCGCGGCGACGATGCGGTCGCCGGCCTCGATGTACACGGTCGCCAACTCGCACGAGAGCGCCTCCGCGGCAACGAGCGCCATCTGCTCGGCAAAGCTCTCGACGCCTTGCGTCGAGTGCTCGATTCCCATCAGCGCCCTGACCGCCTCGAGCTCCTCCAGCTGATCGGCGAGCAGCTTTGCGGGCGTCACCGCGCCGATCGCGTCGGCGGCGAGCATCGCGGCGGACTGCAGCGCTTCGTCGGTCGGATCGTTGATGCCGGTTTCGCTGCCGAACACGACGACGACGTCGTTCGACACGGGGACGAACGCTGCCGCCTTCGCGTAGTACGGGCCGAAGACGAGCTCTTTGCCGCCGTGCTCGAGCCGCACGGGCTTACGACTCTCGAGCGTCTCGCGCAGAGACGCCTCGTCGTCGCTCGTCACTTCGACGAGGCCTGCCCAACCCGAGCCGCGACCGGCGCCGCCGAAGTGCACGAAGCGGTTTCCGCTCACGCGCCGCAACACGAAGAGATCTGTTGCCCCGACAGATGCTGCCGCAGTGTCGGCGCGAGTCGTCGCGCTCGCCATCAGCACATTATGAAGCGTCGAAGAGGGTCGGAGTATCCCCGGAATCGGGGAGACTGCCCCCCAGATGGCCGCGGCCGAGCGCCGTCACGACGCGTCCGCGCGGCGTTCGCTGCAGGAACCCGAGCTGCAGCAGGTACGGCTCGTAGACGTCCTCGATCGTGTCCGGCTCCTCACCCATCGCGACAGCCAGCGTCGACAGCCCCACCGGCCCACCGTCGAACTTGTCGACGATCGACGCGAGCAGGTCACGATCGAACCGCTCGAGCCCCGCTTCGTCGACCTCGAGCAGTGCGAGCGCTTCGCGCGCAATGTCGACCGTGACGCTTCCCTGGTGGCGCACCTCGGCGACGTCGCGCACGCGACGCAGGATGCGATTCGCGACGCGCGGTGTACCGCGTGCGCGGCGGGCGATCAGCTCGGCTGCCTCGTCTCCGATGTCGACGTCGAGGATGCGCGCCGAGCGCCGGACGATGCGCGCGAGCTCTTCCGCTGCGTAGAGGTCGAGCCGAAACGTGAGCCCGAAGCGGTCGCGCAGCGGTGTCGTCAACAAGCCCGTGCGCGTGGTCGCGCCGATCAGCGTGAACGGCGGCAGGTCGAGCGTGAGCGTGCGCGCGCCCGGCCCTTGCCCGACGACGATGTCGAGGCGGAAGTCTTCGAGCGCCGGGTAGAGGATCTCCTCGATCGCGCGATTGACGCGATGGATCTCGTCGATGAAGAGAACGTCGCGCGGTTCGAGCGTGGTGAGGATCGCCGCCATGTCGCCCTTGCGCTCGAGCGCAGGCCCGGCGACCTGGCGGATGCCGACGCCGAGCTCGTTGCGGATGATCTGGGCAAGCGACGTCTTGCCGAGCCCGGGCGGGCC
Organism: Gaiellaceae bacterium; assembly: GCA_036278975.1. Lineage (GTDB taxonomy): Bacteria > Actinomycetota > Thermoleophilia > Gaiellales > Gaiellaceae > PALSA-600. The sequence continues at coordinate 9,685 of DASUKC010000070.1, forward strand.
GGCAAGCAATACGTGATCCAAGGCATCACCCCGCGCCTGGGCGGCCTCGAGCGCAATCGCGAGCTGTTCCTTCACGCGCTCTTGCCCGACGAAGTCGTCGAGCGAGCGCGGGCGCAGCGAGCGGTCGAACTCCTCTTCCGCTTCTTCCACCGCCGGTGCCAGGAATTGGCTCATGCCGCCCTCTGCAGCGCTTCGCGCACCTGCTCTTCGACGGGCTTGTCGGGATCGACCTGCGCGAGCGCGCGCTCTGCGTCGGCGAGCGTCCAGCCGAGCTCGACAAGCGCTTCGCGGGCAAGGTTCGGCTCGGCCGTGTCGGCCGCCTCGAGAAACGCGGTGTCGGCGAGCTTCGCCTTCAACTCGAGCACGACGCGCTGTGCGGTCTTCAAGCCGATGCCGGGGATCGCCTGGAAGCGCTTCACGTCGTCGCGCAAGATCGCCCGGCGCAGATCGGCGGGCGACGAGCCCGAGACGATCGCGAGCGCGACCTTCGGCCCCACGCCGTTCACCCCGAGCAGCAACTCGAAAAGGTCGCGCTCGTCGGCGCTGGCGAAGCCGTAGAGCTGCAACGCATCTTCACGGACGACCGTGTGCACCTCGACGGTGATCTCGTCGTCCCCGAGGGTGTAGACAGACGGGGTCGCGTGGACGAGGTACCCCACCCCGTTCACGTCCAGGACCAGCCCAGGGCCTGCGCGCCCCGCGATCCGACCTCTCAGCCGCGCGATCACACGATCAGACTAGGGACCCGAACGGACGTTCCAGCCAGCCGTCCTGGTATCGCGATCCACGGGCGGCGTCTCGGGAACCACTAGCTCGCCTTGCGCAGCAGCGGCGACGCCAGCGCATGGCAGATCGCAACTGCGAGTGCATCGGCTGCGTGATTCGGCTCGGGGATCGCATCGAGCGAGAGGATCGCCTTCACCATGCGGCCGACCTGCTGCTTGTCGGCGCGGCCGTAGCCGCACACAGCTTGCTTCACCGAGGCAGGCGCGTATTCGGTGCACTCAACGCCGGCGGACGACGCGGCGACGAGCACGGCTCCGCGCGCTTGCCCGACGGAGAGTGCGATGCGGGCGTCGGCGCCGACGAACGACTCTTCCAGCGCTACCGCATCCGGGGCGTGCTCGGTGATGAGGGCCTGGACGCCCTCGAAGATCGTGAGCAGTCGAGCTTCCGGACGATCTCGGGGCGACGTGTGCCACCACCCGTGGCAGGTGGCTTTGAGCCGGCCGTCGCTTTCGTGGACGAGTCCGTACCCGCATGCAGCCGTCCCTGGGTCGATGCCGAGAACCTTCACGTCAAAACGTTAGGCATCGCATCGGACGTTCCTCCGCCACTTGACGCGGCGGTCTGCACGTGGCATGACTCAGCCGCATGAAACGGTGCCTCCTCGCTCTCGCAGCCCTGGTCGCGCTTGGCGCTCTCGCGTCGACCGCCGCCGCCACGCGCCTTGTGACCGTGCCGGATCCGTGCTCGACGACCTCGAACTCGTTGCTCAACACCGCCTTCGGCGCCTCGTCGGACACCGAGAACTTCGGCACGCCCGGCACCGCGAAGTCCCACGGCATCAAGGCAAAGACCTGCGAGTGGACGTACGGGAACGCGCAGATCGAAGTGACCTTCGGGCCGAGTAAGTACGCGCCGGCGAAGGTGACCGGCACGGTGACGCGCATCGTCGCGGGGCTGCCGCCTCACGCGCACCTGCTGGTCAACAAGCGTCCCGGCAACAGTTTCACGGCCGTGACGTTCGTCAAGGGCGCACGCTTCGTGGAGGTTTGGGGCAACTCGAGCATCACGCAAGCGCATGTGATCAAGCTCGCGCGCGGGCTCTACGCGAAGCTGTAGTTCGGGGTTTCGTGCCAGGCACTGAAGGTGCCTGGCACCTTCTGATCTGTCAGCCGGCGACGGCTTCGAGCACGCGCTCGGGGATGTCGAAGTTCGCGAAGACGTCCTGCACGTCGTCGAGGTCCTCGAGCTCGTCGATCAGACGCATCACCTGACGCGCCTTCGACTCTTCCTCGACCGCGACCGTTGTCTTCGGAACCATTGTCAGCTCCGCTGATTCGACGGAGAAGCCGGCGCCCTCGACTGCATTTCGCACCGATGCCAGCGACGCCGGCTCGGACGTGACCTGGAAGACGTCGCCGTCCTGCTCGACGTCGTCGGCGCCACCCTCGGCGGCCGCCATCAGCAGCTCCTCTTCGTCGACGCCTGTTATGGGCACGAGCACCACGCCACGCCGCTCGAACTGCCACGCGACCGCGCCGGTCGTGCCGAGGTTGCCACCGTTCCTGTCGAACAGATGCCGCACATCGGACGCGGTGCGGTTGCGATTGTCCGTCAGCGCTTCGACGATGACTGCAACGCCTTCGGGGCCGTAGCCCTCGTAGATCACGGTCTCGTACGAGTCGCTGTCGGCATCGGCGCCGGAGCCCTTCGCAACCGCGCGATCGATGTTGTCCTTCGGCATCGAATACGACTTCGCTTTCTCGATCGCGTTCTGCAGTGCGAGGTTGTTCGCGGGATCCCCGCCGCCCTCTTTCGCCGCGACGATGATCGCGCGCGAGAGCTTCGAGAAGAGCTTGCCGCGCTTCGCGTCGGCCGCACCCTTCTTGTGCTTGATCGACGACCACTTGCTATGCCCCGACAAGATTTACTCCTTCCACCATCTTCAAGAACTGTTCGTGCAGCCGCGTGTCGTCCGTCAGCTCCGGGTGGAACGCGGCGACGAGGAATCTTCCCTGACGCGCGAGCACCGGGTGACCGTCAACCTCGGCCAGCACCTCGACGTCTGCGCCGACCTCGTCGATCCAAGGGCCGCGGATGAACACTGCGCGCAGCGGCTCGCCGTCGCCGACATCAAGGTCGGTCTCGAACGACGCGACCTGCCTGCCGAATGCATTGCGGCGAACGCCGACGTCGACCAGCCCTAGGTGCTCGCGGTCGAGCACGATCATCCCCGCGCACGTGCCGAACACCGCGCCCTGGAACTGCCTGATCGCGTCGTCCAACCCGTACAGCCGCATCAGGCGCATAAATGTCGTCGACTCGCCGCCTGGAATTACCAAGCCGGCCAGGCCTTCCAGCTGATCGGCCTTGCGCACCTCAACCACGTCGGCGCCGAGGCGGCGCAGCATGGCCGCGTGCTCGCGGAAGTTCCCCTGCACGGCGAGAACGCCGATGCGAAGCGGCTTCATGCGTCCAATGGTACGTATCCGCCGTCGACCCGCGCGATGCGGCCGTCGTACGCGAGGCGCTCCAAATGCGCGAGCGCTTCCGCCAAAGCGAAGCGCCGCTGCACCGGGTGGAGGTCACTCGGGAAGAGCGCGAGAGATACCTCGTAAGCCGTCTTTGGAACAGAGTCGAGTGCGGCGGCGGCGCGCGCAAGGCGGTCGACGTGGTGTGCGCGAATCTCGCGGGCACGCGCCGAGGGATTGTCGATCTCGGTGCGATGGCCGGTGTACGCGATGTCGAGCGCCATCGACTCGACGCGGTCGAGCGTCTCGAAGAAGTCGCCGAGCGGATCCGGCCGCGAGTTCGGATACAGCCCCACCGTCGGCGTGATCCCGGCAAGCAGAACGTCGCCGGCGATCATCACGCCGTCGCGGACGAGCACGATGTGCCCGTCGGCGTGGCCGCGCAGCACCTCGACGCGCCAGCCGTCCACCTCGTCACCCGGACCGAGAAACTCTGGATCGCGAACGAAATGCACGGCCGCGCCGAGGTCGTCGCGCTCGCGCTGCATCGCCGCGAACTCGTCGGGCGGCAAGCCGTGCCCCTTCCAGTACTCGGCGAGCCGCGGCAGCGAGCGTCCGTCGCCCCACGCCGCGAGGCACTGTGCGTAGTCGTCGCGACCCTGCAGCACCGGCGCGCCGGTCAGCGCTGCGATGTCGCCCGAACCGCCGACGTGATCCGGATGCATGTGCGTGACGACGATGCGCTCGATCGGCGCATCGAGTTCGTCCAGCACGGGACGCCACTTCTTCTCCGGGTCGCGCGAGCCGAGGCCCGTGTCGACGAGCGTCCACCCACCCGTGCTCGACCGCAGTAGATAGCAGTGCACGTGGTCGATGCCGAGCGGCAGCGAGAACGTGATGCGCCGCAGACCTGGGGCGAGCTCTTCCATCACGAGAGAGTAGGTGCCAGGCACCAAAAGGTGCCTGGCACCCAGGTCGGCCTAGCGCGCCTTCGAGAACAGGCGGCCGAACGGCTGCCAGCCGGTCCCCTTGTACTGCTCGAGGGACTGCTGGTCGATCGGGAAGCGCTCCGTCGAGGATGTCTTCATCTTGATCCCCGGGAACAGGAACGGATTCACCTGGTTCATGCTCGTGAGCGCCTTCATCAGACCCGCGCGCGTGGGCGGGCTGCCGGCGTTCTTCAACGCCTGCACCATCGTCCACGCACTCGCAACGCCGTAGAGCACGTTCGCATCGAGCGGGTTCGCGCCCGCGTCGTACTTCGCGATGATGCTCTTGTAGAGCTTCGACGTCGCGGTGCTCGGGTTGTTCCAGACGTCGTACACATACGTCGCCGAGATGTCGCCCTGGACGTTCGCGCCCGACTGCTGCGCGAGGCCCATGAAGAGCGGCGAGGCCGAGACGTTGTTGATGAACGTCGTCGGATGCCAGCCGACCTTCGTCGCAACGACGAGCGCGGTGATCGTCTGCGTCGGCAGCGCGAACAGCGCGAACACGTTCGCGCCCGATGCCTTCAGCTTCACGACCTGCGACGAGACATCTGTCTGCGTCGCGTCGTACTTCTCGACGTCGACGATCTTGTCCTTCGCCGCGCCGAGACCCTTGACGAGACCGTTGTAGTAATTCTCGCCGTAGGCGTCGTCCTGCATCAGGACGCCGATCTTCGCCTGGGGCACCTTGCTCGCGATGAACTGCCCGTAGATGCGCGACTCACCCGGATAGTCGGGCTGGAAGCCGATCGTCCACGGGTACTTCTTGTACTGCGCACCCCAGTAGGAGTCGCCGGTCGCGACAAGCACCTGCGGCACCTTCGCCTTGTTCAGGTAGTCACGCGTCGCGAGTGTCGGCGCCGTGCCGAGGCTCCCGTAGTCGGCGAAGACGTGGTCCTGCTCGACCAGCTTGTGGGTGAGCGGCACGGTCTGCGCCGGGTTGTAAGCGTCGTCGTAGTACTTGAAGTTGATCTTCCGGCCGTTCACTCCGCCATGTGCATTCACGTATGCGAAATACGCGGCTTCGGCCTTCGGGATCACGCTGTAGAGCTGCGCCGGCCCGGTCAACGGGAATGTCCCGCCGATCGTGATCGACTTCGCGCTCACACCGGGAGTGCCCGCCGCCGTCGCTGCAACCGCCGCCGAAGCGACGACAACCGCGAGTGCGGCAAGGGCAACCAGCGTGAGCCTCGCCCTTTTAATCATCTGGCCTCCATCCTTGGGGGTTGGTACGAACTATGACTCCTTCGGATCCGATTTGGTAGTCCGGCGAGGCCGCCGAGGATCACGGCAGAGCCCTGCGGCATCACCGCCATCACGAAGATCACGATCGCTCCAAAAACGACCGGGACCGCCTCCGAAGAAACTGCATTCGAGCTGGTGAGACCAATCGGGAGCAGCTGCACGAACGCTGCTCCGACAACGACGCCCCACAACGAGCCAAGCCCGCCGACGACGGCGCCGATGAGGATGTACAGCGACAACGTGAGACCGAACACGTCAGGGTTCACGAAGTTGTTGATCAGCACATAGATCGACCCGGCGACCGACGCGAACGCCGCCGACACGCCGAACGCGAACGTCTTATGCAGCGCCAGGCCGATGCCCGACGACGCCGCGGCGATCTCGCTGTCTCGGACGGCTCTGAACGCTCGTCCCGTGCGGCCGCGCAGCAACAGCCAGGTGAGCACGAAGATCACCGCCGCGGTGGCCCACGCGAGGCCGTACAGCCAGAGACCGGAATGCGTGGGCAGCGCGAGCCCTTCTGTTCCGCCTGTGAAGTTCGAGTAGTTCTTCGCAATCTGCGGCACCGCCAGCGCGAGTGCGAACGTTAGGAGCGCGAGGTATGCGCCGTGGAAGCGCAGCGCCGGCAGCCCGACGATCACGCCCGCGCCGAAGCCGATCACCAGCGCCATCGGCAGCGTCGCGATGTCGTTCCAGCCGTGGTTGTGCGTGAGGATCGCAGTCGTATAGCCGCCGATCGCCATGAACGCGCCGTGGCCGATCGAGATCTGCCCCGTGTAGCCGGTGACGACGTTCAGGCCGAGAATCGCGATCACGAATACGGCGACCGTCGCGCCCTGCGAGCGGTTGTAGTTGCTGAGCACGAACGGCATCACCGCGACCACGATCGCGGCGGCGGCGATCAGGCCGAGCTCGAACCACTGCAGTTTCAGGGCAACGGCCTTCATACCCGTTTCACCCTGGTACGTCCGAAGAGACCCGACGGTTTGACGAGCAGCACGATCAGCATCACGACGAACGCGGCCGGCAGCAGCAGCTGTGGCGTGACCCAGCTCACGTAGCTCGAGAGCAAGTTGAGCATCGCGCCGATCGCGAGGCCGCCGATGACCGCGCCTGCGGGGCTCTCGAGCCCGCCTAGGACTGCGGCTGCGAATGCGTAGATCAGCACGCCGTCCATCATGTTCGGCTGCAGCAACACGCTCGGGCTGGCGGCGGCCATCATCCCGGCGATCGCGCCCAGCACCGCGGCGAGTCCCCAGCCGAGCGAGAGCATCCAGCTGACACGCACGCCGACGAGTCGGGCCGCGTTCGGTCGCAGTGCAGCCGCGCGCATCGCGAGGCCGAGCTTTGTGAACTGGAAGAGCGCCCACAGCACGACGACGGACGCGATCGAGACGCCGATCGTGCCGAGGTCCTGCAGCGAGAACGCGACGCCGCCGACGTGGTACGTGCGCACCGGGAACGCCGACGGCATGAAGCGAATCTCCGGCCCCCAGATCCAGCCGACCGCGCCTTCGACCGCGATCAGCACGCCGATCGACGCGATCACGACGGTGAGCACGTTGCCGCGCCGCTCGACCGGCCGGATCGCGACGAGCTGGATCGCGATGCCTCCGGCGAACGCGACGAAAAGCGTGACGACGAACGCGCCCCAATAGCCGAGTCCCCACTGCATGAACTGCCAGGCGACGTAGGTCGTGAAGGTCGCGATCGCACCTTGCGCGAAGTTGATCACCTGCGTCGCGCGGTAGATGAGTACGAGTGCGAGGCCGAGGCTCGCGTAGATCCCGCCGTTCGCGAGGCCCGACACCGTCTGTTGCGCAAACAGCGCGCTCTCGATCGACCCGACGAGCAGGAAGATCACGACGCCTGCGAGCAGCGCGGGAACGATCCACGGACGAAGGTTCACCGGCATCAGTAGCCCAGGTAGCTCCTGCGGATCGCTTCGTGCTGCGCGAGCTCGTCGCTCGTGCCGCTGTACGCGACGCGGCCCGTCTCGAGCACGTACGCATGATTGGAGATTGCGAGCGAGTTACGCGCGTTCTGCTCGACGAGCAACACGGTCGTGCCTTCGTGCTCGTTCAGGTCATGCAGGATGCGGAAGATCTCGGAGACGACAAGTGGTGCGAGCCCGAGCGACGGCTCGTCGATCAGCAGCATGCGCGGCCGTTGCATCATCGCGCGCGCGATCGCGAGCATCTGCTGCTCGCCACCGGAGAGCGTGCCCGCCTGCTGCGACTTGCGCTTCTCGAGCCACGGAAAGAACGTGAGCACGCGCTTCAAGTCTCCGTCGATGGAGCCGCGTCGCGTGATGGCGCCGAGGCGCAGGTTCTCCCAGACGGTCAACTCGGAGAACGTGCCGCGGCCCTCCGGCACGTGAGCGATGCCGAGCCGCGCGACGTGCTCCGGCCCTTCTCGCGTCAGCGCCTTGCCGTCGTAGGTCACTTCACCCTCGCGGCGCACCATTCCCGACACGGCGCGGAGGGTCGTCGTCTTCCCCGCTCCGTTCGCGCCGAGCAGCGCGACGATCTGCCCTTCGTCGACTTCCAGGGTGACGCCGTGGAGCGCGCGCACCTGCCCGTAGCGCGCGTGGACGTCTCGGAGTGCGAGCAGGGGCGCCATGGCCGTGCCGTACCCTTACCGCAGGTGATCCGCGAGTCAATATTGTGACGCCGTGCCCGAGGCGGTAATCGTTTCTGCGGCCCGCACCCCGATTGGGCGTGCGGCAAAAGGATCGCTGGTCGACGCGCGCCCGGATGACCTGTGCGCGTTCGCGATCCAGGCGGCGCTCGACAAGGTGCCCGGGCTGCCCCGCGGGGAGATCGTCGACGTGATGGTCGGCTGCGGCTTCCCACAGGAGAAGCAGGGCATGAACCTCGGGCGCCGGGTCGCGTTGCTCGCAGGATTGCCGCACACGGTGCCGGGCACCACCGTCAACCGGTTCTGCGCGTCGTCGCTGCAGACGATTCGCATGGCATTCCATGCGATCAAGGCCGGCGAGGGCGACGCGTTTGTCGCCGCGGGCGTCGAGTCGATCTCCCAGGTGAGCGGCTATCCGAAGTCCGAGGAGGAGATCCACCCCGCGCTCTTTGGCGACGACGCGCCGATCGCGAACGTCTACATCCCGATGGGTCTCACGGCGGAGAACGTCGCCGAGCGCTGGGACGTCTCACGCGAGGACATGGACCGCTTCGCGCAACAGTCGCAGGAGCGTGCGGTCGCGGCGCAGGACTCGGGTTTCTTCGCGCGCGAGCTCACGCCGTACGGCGAGGTTGCCGTCGACGACGGCCCGCGGCGCACCTCGACGTACGAGAAATTGTCTGAGCTCGAGCCCGCGTTCAAGCCGGGCGGTCGTGTGACCGCGGGCAACGCGTGTCCGCTGAACGACGGTGCGGCGGCGGTCGTCGTCATGTCGGAGGAGCGCGTCCGCGAGCTCGGCCTCACCCCGCGCGCGCGGATCATCGCCTCCAGTGTCAGCGGTGTCGAGCCGGAGATCATGGGCGTCGGCCCGATCGAAGCGGTGCGTCGCGTGCTCGCGTTCGCGGGAATGACGATCGAAGACGTCGACGTCGTCGAGTTGAACGAAGCTTTTGCGGCACAGGTCATCCCTGTTTGCCGGGAGATCGGCGTCGATCCGTTCTCCAGCAAGCTGAATCCGCATGGCGGTGCCATTGCTTTGGGTCATCCCTATGGGATGACAGGAGCCCGGATCATGAACACGCTGCTGAACGACCTCGAGACACTCGACAAGACGATCGGGCTCGAGACGATGTGCGTCGGCGGCGGGCAGGGCATGGCCATGCTCGTCGAGCGGCTCTGAGCGCGCTCGCGATCGTCCTCGCGCTCGGCTCGTCGCTCGTGTGGGGAGCGGCGGACTTCTCGGGCGGCTCGTTGACGCGGCGGCTGCCCGTGTTCCCGGTGACGGTGGTGTCGCAGGGTGCGGGGTTCGTCGCGCTGCTTGTCGCGCTGGCGGTGCGCGGTTCGTTGGATTCGCGTTCGCTGTGGCTCGGGCTGATCGCGGGTCTCGGCGGCGGCGCCGGGCTCGCGGCGTTCTATCGCGCGCTGTCACTGGGGACGATGAGCATCGTCTCGCCGCTCGCCGCGTGCGGTGCCGTGGTGCCGTTCGGCATCTCGATCGCGACGGGCGAGCGGCCCTCCGGGCTGGCAGTCGCGGGTTGCGTTGCGGCTTTGGCGGGTGCAGTGCTCGCGTCGGTCGAAGAACGCCGCGCAGGCTCCGCGGATCGCGCGCGTGCCGTCGGGTTGGCGGTCGTCGCGGCGCTCGCGCTCGGACTGTTCGTCTACTTCCTCGGCCTCGGCTCGCGCGAAGGCGATGTCCTGTCGACGCTCGTCGGCGCGCGGATCGGCTCGCTCGCTCTGTTGGTGGCGCTTGCCGGCGCGAATCGCGCACCGCTGGTCGTTCCGCGCAAGTGGCTCGGTGCGGTCGCACTGGTCGGCCTCGCCGACGTGTCGGCAAATGCGCTCTTCGCGTTCGCGAGCGGCCACGGGCTGCTGGCGCTTGTCTCCGTGCTCGGGTCGCTCTACCCGATCGTCACGGTGCTACTCGCCCACGTTTTGCTCGGCGAGCGCCTCACCCGGCCCCAGAAGCTCGGGATCGGCCTGGCGCTTGCCGGCGTCGCGTTAGTGTCGGCTGCGTGACCCCGCCCCTGATCGTCGAAGCCAAGGTCGAGGCTTTTCTCGACGCGCGTGGTCTCGGGGAAGGGCCGATCACTTCGACGCGGATCGGGGACGGCGGTGGGTCGAACTTCACCTTCCTGATCGAGCGCGGCGGGGAGCGCTATGTGCTCCGCCGGCCCCCACGCCCACCGCTACCGCCGACGGCGCACGACATGGTGCGCGAGGCGAATCTGCAGGAGGCCATCCGGGCAGCCGGATTCACGCGGCTCGCGGAACTACTCGCGGTGTGCGAGGACGAATCGGTGCTCGGCGTGCCGTTCTACGTGACGCGGTACATCGACGGTCATGTCATCACCCAGACGTTGCCGCCGGGTATCGACAGACGACGACTCGGCGAAGACCTCGTCGACGCGCTGGTCGAGATCCACGCTGCCGACGTGACGACGCCGAAGCTCGCTGCGTTCGCCCGTACAGGCTCATATCTCGAAAGACAGGTCAAACGCTTCGCACAGCTCTGGGAGCTCAACAAGACCCGCGAGCTGCCTGCCGTCGACGAGGTCAGCGCGACACTCGCACGCGAGCTGCCCGACCCGCTCCCGTCGACCGTCGTCCACGGGGACTTCCGCCTCGGGAACATGATGGTCGCGCGCGACGAGCCGACGCGCATCGAAGCCGTGCTCGACTGGGAGATGGGCGCGATCGGCGACCCGCGCGCCGACGTCGGCTATCTGCTTGCCACCTACAGCGAGCCGGGCGGTGCGCAGAATCCGCTCGGCTCGTCACCCGTGACAGCGGAACCCGGGTTCCCGACGCGAGCGGAGCTGGCGCAACGGTACGCCGAACAAAGCGGACGAGCTGTCGAACCGCTCGCATGGTTCGAAGCACTCGCGCTCTGGAAAGCCGCCGTCTTCTGCGAGGCGATCTACGGCCGCTACATCCGCGGCGAGCTCGCACAGGAGGACACGCTCGCCGCACGCTTCGAAACCGGCGTGCCGCTGCTCGCCGAAACGGCGCTAGAGCGCCTCGGAAACCGCACGTAGCGACGCAACGTCGCGCGTCGAGACAAGCAACGACGTCGCGCCCGATTCGCGCCACGCGGCAAGACGATCGGCGATCCGCTCCTTCGAACCGACCAACGCCACCGAATCGACGAACGCATTCGGCACTTT
>DASUKC010000071.1:0-17005 GCA_036278975.1 Gaiellaceae bacterium
AGCTCCTGCGCAAGCGCGCGCAGCGAACCCGTCGACAGCAGCGTCGTCGCGCCGCTGCGCCCGCGATCGGGCGCGGAGTCTGCCGGCTCGACGAGTCGCAGGTTTCTCGCGGCGAGATCCGAGATTGCGTCGCTCCACGGACCAACGACAACGCGAGCCTGCTTGGGGTCGCCCCAGAAGTTCGCAGACACGTCGCCATTCGTCTCGACGACACCGTCCACGACCGCACCGTTCGGCATGTGGAGCGACAGCGTGCGCGTCGCTTCGTCGTAGACGGGACGGATCTGCTGCAACACGCCGAGCCCCTTCGCGTTGATGAGCCGGTCGTTTTCGTCGACCAGGAAGAAGCGCCGGTCGCCGGCGATGCCGGCTTCCGTCAGCAACGCGTCGTCGACGAGCTCGAGCGCCATGCCCTTGATCGGCGCGACCGCAACCCAGGCAACTCTCGCCTCCATGGTCACGAGCCTATCTGCGCGGTGTACGGGCCACGACCGGTGATCACCGCTGCGCCCGCACGCGCGGCCAACGCGAGCGCATCTTCCAGCGCAGCTCCGCGCGCAAGCGCGAATGCCATCGCGGCGCCGGTCGAGTCACCGGCGCCGTACGCATCGACGATCGGCCCCGGCGGTGCAACGGCATCCCATCGCACGCCGTTCGCGCTTCCACCACGCGCCCCGTCGGTCATCGCGACGACGCCGGCGTCAATCGATCCGTCCCAGCTCTCCCCCGCGTCGTTCGCACTGCCGACGACAAGGTCGACGCGAACGCCGCCCTCTCGCAGTGTGGGCAGCTCGCGCATCGTCGCGGCGAGGTACTTCGCGGCACGCGCCGAGCGAAGCGCTTCCGCGTCGCCGGCGACGAAGAACGCGAGGTCGTAGCCGTCGAGCGGCAGCGGGCCGCGCGGCCGCAGCTTCTCGCCGATCACGGTGATCGTCCGCTCGCCGCTTTCGTCGACGTGCACCCACCCACGCCGCGTCGAGCCGAAGTGTTGCGCGTGTACGTCGAGACCTAACTCGGCCAGCTCCGTGACGGCGCGATGCCCGAGCTCGTCGTCGCCCAGCGCGGTGAAGAACTCGCAGCGTCCGTTCAGCCGCGCGATCTGCCGCGCGACGACGGCGCCGCCGCCCGCGGGGACGGACAGCACCGGCTCGCCCTGCGCGATCGCCCCTGCTTCCGGGACATGCGGGACCAGCGCAAAGTCGACCCACTCGACATGACCCACCACTGCGCAGCGCACGGCAGAGGTTCTAACTGATCTCACAGACGCCGCGACAGACTCGTTAGAAGAGAAGATGGAGGCAGTGGCAGAACGGGTGTCAGAAACTCAGATCCCGCCGTTCGAGCGGTTCTACTTGGCGCACCGCGACGAGGTCTTCGGCTATCTCCGGCGACTGCTCGGACAGCGTGCCGAGGACGCCTGGCAGGAGACGTTCTTGCGGGCGCTGCGTGCGTACGACCGGCTCGAACATGGGCGACACCTGCGCGCGTGGGTGTTCACGATCGCGACCAACGTGGCGATGGACGAGCTGCGCGTGAAGGTGCCCGCGAGTCTCGAGCAGACAGACGAGCCCGCGGTCGAGATGCACAGTGACGCGTTTCGCGAGCTCGAGCATCTCACGGCGGAGTTGCCGCCGACAGAGCGTGCAGCGGTGGTGCTGCGCTACGGCTACGACCTCCCCTATGACGCAATCGGAACGGCGCTGGGCTCGAACGAGCAGGCAGCGCGCGCGGCGGCCTCGTCCGGGGTGCGCCGCCTGAGGAGGACACATGAACATCGCGCCTGAGCTCGACGCGCGGTTCCGCGCGGCGGCACTCGCCGAGGGCCTCGTCGAGGTGCGCTTCGACTTGGTCGACTCGCCCGTCGGCGAGCTGCTCGTAGCGGCAACCGACCGCGGCCTCTGCCGCATCTCATATTTCCCGGCACGCGCGGAGTACGAGATCGCACGTACGATCGGCCGCCGTCTGCTGCGTGCGCCCATCGACGACGCAAAGCGCGAGCTCGACGAGTACTTCGAGGGCACACGCCACGACTTCGACCTGCCGATCGACCTCCGCGTCGCGCCGTTTCACGAAGAGGTGCTGCGCGAGCTCGCACAGGTTCCGTACGGGACGACGACGACCTATGGCGCACTTGCCGCGAAGGCCGGACATCCGAAGGCAGCCCGTGCGGTCGGCACGGTGATGAACCGCAACCCAATCCCGATCGTGCTCCCGTGCCATCGCGTCATCGGCGCGAATGGCTCGCTCACCGGTTACGCGGGCGGGCTGGCCGTCAAGGAAACGCTGCTCCAGCTGGAGGCCACGACTCGCGCAGCCTCGTCGTAGGCGAGCTGCGCGAGCCCGGACCCCCACGTCACGCGCGCAACGCCCAGCTGCTCGAGCTCCTGCGCCGGCTGCATGCTGCGCCCGAGCAAGACGTTGATCGGCCCGCGGATGTCGTCGGCGAGCTGCGCAACTGTCTCCGGCGGGCAGAAGATCGGATACGCACAGTCGGCGCCGGCAGCGAGATATGCGTTCGCGCGCTCGACCGCCTCGTCGACGTCGCCACCTCCCCGAAGGAACACGTCGACGCGCGCATTCAACACGAGCCTCGGTACGGCTTCCTTGATCTCGCGGATCGCAGCGACCTGCGCGTCGAGATCCACGAGCGCGCCGCCGGTCGAGTCCTCGAAGTTCATGCCGACAACGCCCGCATTCCATGCAGCTTGCGCGGTGCCTACCCAGTCGCCGTAGCCGCGCTCGAGGTCGGCGGTCACCGGCACGTCGACGGCAGCCGCGATTCGCCGGGCGACGTCAATCATCTCGGCGGCCGGCGCCTGCTCGCCGTCCTCGAACCCGAGCGAGCGCGCAACACCGCCGCTGGTCGTGGCGAGCGCACGGCAGCCGGGCAGTGCGGCGAGCGCCTGCGCGCTCGCAACATCCCACGCATTCGGCAGGATGAGAATCGGCGGCGCGTGGTGGAAGCCACGCAGCAGATCGGCCTTGCTCTCCCGTTCCATGTCGACAAGGCTAATCGTCCGAGGCGAGGAGGCGGTAACCGACGCCCCACACGTTCTCGATGAGCAGCGCGTCGGCGCTCGCCTCGCGCAGCTTCTTCCGTAGGCGCGAAGCGTGTGAATCGAGCGTTCGCGTTCGCGCGGGCGCACGGAAGCCCCAGACGTCGCGCAGCAGCTCGCCCTTCGTGAACACGCGGTGCGGCTCGGAGGCGAGGCACACGAGGAGCTGGAACTCCTTCTGCGCGAGCTCCACCCGAACACCGTCGATGCGCACGTCGCGCGTGGCGATGTCGATGCGCACCGGCGGCGCGTCGATCACCTCGGTCTCGCGCCGAGAGCGACGCAGCACCGCCCGAATCCGCTCGACGAGCTCGAGATAGTCGAGCGGCGGCGCGACATAGTCGTCGCAGCCGCGCCTGAACGCGTGCACGCAGTCGACCGATCCTGCCGGCTCGCGGCCGAGCACGATCACCGGCGCGCGGTCGACCCAGCGATCGACCGCGTCGACATCTCCGGCGAGCACGAGATCCGGCTGCTCCTTCGGCGTGACGAGCGCGAAGCCGTCGCGAGGCAACCGCAGCTCGAGGAACCCGCGCGTCTCCGGCTCGGCGTCCGTGAGGAGAAGCGCAGTGTTCATGCCGTGACGGTAACCGCGCATCCACGCGCCCGACAGTCGTCCATTCGTACGAAACAGTGACGATCGGCGCGCAACCGGCCGCCGCAGACTCAGTCGCCGGTACTAGAGGCGACCGCTGCGGATGACACCCCACAGCAGCCAGGCGCCGAGCACCGTCGACAAGCCGAAGCCGAGCGCGGACACGACGTTCAGTCCAAGCAGATGCGGCCCTGACTTCGCAAAGATGCCGATCAGGCTCGAGCCGATCAGCCCGCCCGTCACGACCAACGCAATCACGAGCCGGTTCATCAGCGTGTCGAACTTGGCCATCAGGTCGTCGAGCCCCTTGTGCACGAAGCCAACCTCGATCTGGCCGTCGCGCACCTGCTCGAGCGTCTCGTGCACCTGGTACGGCAGCTCGGCCGCCATCTGCGCGATGTTCAGGCCCTCGCGCCGCGCGCGCGCGGCGATCCGCTGCGGTGTGAACCGCTCGACCATCAAGTTACGCGCGTACGGCTTAGCAACTTCGAACACGTTGAAGTCTGGATAGAGCTCGACGCCGACCGAGCCGAGCGTGGCGATCGCCTTGTCGAGCATCACGAACCGCGACGGCAGCCGGAGGTTCAGCTTGTAGATCAGCTGGAACGCCTCGCGGATCAGCTGCAGCGGATCGATCTCCTGCAGCCGCGCGCCGTAGTAGCGCTGGTAGAGCTCGCGCAACTCGAGGACGAACTCCTCCTCGCGATCCTTCGGATAGCGAACGCCGAGATCGCCGAGACGCTTCGGCAGCGCCTCGATGTTCTCGTTCGCAGCGTCGATGAAGAGCCGCGTCAGCTTCGACATGTCGTCGTCGGTGAGCTTTCCGGTGAGCCCGAAGTCGACAAGCCCGATCTTGTCCGGCGCAAGCACGAGCACGTTCGCGGGATGCGGGTCGCCGTGGAAGAAGCCGTGGCGGAAGATCATCGTCATCCACGTCTCCGTCGTGAGATACGCGAGGTCGCGGCGCTGGTCGATCGACCACTGGTCGAGTTCGAGGTCTGCGAGCTGCGGGCCGACGAGCTCTTCGAGCGTCAGCACTCGGGCACGCGTGTACGACCAGTAGACCTTCGGGATGACGACGTGCGGATGGCCGGCGAAGTTGCGGTGGAACGCGTCGGCGTTGCGCCCTTCGCTGCGGTAGTCGAGCTCCTGGCGAATCGACCGCGCGAACTCGTCGATGAGCTCGTTCGGGTCGAGGAAGTCGAGCGCGTGCACGCGTTCCTTGATCAGGCGCGCAGCCTGGTAGAGCAACGTCAGGTCGGCCTCGATCTGACGCGGCGCGTTCGGCCGCTGCACTTTCACGACGACGTGCCGGCCGTTCGGCAGCGTCGCGCGATGCACCTGGCCGATCGAGGCGGCCGCGAGCGGCTCCTCATCAAACGTGATGAACAACCTCTCAATGGGTTGTCCGAGCTCCTCGAGAATCGTGCGCTCGACCTCCGAGTACGAGAACGGACGCACGTCGTCCTGCAGCCCGCGCAGCTCCGCGACGATGTCCGGCGGGACGACGTCGGGGCGCATCGACAGCAACTGTCCGAACTTGACGAACGTCGGCCCGAGCTCGTCGAGCAACTCGCGCAGATGCCGGCCACGAGCGCTCGCGTCGCCGTCGAGGGCGTGCGACCGGCGCCGGCCGTCGACGACGTAGCCGAAGCCGTGGCGTACCGCAGCCTGGGCGATCTCGCTCAGCCGGCCGAGGGTGTGCGTTTTCGGGCTGGCCGCCACCCGCAAAGTGTTGCACGATGGACGAATGAGCACACCGCTGCGGCGTAATCGGGACTTCCTGCTGCTGCAGGTGGGCCAGCTTCTCTCGACCTTCGGGTCTGCGATGTCGAGCATCGCGTACCCGCTGCTCGCGCTCGTGCTGACCGGGTCTGCGGCGAAGGTCGGCGTCGTCGGAGCGATCGAGTTCTTACCGGTCGTGCTGCTTAGCCCAGCCGCCGGAATCGCGGCCGACCGCTTCGACCGTCGCCGCCTGATGATCGCGTCGGACGCAGTCGGCGCAGCCGCGCTCGCGGTGCTTGCGACGGCCGTGCTCACACATCACGGCGCGTACTGGTTGATCCTGGTCGTCGCATTCGTCGACACGGCAGCGGGCACGTTCTTTCGTGGCGGAATCGCCGGCGCGTACAAGGCGGTCGTGCCCGCAGCGCAGCTTGCCGACGCGTCGAGCATTTCGATCGGGCGCCTGTCGATCGTCCGCCTCGGCGGCCCGCCCGCCGGCGGTGCGCTCTTCGGGATCACGCGCGGACTGCCGTTTCTCGCCGACGCGATCTCGTACAGCTTCTCGACGATCTCGCTCCTGCTGATGCGAACGCCGTTCCAGGAAGAACGCGAGCCGGGCGAACGCCCGCGCTTCCGCGAAGGCCTCGCTTACTTCTGGGGCATGCCGTTCCTGCGCACGACGATCGGGATGATCGCGGTCAGCAACCTCGCCGCGAGCGGCATGCCGATCGCGGTGATCATCCTCGCTCATCGTGACGGCCTGTCGAGCGCAGCCATCGGCGGCTTCCTCGCCGCCACCGGCGTCGCGCTGCTTGTCGGCTCGACGCTCTCACCCGTCCTCCGCCGGTTCTTCCCGATGCGCGCGATCTTGCTCTCCGAGTTCTGGACGGCGCTGGTCTTCGCCGCGTTCCTCGTCTACCCGAACATCTATGTGCTCGCGGCCGCGACCGCGGTACACGCATTCTGGTTCCCGAACACGGACTCGGCGATGTACGCGTACTCGTATGCGCTGATCCCCGACCGCTTGCTCGGACGCGCGATGGCCGCCTCCAACACCCTGCGTGCGGTCACCGCGCCGATCGGCCCACTGGCCGCCGGCCTGCTGCTCGCGCACACATCGCCGCGCACCACGGTGCTCGTGCTCGCCGCGCCGGTGGTGGTTGCCGCAGTACTCGGGACGCTGAGCTCTGCGGTGCGGAACCTGCCTCCCCTTGCTAGTGAATCTGCGTGATCGTCGCCTGCCAGCTGCCGCGCGGTGCTTCGACCTTCACGACGTCGCCCACAGACTTGCCGAGCAGCGCAGAACCGAGCGGTGAGGTCGGCGAGACCGTGCCGGCACCGCCCACGCTGCTCACCTCGACCGTCATCGATTCGCCACGGTCGTCTTTCACGTCGACGACCGTGCCGATGCCCACCTGACCCGACGCGGATTCCTCGACGATCTCTGCGCCGTCGAGCCGTGAGCGCAGGGTGCGGATGCGCGCCTCGAGCAGGCCTTGCTCGTTTTTCGCGGCGTGGTATTCGAAGTTCTCGGACAGGTCACCGAATTCGCGCGCCTTCTTGATCGCAGCGACAACCTCGGTGCGCCGCGGTCCCTCGAGCTCTGCCAGCTCGGACTTCAGCGACTCGGCTTGCTTGGGTGTCAGACGTTCGTGTGACTCGCTCACCACTTCGACCTTCCCCCACGACGACGGGACGTATACACGAGCTTGGGCCGTGCGACCTGCATGCCCGTCTCGGCGAACCGTTCAACGTGGCCCTGGAGCCGCGCTACGCGCGAGACGTCGGCCTGCTGCTCTGGGAGCACCAGCGTGATGCCAACGCCGCCGCGACCTGCACGGCCGGTGCGGCCGATGCGGTGCGTGTAGACGTCCGCCTCCTCGGGCGGGTCGAAGTTGATCACGTGCGTGATGTCGTCGACGTCGAGGCCGCGCGCCGCGACATCCGTCGCGACAAGCGTCCGCACCTTGCCGCTGTCGAAGTGCGCAAGTGCGCGCTCCCGCTGCGCTTGGCCCTTGTCACCGTGAATCGCGACGGCGTCGACGTCTTGGCGGCGTAGCTTCTCGACGAGGCGATCAGCGCCGGCCTTCGTGCGCACGAAGACGAGCGCAAGTCCGCGCTCCTCGTCGTTCAGCAGCTGCACGAGCGTGGGCACCTTCGTGTCGGCGGTCACCGAGACGAAGCGATGGTCGACCTCGCCGCTGCGGCGGTCGGCCGGAAGCTCGCCCTCGAAACGCGCAGGGTTGCGCGTGTAGCGGCGGGCCAGCTCGCCGACGTCGCCGTCGAGCGTCGCAGAGAAGAACATGGTCTGGCGGTCCTCACTCAACCGGCGAACGAGCTTGTCGACCTGCGGCTTGAAGCCCATGTCGAGCATGCGGTCGGCTTCGTCGAGCACGAGCACGCTTACGTCGTCGAGCGACACGAGCTTGCGGTCGACGAGATCTTGCAGCCGGCCCGGCGTGGCGACGATCACGTTCGCGTTTTTCGCGAGGTTCGCCTGCGCCTTCAGCGGCACGCCGCCGTACACCGAGGCGACGGTGACCTTCTCGCTCGCGACGAGCGCGAACTCCTCGGTCACCTGCACGCACAGCTCGCGCGTGGGCACGAGCACGAGCGCGCGCGAACCGCGCTCGACGATCGGGATCGCAAACGCGAGCGTCTTGCCTGAGCCGGTGGGGCTCTTCGCGAGGATGTCGCCGCCGCGCAGCGCCTCTGGGATGACGAGCGATTGAATTTGGAATGGCGCTTCGATGCCGCGCGCGGCAAGCCCATTCGAGATGTCCTCGGACACACCGAGGCTACGAAAATCAGTCAGTTGTCTCAACTCCTTTGGAAATCGAGATCGCGATTTCCTAGAAGGAGACTGCGATCTCACGGGAGCGCGGCCTATCCGCACTCCGTGAGACGTACGGTAGCAAGCCCTACGGACGGTTTGGGGGCGGAGGCGGCTCGCCTTCGACGAGCTTGAGGCGATGTTCGAGCTGCGCGACGCGCAGTTCGAGCTCATCCCACTCTTCTCGCGTGACGAGGCCGAGCTCGCGTGCGAGGTCGAGCAGCCGGCGCCGCGTCCCTTCGCCGGCGCGCAGAGCGTCGCCGCGCCAGCGCGAGGTGGCGTCGTCGAGCGCCGACCGCACCTCGTCGAGGCGCGGGCCAAGGAGCGCGATCAGGCGCTCGAGGTCGCCGGCGCTAGCGGGGTCTGCCATGCGGACGTGATTGTCGCCGCTGGCGCCTACGCTCGCGCTTGGCTTCGGCGTCGCCGTCGCGGGCCGCAGCAGAGATGCCGGTTTCCACCACGTCGATCGGCGTCGCCGGCGACGGCTCCTCGGCCGCCGCTTCCTCGGCCGCCGCGAGCACCTGATCGTCGCTACCCGGTGCCGGCTTGCGGTGCGCGTACTCGGGCTCGCGCTCCTTCCAGATGGTGAGCACCGGCGCCGCGATGAAGATCGAGGAGTACGCACCGGAGGTAATACCGACGAGGAGCGCAAACGCGAAGTCCTTGAGCGTCGCGCCACCGAAAATGAAGAGCGCGCCGACCGGCAGCAGCGTGATGAACGTCGTCGCCAGCGAGCGACGGATCGTCTCCCACAGCGACACGTTGACGATCGACGCGAACGGCGCGCGACGCATCAGCGGCACGTTCTCGCGGATACGGTCGAAGATGATGATCGTGTCGTAGATCGAGTAACCGAGAACTGTCAGTACGGCCGCGACGGTGTCCTCGCTCACCTCTCTCCCCGTCACGGAGTACACGCCGACGGTGATCACTACGTCGTGCAACATCGCGAGGATCACGGGAATCGCGAATGCAAGACCGTGGAACCGAATCGTGATGTACAGCGTGATGATGAGCAGCGAGAAGATGATCGCGAGGATCGCCGAGCGCGCGATCTGACGACCGAAGCTCGACGACACGTTCGTGATTCCGAGCTTCTGCGCATGCACCTTCGACTTGAGCAGCGACGAGAGGTTGTCCTGCTGGTTCGGCGTCAGCTTCTTCAGCTGGATCTGGAAGTTCTTGTAGCTGTCCGACCCGCTGACCTTGCCACGGCCCTGCACGACCGCGTCACCGCGACCGATCGCCTTGGGCTGGTCGCGGACCGTCGACAGCGACACGGGCTGCGGCGTCACAAAGCTGATCTGCGCGCCGCCCTTGAAGTCGATGCCGAAGTTCAAGCCGCGCACGCCGAGCGACACGGCGCCGACCAGGACGACGATCCCCGAGATGGCGAACCAGGTGTTGCGACGGCGCATGTAGTCGAGCTGCAGGAACTTGAGACCCTGCTGCCCGTGCGCGCCCATGAAGCTCGGGTTCTCGAACCAGCGGAAGCCGGCGAGCAGTCCGAGCATCGCGCGTGTCGCCGCGACCGCGGTGATCAGCGAGATGACGGTGCCGATCAGCAGCATCAGCGCGAAGCCCTTCACGCCCGCCGTCGCGACCGCGAACAGGATCATCGCGGTGATCGCGGTGACGACGTTCGCGTCGACGATCGTGTGGAAGCCCTTCGCGTAACCCGCAGGGATCGCGGCGCGAACGGACTTCCCGGAGCGCACCTCTTCCTTGATGCGCTCGAAGACGACGACGTTCGCGTCGGCAGCAACACCGATCGTGAGGATCAGTCCGGCGAAGCCCGGCAGCGTCAGTACGACGCCGAAGAGCAGAATCGCCGCGTACATGAATGCGGCGTAGATGGCGAGACCGAGCACCGCGACCAGGCCGAGGAAGCGGTACAGCAGCAACAGGAACACCATGACGGCGATCAGGCCGCCGATCGCCGCGTACTCCGCCTGCTTCAGCGAGTCCTTGCCGAGGGTCGCCGAGACGTCGGTGCGCTCGATCGTGACGAAGTTGATCGGCAGCGCACCGGTCTGCAGCACGAGCGCAAGGCTCTTCGCCTCGCTGAAGCTGCCGATGTTGACGATCTGCGCGCCCGTGCCGGTCGGGTCGATGCCGTTCGGGAACTGCGACGGGTCGGTGGCGGGCCACGAGCGGATCTGGTTGTCGAGCACGATCGCCATCGCGCAGTCCGTGCCGCAGTTCGAACCCTCGTTTTTGATCTTTCCGCGGATCGCCTCGTTGCGGGTCATCTGATGCCAGATGCCGTTGCCGTGGCCGGTGAACTGCAGCGTGACGATCGGCTGGCCGCTCGACGGATCGGGCTCGGCCTGAATCCCCGACAGCTTCAGATCCGTGCCTGTCATGTTCGGGAACTTGCCGTCGGTCGCGTACTGGTTGCCCGGGTACAAGCCGTGCTTGAAGAGGTAGTAGTCGGTCGCGCCCGCGGGCGGCAGGCCGTTCGCGTCACCCGGGCAGACGGACGTCGTCTGCGCGTTGCACGAGATGACGACGGTCTTGTCGGGGACGAGCATCAGCTTGTCGCCCTTCGGCACCTTGCCGCCGTACGCGTCGAGCAGACCGGCGAGGCCGGTGGTCGGATCGCGGTGCAGCGTCTGTGCCGGCCCCTTGATGAGGCGGAAGCCGGAGCCCTTCGTCTTCGGAGCAAAGAGGTAATACGCGGTCGGCGCGCCGGTCTTGGCCGCCGACTGCACGCGCGCCAGCAATTGGTAGAGGTCGGTGTATGGGGTCACGGCGCCGGACGCCGACACCGACGGCGAGACGAGCGCCGGGATCAGGTCGTACATCTCGAGCTGCGCGGTCTTGCCGATCAGGTTCGCGGCCTCCGCGACGTCGTGCACGCCCGCGAGCTGCACCGAGATCTCGTCGTTCGCCTCCTGGCGCACGATCGGCTCGGACACGCCGAGCTTGTCGATGCGGTTCCGGATGATCTGGATCGACCGGCTCATGTCGTCCGACGTGAGCTTGTGACCCTTCGGCGGCTGCGCTTTGAGGATGACCTCGAGGCCGCCCTGGAGATCGAGGCCCTTCTTCAGGGTGCGGTGCGCCGGCGAGCCCTTGAACCCGAGCAGGGCCACCCCGCCGAGCGCGGCGAGGATCAGGACTACCCAGGTGAGATGAGAGCGCCGGGACGCCAAAGCCGGGACAGGTTAGCTGGGTTCTTCGTCTGTTTCGGGGGCCGGAGGCTCTTCGTCTGGCTCCACCTCGACCTCTTCGTCGTGCGCGACGGCGGCGACGGCCCGCCGGTCGAGGGTCACGACGACGCCCTTCGCGATCTCCAACTCGAGCGTGCCGTCGCCGATCGAGTGAACCTGGCCGTGCAGCCCGCCTGCCGAGATCACCTCGTCGCCGACGTCGATCGAGTCCTGCATGGCGATGTGCTCGCGCTGCCGGCGCCGCCGGGGGACGATGAGCAGCATGTAGAGGATGCCGCCGAGCACGATCAGGAATAGGAGTCCGCTGTTCACGTAAGCCTCTCGGTCCAGGTGCGTGTGTAAGCCGCCAGCTCGCCGCGTTCGATCGCCGCACGTGCTCCGCGGGTCAGCTCGAGCAGGAAGCGTAGATTGTGGACGGTCAGGAGGCGCAAGCCCAGCACTTCGCTCTGGTTGACGAGGTGCCGGATGTAGGCCCGCGTGAAGCGTGTGCAGGCCGGGCAGTCGCATGTTTCGTCGAGCGGCGACTGGTCGCGCGCGAAGCGGGCGTTGCGGAGGTTGAGGCGCCCGTCGCGCGTGAGCGCGCTGCCGGTGCGCGCGGTGCGGGTCGGCAGGACGCAGTCGAACATGTCGACGCCGGCGGCGATCACTTCGAGGATGCCGACGGGGTCGCCGATTCCCATGAAGTAGCGCGGCTTGCCGGCCGGCATGAGAGCAGCGGCCGTGCGCGTCGTCTCGAACATGACGTCTCTGTCTTCGCCGATTGCGAGGCCGCCGATCGCGTTGCCGTCGAAGTCGAGCGCGGCGATCTCCTCTGTCGACCGGGCACGCAACTCAGGGTCGACGCCTCCCTGTGTGATGCCGAAGCGCAGCTGGCCGTCGGCGCGTTCGGCGTGCCGCTGGCGCTTCGCCCACTCGGTCGTGCGCCGTACCGCTTCTTCGAGCTGTTTCCTCGGCACGCCGGGTGCAGGCACTTCGTCGAGACACATCGCGATGTCGCTGCCGAGGTTGCGCTGGATCTGCGCGGCGAGCTCCGGGGTGAAGCGCGCCTCGTGCCCGTCGTAGACGTTGCGGAACGTCACGCCGTCGTCGTCGGTGCGCGCGATCGTGTCGCGCAGCGAGAAAACCTGGAAGCCGCCCGAGTCGGTGAGGATCGGCCCGCTCCAGTGCATGAACGTATGCAGTCCGCCCAGGTCGTGGATCAGGTCGTCGCCAGGGCGGAAGTGCAGGTGGTACGAGTTGCCGAGGATGATCTGCGCACCGAGCGCGCGCACTTCGTCCGGGTCGAGCGTCTTCACCGTCGCCTTCGTGCCGACAGGCATGAACACCGGCGTCTCGACCGCCCCGTGTGCGGTTTGCAGAACGCCGGCGCGCGCCGCGCCGTCGGTGGCAACCACCGAAAAGGTGTCAGACACCACTGTGTCTGACACTCTGCTGTTCGCTTCGCTCACAGCAGCAGCATCGCATCGCCGAACGAATAGAAGCGATAGCGCTCCTCGATCGCCGTTTCGTAGAGCCGCCGCACCTCCTCGACGCCGGCGAACGCCATGACCAGCGCGAGCAGTGTCGAGCGCGGCAGGTGGAAGTTCGTCAGCAGGTGGTCGACGCGGCGAAACTCAAAGCCGGGCGTGATGAAGAGATCAGTGCGTCCCGACAACGCCGCCCCGCGTGCGAGCGTCTCGAGCACACGCGTCGTCGTGGTGCCGACCGCGAGCACTTCGTTCGCGGCTTCGATGCGCTGCCACGCGCCCGCTTCGACGGAGTAGCGCTCGCCGTGCAGCGGGTGGTCTTCGACGCGTTCGGCCTGCAGCGGCCGGAACGTGTCGAGCCCCACGTGGAGAGTGACGTAGAGGACGTCGAGTTGCGCGAGCAGCTCCGGCGTGAAGTGCAGCCCGGCGGTCGGCGCGGCGGCCGATCCCTGTTCGCGCGCATAGACCGTTTGATAGCGCTCGGCATCCGTCAGCGGCTCGTGGATGTACGGCGGTAACGGCGGGTTCCCCGCCGGCTCTCCGTCGAGCCGCACACGCCAACGTCCTTCGCCCAGCGATTCGACCAGCTCGACGGTTCCATATCGCTGACCTTCGTGCAGGCGCCGTGACGGCCGCGCCAGCGCCTCCCACGTCCCGTCCTCGAGCCGCTCGACCAGCAGCACTTCGCCTCGCGGCGATTCCAGCGGGATGCGCGCCGGCACGACCCGCGTGTCGTTAGCCACCGTGAGCACATCGACGAACGAGGGCAGTTCGCGGAAGACGGCATGACGCACGCTCCCGTCGCTGCGGTCGTAGACGAGCAACCGCGACTCGTCCCGCTTCTGGGCGGGATGTTGCGCGATCAGCTCAGGCGGCAGGTCGTAGTCGAGCTCGCTGGCATCCATCCGGCGAGGACGGTAGCGTCACCCTATGGACGAGATGCGTGAAGCTCTGCGCGACGGGCTGCGGGAAGAAGCAGCGCCAATCGCGCGGCGGCTGGCCGAGGTCAAAGGCCTCTCGAACAACGCGATCCGCCGGCTCGAACAGCTCGAGGCGACGCTCGACAGCGAACGCGACGCACGCGTCGACGACCTGGCACTGCTCGTCGACCTGCTGACCGAAGGCTGGAAGGCCATGAACGCACGGCTCGAGCGAATCGAGACGCTGCTGCAGGCACCGCCGGAAGCGCGCGTCTACCGGCTGCCGACTGCCGACGCCGGCTCGGGCTCCGCGTAACCCGCACGCGCCGGCAGCACGAGCTCGAAGCGCGAGCCCTTTCCCACTTCCGAAGCGAGCTCGATGCGACCACCGAGCGCGTTCGACAGTTCCTTCGCGATCGCAAGCCCGAGACCGGTGCCGCCCGAGTCGGTGACGAACGGGCGGAACAGCCGGTCACGCCGAGCCGGTGAGATGCCCGGACCGTTGTCGATCACTGCGACATGCACGCTGCCGTCTCGTTGCGCAAGCTCGAGCGTGACCGTCCCACCGTCGGGTGTCGCGCGGAACGCATTCGACAGCAGGTTGCCGACGACTTGCAGCACCCGGTCGCCGTCCGAGTCGATCACCGGGCGATCCATCACGTCGAGGCGATAGTCCATCGACCGTCTGCGCGCCTCGTCGCGGAACGTCTCGTACGCCTGGTCGATCAGCTGACCCATGTCCACCTCTTCTTGCATGACGGTGAAACGATGCGTGTCGAGTTTCGCGAGGTCGAGGATGTCACCGACGAGCCGCTCGAGCCGCGATGCTTCCGCTTCGACCGTCTCGAGCGACAAGCGCTCGAGGTCGGGGTCGTCGACCACGCCTTCGATCAGCGCAGCGACGTGTCCACGGATCGCGGTGAGCGGGGTGCGCAGCTCGTGCGACACGCTCATCAGGAAGTTGCGCTCCATCGTCTCGACTTCACCGAGTCGCGTCGCCATCTCGCCGAACCGCGTCGAGAGGTGCCCGAGCTCGCCGGGCGCGCCCGCGGGAACATCGACGCCGTAGTTCCCGGAGGCCACCTCGTCTGCCGCCCGCGAGAGCTGCAGGAGCGGACGCACCAGCTTCAGCGAGAGCATCCACGCGACGAGGCCCGCGATGACGATGCCGATCACGCCCGCGATGAGCAGCCGGCGGATCAGATCCCAGACGCGACGGCTGACGTCCGTCTTTGGTGTCGCAACGACGAGCGCGCCTACCGACGTCTTGCCGATCAGGATCGGGTCCGCGACCGCGTAATAGGTGCGAGTCGCGCCGGGCGGCGTGAACGAGAACGTGCGGCTCTTCCCCGACGTCCAGTCGATCGTCTTCAGCGGCAGCTGGCGCAGGCCGGAGATGCCCTGCCCCGGGAAGAGCTGTGTCGGACCGACGAAGTAGATCTTGTCGCCGGTCGCCTGCTCAAGACTCTGCGCCGCGAACTTGGCGGGCGCTCGGTGGTTGATCTTGTTGCCGTAGCTGCCGTTGACCGCCTCGGTGTACAGCTGCGCGATGCCGCTCGCCTCGTTCGAGAGCTTCGAGATCGCCTGGTCGTGCGCGAACTGCTGGAACAGGCGAATCGAGACGGCAGCCGTGAGAACGCCGGCCAGCAGGATCCCGCCGACGAAGACGAGCGGCAACCGGACGCGGAGCGAACCGAACATACCGAGAGGGTACGCCTAGGTTGTAGCTGCGTCCTTCTGGGCGTCCCTGGCGGGCGAGACCTTGTAGCCCACGCCCCACACCGTGACGATCGGCGATGCGTCGCCCAGCTTGCGGCGCAACTGACGGACATGCACGTCGACGGTGCGCGTGTCGCCCGCGAACGTGTAGCCCCAGACGCGCTCGAGCAATTGGTCTCGGGTGAGCACGAGCCCGCGATGGTCGAGCAGCTCCCACAGCAGGTCGAACTCCTTCGGCGCAAGCTGCACTTCGTCGCCCGAGACCGTGACCTCGCGACGTCCGGCGTCGATCCGCAGGTCGCCGTGCTCGATCGTCTCGCTCTCGAGCTCGCGGCGTTCCGGCGTCGCACGGCGCAGGATCGACTTCACGCGCGCGACCAGCTCGCGCGGGTTGAAAGGTTTCGTCAGGTAGTCGTCCGCGCCGACCTCGAGACCGATGATCTTGTCGACGTCCTCGTCGCGCGCGGTCAGCATGAGGATCGGCACGTCGGAGCGCTGGCGGATGCGCTTGCACACTTCGATGCCGTCGATGTCCGGCAGCATCAGGTCGAGCACGATCAGGCCCGGCATCTGCGCGGCGACCTGCGAGAGCGCTTCCGACCCGTTCGAAGCCGTGCGCACCGTGTAGCCGGCGTTCTTCAAATACAGCGAGACGAACGAGGCAATCGAGCCCTCATCCTCGACCACGAGGATCGACGTCGGGGCGCTGCTCACTACGGCCCCGTCTGGGAACCGGTGGTGGTCGGCGTCGGCAAGCCGTACGTCACGACCTTCTCGAGTAGCGGGACCGGCTGCCACTTGCCGCTGTCGAGCGCGAAGCTGCCGTCGGTGAACGTCGTCGGGTCGCCGGTCATGTCAGCCGTGCCGGTACCGATCGCAGTGAGGTCGAGGCCCGAGCCCTTGAAGCGGATGCGGTACTTGCCACCGGTGATGCGGAAGGTGAGGTTGGCGCCCCAGTACACGGTGACATTTTCACCGACGGGGCGCGTGTGCTCAGCGCCGCTCACGAGCAGCTGCGGCGAGAGGCTGTTCACCGGATCGGTGACGCGCAAGGAGCCGCTGTCGAGCTGACCCCACATGACTCCACGGCCGTTGAGGGTCACCGTGCCGTTCGCAGCACGCAGCTCGAAGGCGCCGTCACCGGCGCTCCGGTCCGCGGCGACAGCTGCCGCAGGAACTGCGACCGCAGCCAAAACGAAGATGAGCGCGAGCCGACGCATTCGGAAGGAAGTGTTTCCGGCCGAATTATGCCGAGAATCATCGAAAGGTTAGAAGTCTGTTATCGCCGAGCCGCTTTACGGGGCCACTGCTCAGGCGACGCGGCGAACGGTTTGAGTCAGACCGGTGGCGCGGACGATCTCCCACGTGTCGACCACCCGGATCCACCCCTCGACCCGCACATCAGGCTCGCAGACGGCGCAAACGGCCCGATCCCGCCCGGCATACCGCCAGGTGCGGTAGCGCTCACCGGCGAGCAGGCTGCGTCGACAGACATGGCACATCGCCATGCCGCCC
>DASUKC010000072.1:0-3630 GCA_036278975.1 Gaiellaceae bacterium
CGAGGATTGGGGCCGCTTCGAGAACTCGATCGCCGAGATCTTCAGCGCCTTCGGGCTCGAACAGGGCTCGGTCTCCACAGCCACGACGCCGCTGCGATTTCTGAAGGCGCTCTACGACGCGACCGCCGGCTACGAGGGTGATGCCAAGCTCCTGACGGCCTTCCCGACCGAGTACCACGAAGGAGCCGCATCCCGGATCAGCCAGGTGGTCGAGGGGCCGATCTCCTTCTATTCGCTCTGCGAGCACCACGCGCTGCCGTTCCACGGATTCGCCCACGTTGGATACGTCGCGGACGAGCAGATCATCGGCATCTCGAAGCTGACCCGGCTCGTGCGCCTGTTCGCGCGCCGCTTCACGGTCCAGGAACGCCTGGGCGTGCAGATCGCGGACACGCTCGTCTCGCTGATGAAGCCACACGGCGTCGCAGTCCATATCGAGGCCGAGCATCTCTGCACGCAGATGCGCGGCGTGCGCGAGGAGCACTCGAAGACGGTCACCTCGTTCTGGCGAGGCGGCTACGTCGAGGAGCCGGAGATGCGGCGCGAGTTCCTCGAAGAGGTCCGGAGCCGAAACCCTTGGAGCTAGAACGGCGAGGAGAAGACGCATGCACACATATCGCTATCTGATCGTCGGCGGCGGCCTGACCGCCGACGCAGCCTGCAAGGGCATCCGCGAACGTGACCCGAACGGAACGATCGGCGTCGTAGCCGACGAAGCGCACCCGCCGTACGCGCGACCGCCGCTGACAAAGGCTCTCTGGAAGGGCGACGACGAAGACACGATCTGGTGCGGAACATCCGACCTCGGCGTCGAGCTGAAGCTCGGCCGTACGATCCTCTCGCTCGACCTGCTGGTCCACGAGGCGACCGACGACGCCGGCGAGACTTACGCCTACGAGCGGCTGCTGCTCGCAAGCGGCGGCCGGCCCCGCCGCCTGCCGTTCGGCGGCGACGAGGTGATCTACTTCCGTACCCTCGACGACTACCGGCGGCTGCGGGCACTTGCCGACGGCGACGCACGTTTCCTGGTGATCGGCGGCGGCTTCATCGGCTCGGAGATCGCTGCGGCGCTGGCGATGAACGGCCAGACGGTGACGATGGTCTTCCCCGAGCCGGGAATCGGCGCGCGCATCTTTCCGGCCAACCTGTCCGCGTTCGTGACCGGCTACTACCGCGAAAAGGGAGTCGAGCTACTCGCCGACGCGTCGGTGACCGGCATCGAACGCACCGGCGGCGTTGCGCGCGTCGCGACCAAGGACGGTCGGACACTCGAGGCCGATGTGATCGTGGCCGGACTCGGAATCGAGCCGCGCACCGAGCTTGCCGCGGCCGCCGGACTGCCGGTCGAAGACGGGATCGTCGTCGACGAGCGCGCACGTGTGCGTGGACACGAGGACGTGTTCGCGGCGGGTGACGTCGCCCGCTTCCCCGCCTCGGCACTCGACACGACCATGCGCGTTGAGCACGAGGACAACGCGAAGAGCCAGGGACGGCTAGCCGGGATCAACATGGCCGGGGCCGATGAGCCCTACGACCACCTGCCCTTCTTCTACTCCGACCTGTTCGACCTCGGCTACGAGGCGGTTGGCGAGCTCGACCCCCGCCACGAGACGGTCGCTGAGTGGGACGAGCCCAACCTCAAGGGGCTCGTCTACTACCTCGACGACGATCGGCATCCGCGCGGCGTTCTGCTCTGGAACGTCTTCGGCCGCGTCGACGAGGCCCGCGACCTGATCCGCGCACACCAGCCGATCGAAGCAGGCACGCTGCGCGAGCCCGTCACATGAGCGCGACGGCGCTCGACACGGCCCCGCCACCGCGCCTGCCCGATGCCGGGTCGCGGACCTGGTGGGTGCGCCTGCATGGCGCGGAGAACGAGCGTGAGCGCGCGATCGCCGAGCTGCATGAGCGACTGCGGCGTGAAGCGTGGTTCCATATCCGGCTGCGCACCAGAGGGATGGCGGAGTTCCCGGGCAGCGACGTCGACGATCTCGCCCTGATGGCTGCCGACGACGCGCTGCTCGCGGTCCTTCGCAAGCTCGACGACTACCGGGGCGAAAGCCAGTTCTGGACCTGGGCGCGGCGATTCGCCCAGCTCGAGGCACCCGTCAGCATCCGCCGGCGCATGGGACGCGATCGCCTCGCAAGCGACCCCGAATGCGTCCTCGCCTGGCCCGACCCCGGCTGCTCACCCGAGGAGCGCGCCGAGATTCAGGAGCTCCTACGCGAGGTCAGCAACCTGATCGTCGGTCGGCTGACACGACATCAACGAACCGTTCTGATCGCAATCGCGATCGACGGAGTCTCGCCCTCGACGCTCGCGATCGAGCTAGACACCACGCCGGGCGCGATCTACAAGACGCTGCACGATGCCCGCCGAAAGCTAACCGCGCAGCTCGCGCTCGTCTGACCGCGATCACGTCCGCGCCAGGCACGGAACCGAAACCAGCCGTTGTTCAAAAGGCGACGTAAGAACTGGGCTGCGCGAGACGCAGAAGGAACATGAGTGTCCGGCTGCGATGACCGATCCGGCGTCACACCTCGAGGTTCTCGCCGCGCTGACGCTCGGTGTCGGCGCGGTCATGGTCCGGCTCGGCCTGGACCGCGGACTGCTGCAGTTGAGCAAGGCCCAGCGTCGCTGCCCGTCTTGCGGTCGCCTGATCCGAGCCCGCCTCTGCCCGCTGTGCGCCGGTAAGACCCGCCGGCACCTCCAGCCTGCGCGTGCGCGCAAGGGAGTCGAGTGAGCGGCTTCATTCACGAGGCCCGGAGCGAAGCGAAGCCGTTCCTGTTCGTGCTCGCGCTCGTCGCAGCCTTGGGCGGCTTCCTGTTCGGCTACGACACCGGAGTTATCTCCGGGGCGTTGCTGTTCATCAAGCCTGCCTTTCACGCCTCGGCGCTGCAACAGCAGGCGATCATCGGCTCGCTCCTCATAGGCGCGGTGGTCGGTGCGACGGCGTCCGGCTATCTGGCGGAGGCGATGAGCAGGAAATGGACGAAGGTGTTGTCCGGCTGCATCTATGTCGCCGCGGCGCTCTGGAGCGCCTTCGCCTCGGGCCCGACCGAGTTGATCGCCGCGCGCTTCCTGCTCGGGCTCTCGGTCGGCACGGCGTCGTTCGTGGCGCCGATGTACATCGCGGAGGTGGCGCCGCGACGGATCCGGGGCGGGTTGGTGTCGTTCAACCAGCTGATGATCGTGATGGGAATCCTGATCGCCTACATCGTCGACTTCCTCTTTAAGGGTGTGTCGAACAACTGGCGCTGGATGCTCGGGCTGGGTGCGGTCCCGGGCGTGGCGCTGGCCGTCGGGATGATCCTGATGCCGCACAGTCCGCGCTGGCTGATGGAGCGGGGGCGGGACGAGGAGGCGCGAGCGGTGCTCGAACGCGTTCACCGCCGCGCCGAGGACATCGACAGCGAGATGGACGACATCCGGCACGTCGTGGCCGAGGAAGGAAGCCTGCGCGACATCATCGGCGCCAAGGTGCGGCCGATGCTGATCGTCGGGCTGGCACTCGCGATCTTCCAGCAGATCGTCGGCATCAACACCGTCATCTACTACGCGCCGACGATCCTGCGCTTCACCGGCAGCAGCGTCTCGAGCGCGATCACCCAGACCGTCTTCATCGGCCT
>DASUKC010000073.1:0-15242 GCA_036278975.1 Gaiellaceae bacterium
CTGGACGGCCTCCGAGATATCGCCGATCGAGTTGCCGATCCGAGCCTGCTCGATGCCCGCCCCGAGCGCCGCCTCGCAGACGTCGAGCAGCCGCTGCGCGTCGGGCGCGATTGCGCCAACCGCGAACGTCCACGCCGAGTCGGCGACGAAGCCGTCGAGCGTGACGCCGACGTCGACGGAGAGGATGTCGCCCTGCGCGAGCTTCACCTTCCCCGGGATGCCGTGCACGACCATGTCGTTCGGCGAAGAGCAGATCGAGGCGGGGTAGCCGCGATAACCCTTGAACGTCGGCTCGCCGCCGTGCGAGCAGATGAACTCCTCCGCGATCGCATCGAGCTCGCCCGTCGTGACGCCGGGCTGGATGTGCTCCTCCATCAACGCGAGCGTGTCGGCGACGACCTTGCCGGCCCGCGCCATCGTCTCGATCTCCTGCGGCGACTTCCGCACGATCATTAGGCGACCACCTTCAACGCGTCTTCGATCTCGTCCCACACCTCGTCGACCGAGCGCTCGGCATGCAGCGGGATCAGCTTCCCCGTCGCGCGGTAGTGCTCGACGATCGGCTCCGTCTCGCGGTGGTAGATCTCCAGGCGACGCGTGATTGCTTCGGGCGTGTCGTCGGAGCGGCCCTCGAGCTGCGCGCGCGACAGCGCACGCTGCAACCCGATGTCGTCGGGCACGTCGAAGAAGAGAATCGCGTCGAGGCTGCGGCCGATCGCACCGAGCATCGAGTCGAGCGCAGCCGCCTGCGCAAGGTTGCGCGGGAAGCCGTCGAGCACGAAACCGTTCTCGGCATCGGGCTGCGCGAGCCGGTCTTCGATCATCGCGACGGTCACATCGTCAGGAACGAGGTCGCCCGCGTCCATGATCGCCTTGACCTTGCGACCGAGCTCGGTCGAGTCGTCGAGCGCGCGGAACATGTCACCGGTCGAGACGTGCGGAATGTCGTACGCCTCGGCGATTCGCTTCGCTTGTGTTCCCTTGCCGGCGCCCTGCGGCCCCAGCAGCAACAGGTTCACCGCAAGAAGCCTTCGTAGGAGCGCATCATCATCTGCGACTCCATCTGGCGCATCGTGTCGAGCGCGACGCCGACGACGATCAGCACCGACGTACCACCGAGTGCGCGCGACGTCGCCTGCTCGAAGCCGAAGTGGTTGATGAACACCGACGGCAGCACCGCGACGACTGCGAGGAACAACGAGCCCGGCAGCGTGAGCCGCGTGAGCACGCGGTCGAGGTACTGCGCCGTGGGCGGGCCGGGACGAATGCCCGGGATGTAGCCGCCGTACTTGCGCAGGTTGTCGGCCTGGTCAACCGGGTTGAACTGCACCGCGGTGTAGAAGAACGTGAAGATGATGATCAGCGCCGCTTCGACGAGGAGGTACGTCGACGACGTCTGCGAGAAGTGGTGGTTGATGAACGTCTGCGTGCCCGGCGCGAACGAGCCGACCGTCTGCGGCAGCGCAAGCAGCGCCGCGGCGAAGATCACCGGGATGACGCCCGCCATGTTCACGCGCAGCGGCATGTACGTCGAGCCACCGCCCGTCTCGCGGCGGCCGACTTGGCGCTTCGCGTACTGGATCGGAATGCGGCGCTGGCCCTCCTGCACGAACACGACCGACACGACGACGCCGAGCGCGATGATCGGGAAGAACAGCTTCTCCGTCGGGCCGCCGTTGATCCACGCGTTGATGCCCGTCGGTGCGTAGCTCAAGATCGACGCGAAGATCAGCAGCGAGATGCCGTTGCCGATGCCGCGCTTGGTGATCTGCTCGCCCATGAACATCAGCAGCGTGCAGCCGGCGGTGAGCGTGATCACGATCAGCACGAGGCGGCCGAGGTTCGACGGAAGCGCACCCTGCCGCTCGAAGAGATACGCGTAACCCGCTGCCTGAGCCGCCGCAAGGATGACGGTGAGGTAGCGCGTGTACTGCGTGATCTTGGCGTAACCCGCTTCGCCTTCTTTCTGCAGCTGCTCGAGCGTCGGGATGACGACGGTGAGGAGCTGCAAGATGATCGACGCCGTGACGTACGGCATGATCCCGAGCGCGAAGAGCGAGAAGCGGCCGAGCGCACCGCCCGAGAAGAGGCTGAGCAGCCCGAGCACGCCGGAGTTCGCGAGGTTCCCGATGCTCGCCTCGTTGACGCCCGGCGCGGGCACCCACGAACCAAGGCGGTAGGCGGCGAGGATCAGCGCCGTGAAGATGACCCGGCGCCGCAGCTCCGGAACCCGCCACGCATTGGCGAGCCAGGAAAGCACTAGCTCTCCTCGGTCGTCTCGGGCGCTTCGGTTGCTTCGGTTTCGGGAGCCGCCTTGGTACGGCCTTCGGGGCGGCGCTTCAAGTTCTTCTGCTTGCGCACCTTCGGCTCCTTGAGAAGCGTCAGCGTGCCGCCGGCGCCTTCGACCTTCTCGCGCGCGGTCGCCGAAGCGCCGTGCACCGTGATCGACAGTTTCTTCTTCAAGTCACCGGAACCGAGCAACTTGACGTCGATCCTCAGCGACTTGATGAGGCCCTTCGCCTTCAACGTCTCGGGTGTGACCTCGTCGCCCGTATCGAAACGCGTCTCGAGGTCGCGCACGTTGACAGCCTGCGTCTCGGTGCGGAACGGCCCGACCGGCATCGCGTCCTTCGACGTGTTACCGCGCAGCTTCGCCGTGTGCATGTACAGCGGCATCTGCCCGCCCTCGAAACCGGCGCGCATCATGTGCGAGCCCGCGCGCGACTTCTGGCCCTTGATCCCGCGGCCCGAATAGCGCCCCTTGCCCGAGCCCATGCCCCGGCCGACGCGCTTGCGATCCTGGCGCGCCTGAGCCGGCTGGAGATTGGACAAATTCAGTTCGTCAGCCATTGCTTCTGTCCACCTCGCCTGCATTTTCGACAGACACAAGGTGGGCGACCTTTCTCAGCATGCCAGCGATCACCGGGTTGTCGTCCTGCTCGGCGGTCTGGCCGATGCGGCCGAGGCCGAGCGCGCGAAGCGTGCCGCGGTGGCGCTGCGTCTGACCGATCGCACTACGAATCTGCTTCAGCTTCAGCTTCGCCACCTTCCGCCACCTCCTCCGCAACAGCAGGCTTGTACGGAAGCACTTGTGAAATCGAGAGGCCGCGCGCCTTGGCAACTTCCTCCGGCCGGCGCAGCTGGCGCAGCGCCTGCTCGGCGGCCTTCAACATGTTGATCGGGTTCGTCGTGCCGAGCGACTTCGCGAGCACGTCGCGGATGCCGGCGAGCTCGAGCACCGCGCGCACGCCGCCGCCGGCGATGACGCCGGTACCGGGCGAGGCCGGGCGCAGCAGCACGCGCGCCGCGTCGAACCGACCGGTCGACTCATGCGTGATCGTCTGCCCATGCTTCGGCACGGTGAACATGTTCTTCTTCGCGTCGTCGACCGCCTTCGAGATCGCGAGCGGCACTTCGCGCGCCTTGCCGTAGCCGACACCGACGCGATCGACCTCGTCGCCGATCACGACCAGCGCGGTGAACGAGAACCGCCGGCCGCCCTTGACCACCTTGGCGACGCGGTTGATCTCAACCACGCGCTCCTTGAGCTCTCTCGTCTCCTGCACGTCGACTGCCACTAGAACTTCAAGCCTCCTTCGCGCGCGCCGTCGGCGAGCGCCTTGACGCGACCGTGGAACAGATAACCGCCGCGGTCGAACACAACCGTCTCGACACCGGCCTTCTTGCCGGCATCGGCGAGACGCTTGCCAACCTCGGCCGCCTGCGCACCCTTGTCGCCCTTGAACGACTTCGGCAAGTCGAGCCACGACGCAGCGGCGACCGTCTTGCCCGCATTGTCGTCGATCAGCTGCGCGAAGATGCCGCGGTTCGACCGGAACACGGCCAGGCGCGGACGATCCGCCGAACCGCGGATCTTGCCGCGGACACGGCGGTGCCGGCGCAGACGCGCGTTGCGAACGGAAAGACTGCTCATGCTCTCTTACCGACCTTCCGGCGGACGAACTCGCCCTGATAGCGGATGCCCTTGCCCTTGTAGGGCTCGGGCGGGCGGACCTTGCGAATCTCCGCAGCGGTCTGGCCCACAACTTGCTTGTCGATGCCGCGCACGATCACTTCCGTCGGCGTCGGCACTTCGAACGAGATGCCTTCGCGCGGCGTGACCTTCACCGTGTGCGAGTAGCCGACCTGCAGTTCCAGGTTCGTGCCGGCAAGCGCTGCGCGATAGCCGACGCCCTGAATCTCGAGGCGCTTCTCGAAGCCATTCGTGACGCCCTCGACCATGTTCGCGATCAGCGTGCGCGTCAGCCCGTGCAGCGCGCGATCCTCGCCGCGCTCAGTCGGGCGCGTCACGGTGATCGTGTCCTCGCTCTGCTCGACCTTCATGCGCGTCGGGACGACGGTGCGAAGCTCGCCCTTCGGCCCGGACACGGTGACGCGGCCAGGGTCGATCGCGACGAGCACGCCGGCGGGAACTGCAATGGGTCTTTTGCCAATACGCGACATCTCGTTACCAGACGAAACAGATCACTTCGCCGCCGACGCCTTGCGCCTCGGCGGTACGGCTCGTGCAGACGCCGTGGGACGTGGACAGAATCGCGGTGCCCATGCCGCCGAGCACGCGCGGCAGGCGATCCTTGCCGGCGTACACGCGACGACCAGGCTTGGACACGCGCTTCAAATCGGTGAGGACACGCTCGCGGCCACGGCCGTACTTCAGCTCGACGACGAGCTTCGAGTGGTTGTTCTCCTCGGCGCCGGTCTCGGTGTGGAAGTCGCGGATGTACCCCTCTTCCTTGAGGATGCGCGCGATCTCCTCCTTCAGGCGCGAGTGAGGCATTTCCGTGGTCGCATGCAGCGCCTTGTTGGCGTTGCGAATGCGAGTGAGCATGTCGGCTACGGGATCGGTAAGCATCTCGTTTCTCCTACCACGAGCTCTTCGTCATGCCGGGGATCACGCCCTGGTGGGCGAGCTCGCGCAGGCAGATACGGCAGAGCCCGAACTTGCGGAACACGGCGCGCGGACGACCGCAGCGATTGCAGCGGGTGTAGTTGCGCACCTTGAACTTGGCAGGCCTTGCGGCCTTCGTAACCAGCGACTTCTTCGCCATTACCTATTGCCTCCGTCGGCGGCTGCGAACGGCAGGCCGAGCGCAGTAAGCAGCGCGCGCGCCTGTTCGTCATCCGCCGCGGTCGTCGTGATGGTCACATCGAGGCCACGAATCTGCCCGATGCTGTCGTAGTCGATTTCCGGAAAGATGATCTGCTCGCGAATGCCGATCGAGTAGTTACCGCGGCCGTCGAACGAGCGCGGGTTGAGACCGCGAAAGTCGCGGATGCGGGGCAGCGCGATCGAGACAAGGCGATCGAGGAACTCCCACATGCGGTCGCCGCGCAGCGTCACCTTCACGCCGATCGGCATGCCTTCGCGGATCTTGAACTGCGCGATCGACTTGCGGGCGCGGCGCACCTGTGCGCGCTGCCCGGCAATCGTCGTCAGCTCCTCGAGCGCAGCGTCGATCTGCTTCGAGTCGGTCTTGCCTTCGCCGACGCCCATGTTCAGCGTGATCTTCGAGATGCGCGGCACCTGCATCATCGAGCCGAGCTCGAGCTCTCCCTTCAGCGCAGAGCGAAGCTCACGCGTGTAGCGCTCCTTGAGACGCGGCGTGTAGGTCTCAGTGACAGCCATCAGCGATCGATCTCCTGCTCGCAACCGGCGTTCTTGCACACGCGAACCTTGACGGTGCCTTCCTTCGACTCCTTGAACCGATAGCCGACACGCGTCGGCTGCTTGCACGTCGGGCAGACGAGCATCACGTTCGACGCCGACACCGCCATCGGGCGCGACACGATGCCGCCCGGAGCGATCTGCGTGCCGCCCATCCGGTTCGAGTCGCGAATCGGGCGAGGCTTCTGGTGTTTCTTGGCGACGTTCAGGTTCTCGACGACGACCTTGCCGTCGCGCGGGTGCGCGTCGATGACACGGCCTTGCTTGCCGCGGTCCTTCCCGCTCAGCATCTGAACGGTGTCGCCTTTCTTGACTTTCAGTGGCACCTACAAAACCTCCGGAGCAAGGCTGACGATCTTCATGAAGTTCTTCTCACGCAACTCACGGGCGACTGGCCCGAAGATGCGCGTCCCGCGGGGGTTGCGCTGGGCGTCGATGATCACGGCCGCGTTCTCGTCGAACGCGATCAGCGTCCCGTCGTCGCGGCCGAACGGCTTCTTCGTCCGCACGACGACGGCCTTCACCACTTCGCCCTTCTTGACCGTGCCCTGCGGGGCCGCGGTCTTGACGGTCGCCGTGATGATGTCGCCGACACGCGCGTAGCGGCGCTTCGAGCCGCCCGCAACGCGGATGCAGAGTAGCTCACGTGCACCCGTGTTGTCCGCGACTTTGAGGCGTGTTTCCTGCTGAATCACCGGGCCTTCTCCACAATCTCGGCAAGCCGCCAGTGCTTCGTCTTCGACAACGGGCGCGTCTCGACGATGCGCACCGTGTCGCCGACGCCGGCGCTGTTCGCCTCGTCATGCGCATGGAACTTCGTCGTCGAGCGAACCACCTTCTTGTACTTCGGATGGATCTTCACGACGTCGACCTTGACGATGATCGTCTTGTCGCCCTTGTCGGAAACGACGACACCGCGGCGCTCCTGACGGTCGCCACGCTCCCCGTCCGGCTTCGGCAGGCGCGTGATCGGCTTGCGCGCAGCCGGCGCCTCGCGCTTCGGCTTCGACCGCGTGCGGCGCGCCGAGCGGGGGACGTGCTTCAGCTTCCGCGTCTTCGCGACAGGCTGCGGCTGTGCCTCCTCAACCGGTGCCTCCTCGGCGGGTGCCTCTTCTTCAGCAGGCGCTTCCTCAGCTGCGGGCTCGGCAGTGGTGTCAGACACCTCGTCCACCGTCGGCTCTTCTTCGACCGGTTCAGTGGTGTCTGACACTTCTTCCTCGATGTTGTTTTCGTCGTCAGCCATTACGCATTCCTCTCGTGCTGCACGGTCAGGATCCGCGCGATCTCGCGCTTCGTCAGCTTCAGGCGGCCGAGGTTCTCGAGCGCGCCCGTCGCCGCCTGGAAGCGCAGGTTGAACAGCTCGCGGCGGGTCTCTGCGAGGCGGTCTTTCAATTCGTCGTTCGACAGGTCACGCAGCTCTCTAGCCCGCAAAGAGGTCACCGCCTTCGCGCTTCACGAACTTCGTCTTCAACGGAAGCTTCTGTCCCGCGAGCGTGAGCGCTTCCTTCGCCAACGGCTCCGGCACACCGGCGAGCTCGAACATCACGCGACCGGGCTTGATCACCGCGACCCAGCCTTCCGGCGAGCCCTTGCCCTTGCCCATGCGCGTCTCGGCCGGCTTCTTGGTGAACGGCTTGTCGGGGAAGACATTGATCCAGACCTTGCCGCCGCGCTTGATCTTGCGCGTCATCGCGATACGAGCTGCCTCGATCTGGCGGTTCGTGATCCAGCCCGTCTCGAGCGACTTCAAGCCGAACTCGCCGAACTGGACCGTCGACTGCCCCTTCGCGGTGCCGCGCCGGCGGCCGCGATGCATCTTGCGAAACTTCGTCTTCTTGGGCAGCAACATCGACTAGCTCTCTTCCTTCTTCTTACGCGGTGTGGACGGCTTCTTGGCAGCCGGTGCACGCTTCGGCTTCTCAGCCGGAGGCGTCTCCGCGGTGGGCGGCGGCGTTTCGGCCTGAGCCTGCGGCTGCTCGGCAGCGGGCGGCGGAGCCTGTTCGGTGCGCGGGCGTGAAGCACCGCGACCGCGAGTCGGGCCGCCGGGACGCGAACCGGGACGCTGGCCGGGGCGGCCGCGGCGAACCGGGCCGAGCCCTTCGCGATCCTGCTGGCGACCGCGGCCGGCCTCGCGCGATGCGCCGAGACCTTCCGTCACGCCGCCGCGGCGGCGCGCAGTGTCCTGGTCGCCGAGGCGCGTCTCTTTCTTCTCGACCATGCCGGTGTAGCCCTGCGGCATGATCTCGCCCTTGTTGATCCAAACCTTGACGCCGATGCGTCCCGTCGGGGTCTTCGCTTCGACGAAGCCGTAGTCGATGTCGGCGCGAATCGTGTGCAGCGGCACGCGGCCCTCGGAGTACTGCTCCGAGCGGCTCATCTCCGAACCGCCGAGGCGGCCCGAGCACTGCACCTTCACACCGGCGGCGCCGGAACGAATGGCGGACGCAAGCGAGCGCTTCATCGCGCGGCGGAACGACACGCGGTTCTGAAGCTGCTCTGCAATCGACTGCGCAACAAGCTTCGCGTCGAGCTCGGGGCGCTTGATCTCGTTGATGTTGATGTGCACGTTCTTCTGTGTCATCGCGTGCACTTCACGGCGCAGCGCGTCGACTTCGACGCCGGACTTGCCGATCACGATGCCGGGGCGCGCCGTATAGATGTCGATGGTGATCCGCTGCTTGTCCTTGCGGATCAAGATGTCGGACAGGCCCGCGTGCGACAGCTTCTTCAGGATGTGCTCGCGGATCTTGATGTCCTCGATGAGGGCGCCGGCGAACTCCTTCTTGCCGACCATCCAGTTCGACTTCCAGTCGTGGATGACGCCGACGCGAAGACCGCCAGGATGAACTTTTTGACCCATTAGTTCGCGGCCTCCTTCTTCGGCGCGACTTCAATCGTGATGTGGCACGTGCGCTTCTTGATGTGGGCGACGCGGCCGCGCGCGCGTGCGCGGAACCGCTTGATCGTCGGCCCTTCGTCGACGTATGCGGCATGGACGACGAGGTCGTCGCCGTTCCAGCGCAGCTCGGGGTTCGACTCCGCGTTGGCGATAGCCGAGCGCAGCACGCGCTCCACGTCGTCCGCCGCTGCACGCGTGGCGAACGCGAGGATGGTGCGCGCTTCGGGCACTGACCTTTTCTGGATCAGCCCCGTAACCTGACGTGCCTTTCTAGGGGACACGTGGACAAATTTCGCTGTTGCTTTGACGGTGTCAGCCACTACTTCTTCTTCACCTGTGTCTTCTGGTCACCGGCATGCCCGCGGAAGTGGCGCGTCGGCGCGAACTCGCCGAGCTTGTGGCCGACCATCTGCTCCGAGATGAACACCGGCACGTGCTTGCGGCCGTCGTGCACCGCGATCGTGTGACCGACCATGTCGGGGAACACGGTGCTCGTGCGCGACCACGTGCGCACCATCTGCTTGGTATTCGAGGCGTTCATCGCCTGGATGCGACCCATGAGCCGCTCCTCGACGAAAGGCCCCTTCTTAGAGCTCCGCGACATTTAGCGCTTGTCCTTCCCGCGGCGGCGGCCGCGAACGATCAAGTTGTTGGATTCCTTGTGCTTCTTGCGCGTGCGCTTGCCGAGCGTCGGCACACCCCACGGCGTCACCGGATGGCGACCTCCCTTTGACTTGCCTTCGCCGCCACCATGCGGGTGGTCGACCGGGTTCATTGCGCTACCGCGAACGGTTGGGCGCTTGCCGAGCCAGCGGCTGCGACCTGCCTTGCCGCCCGTGATGTTGCCGTGGTCGACGTTGCCGACCTGGCCGACCGTCGCCCGGCACGTGAGCAGCACGCGGCGCATCTCGCCGGACGGGAGCCGCAGCGTTGCGTAGCCCTGGTCCTTCGCGACGAGCTGCACGCCGGAGCCGGCGGAGCGCGCCATCTGACCACCCTTGCCGGGCTTCAGCTCGACGTTGTGCACGAGCGTGCCGGTGGGGATGTTCTCGAGCGGCAGCGCGTTGCCGGGCTTGATGTCCGAGCCGGGGCCCGACTGCACCATGGCGCCGACGCGAATGCCTGCCGGGGCGATGATGTAGCTCTTGAAGCCGTCCGCGTAATGAAGCAGCGCGATGCGCGCCGAACGGTTCGGGTCGTACTCGATCGCAGCCACCTTTGCGGGCACGCCGTCCTTCGTCCGCTTGAAGTCGACGATGCGGTACTGCCGCTTGTGACCGCCACCCTGGTGGCGCGTCGTGATGCGGCCCGTGTTGTTGCGGCCACCCTTTTTCGTGAGCTTCTCGGTGAGCGCCTTCTCCGGCTTCGACTTCGTGACTTCCGCGAAGTCGGAGACCGTCATGAAACGACGGCCCGGGCTGGTCGGCTTGAACCTGCGAACGGGCATTAAATCTGCGCTCCTTCGAAGATCTCGATGCGGTCACCGGGCTGCAGCGTGACGACGGCCTTCTTCCAACCCGGGCGCATGCCCCGGTGCTGACCGCGCCGCTTCGGCTTCGCAGCGACCTTCACGACGTTGACGCGCGTGACTGTGACCTCGAAGAGATCCTCGACGGCCTGGCGGATCTGCGTCTTGTGCGCATCCTGGTGGACCTTGAACGTGTACTGGCCGGTCGTCGAAGCCTCGTAGCTCTTCTCGGAGATGATCGGCGCGAGCAGCACCTGGCTCGAATCGAGAGCCATCAGCTCGCCCTCCCTTCGACCGACTCGAGGCACGACTCGCTGACGAGCAGCGAACGCGCCCAAACGATTGCGGCAACTTCGAGATCGGTCGGCCGCACAACGGCGACGCGATCGAGGTTGCGGAAACTCTTTGCCAGATTCGCTTCGTCGGCCCCCGCGACGACGACGAGCGGGAACTGCAGGCCTGCCTTCTCGACAAGCTCGCGTGCGCTCTTCGTCGACGGCTCGCTGAACGACGACGCGTTCACGAACGCGATCGTCCCGCCTGACGCGTGGCTCGCAAGCGCGGAGCGCAGCGCTGCGCGCGCAGCCTTCTTGTTCACCTTCTGGATGAACTGGCGCGGCGTCTTCGCGAACGCGTGACCGCCACCGGTGAACTGCGCGGCGCGGATGGTTCCCTGGCGCGCGCGACCGGTGCCCTTCTGGCGCCACGGCTTCGAGCGGCCACCGGACACGAGCCCGCGGCTCTTCGTCGCAACCGTGCCGGCGCGCTGGCTGTTCAGCTCGGCGCGCACCGCCTCGTGGACGAGATGCGGCTTCACCTCGGCCGCGAACACGGCATCGGTGAGCGCAACGCCCTTCGCGGCCTTCTTACCGGCTGCGTCATACAAAGGTGCAGTCGCCATTACCCGCGCACCTCCACGTAGCCGTTCTTGGGGCCGGGAACAGAGCCTTTGATCAGCAGCAGGTGCTGCTCGGTGTCGACCTGATGCACGGTGAGCCCCGTCTGCGTGACGCGCTTTCCGCCCATGCGACCCGGCAACTTGACGCCCTTGAACACGCGCGACGGCGTGGCCGATGCGCCGACCGAGCCCGGCTTGCGGATGTTGTGCGAGCCGTGACCGCGCGGGCCGGAGCTGAAGTTGTGGCGCTTGATCGTGCCCTGGAAGCCCTTGCCGACGCCGATGCCGCTCACCTTGATCGCGTCACCGGGTGCGAATACCTCGACGGTGACCGTCTCGCCCTCGACGCCGCCGTCGATGGGACCGCGGAACTCGACGAGCTTGCGGTGCGGGTCGACGTTCGCCTTCTTCAAGTGACCGAGTTCGGGCTTCGAAAGCTTGCGCTCCGGCACGGCGTCGAACGCGAGTTGCACCGCGTCGTACCCGTCCGCGTCATGCGTCTTCACCTGCACGACGGGGCACGGCCCGGCCTGAATCACCGTGACAGGGGTGACCGCGCCGGTCTCCGGGTCGAAGATCTGCGTCATGCCGAGCTTGCGTCCGAGGATGCCTTTAGCCATCAGGCGCAACTCCCGTGCCTGGCACAGCTGTTGGTGCCAGGCACCAAGCCAAGACGTGCCTGGCACTTGACGGAAACGGTTTTCACAGCTTGATCTCGATGTCGACGCCGGCGGGAAGATCGAGCCGCATCAGCTGGTCGATCGTCTTCGGCGTGGGACTGAGGATGTCGATGAGGCGCTTGTGCGTGCGCACCTCGAAATGCTCACGGGCGTCCTTGTCGATGAACGGCCCGCGGATCACGCAGTAGACGTTCTTCTCGGTTGGCAGAGGGACCGGCCCAGTGATCGTCGCGCCGCTGCGCTGAGCGGTGTCGACAATCTGCTGGGCCGACCGGTCCAACTGCTGATGGTCGTAGCCCTTCAGGCGGATCCGGATTTTTCCCTGTGCCATAAGAGTCGCCTACTCCCTACTTGATGATCTTCGTGACCACGCCTGCGCCGACCGTGCGGCCACCCTCGCGGATGGCGAAGCGCAGACCCTCGTCCATGGCGATCGGCTGAATCATTTCGATCTCCATGTTCGTGTTGTCGCCCGGCATGACCATCTCCTGGCCCTCCGGAAGCTTGACGGCGCCCGTCACGTCGGTCGTGCGGAAGTAGAACTGCGGGCGGTAGTTGTTGAAGAACGGCGTGTGGCGGCCGCCCTCGTCCTTCGAGAGGACGTACACCTCAGCGTTGAAGTGCGTATGCGGCGTGATGGAGCCCGGCTTCGCGAGCACCTGGCCGCGCTCGACGTCCTCGCGCTTGACACCGCGGAGCAGTGCGCCAGCGTTGTCGCCGGCCTGCGCGAAGTCGAGTGACTTCTGGAAC
This sequence comes from Gaiellaceae bacterium, assembly GCA_036278975.1. Classification (GTDB taxonomy): domain Bacteria; phylum Actinomycetota; class Thermoleophilia; order Gaiellales; family Gaiellaceae; genus PALSA-600. Next base: position 12,382 of record DASUKC010000073.1, read on the forward strand.
ATCTCGAGACCGGTGACGGTGGTCTTCTCCGTCTTCTCGTGGATGCCGACGATCTCGATCTCGTTACCGACCTCGATCTTGCCCTGCTCGACACGACCGGTGACGACGGTGCCACGACCCGTGATCGTGAACACGTCCTCGATCGGCATGAGGAACGGCTTGTCGGCGTCGCGGACCGGCTCCGGGATGTAGGTGTCGACCGCGTTCATGAGCTCGAGGATCTTCTCTTCCCATGCCTCGTCGCCCTCGAGCGCCTTCAGCGCCGAGACGCGAACGATCGGGATGTCGTCGCCGGGGAAGTCGTACTTCGAGAGCAGCTCGCGAACTTCGAGCTCGACGAGCTCGAGCAGCTCTTCGTCGTCAACCATGTCGGACTTGTTCAGGGCGACGACGATGTACGGCACTTCGACCTGACGAGCAAGAAGGATGTGCTCGCGCGTCTGCGGCATCGGGCCGTCAGCGGCGGAGACCACGAGGATCGCGCCGTCCATCTGGGCGGCACCCGTGATCATGTTCTTGATGTAGTCGGCATGACCAGGGCAGTCGACGTGCGCGTAGTGACGGTTCTCCGTCTCGTACTCGACGTGCGACGTGTTGATGGTGATGCCGCGCTGGCGCTCTTCGGGTGCGTTGTCGATCTCGGCAAAGCTCTTGACCTGTCCGCCGCCGCCCTTCTTGTGGAGCACGCTTGAGATGGCTGCGGTCAGCGTCGTCTTGCCGTGGTCGATGTGCCCGATGGTGCCGACGTTGAGATGCGGCTTCGTGCGCTCGAACTTCTGCTTTGCCATGTCTTTCTCTTTCTCCTTTTAGGTCCCGGAACTCTGTTCCGTGATCTCACTTGCGATCGACTGCGGGACTTCTTCGTAACGATCGAACTGCATCGTGAAGTCGGCCCGCCCCTGCGTCATCGAACGCAGATCTGTTGCGTACCCGAACATCTCGCTCAGCGGGACGAGGGCCTTGACCACCTGCGCGTTGCCCATCGGGTTCATCGACTCGATGCGGCCGCGGCGGCTGGCCAGGTTACCCATCACGTCGCCGAGGTAGTCCTCAGGCGTCGTCACTTCGACTGCCATCATCGGCTCGAGAAGCTTCGGCTTCGCACGCTTCATCGCTTCCTTGAACGCCATCGAACCGGCGATCTTGAATGCGCGCTCGCTCGAGTCGACGTCGTGGTACGAGCCGTCGATCAGCTCGACCTTCACGTCGACGACGGGGTAGCCGGCGAGGATGCCGGAGCCCATCGCTTCCCGAATGCCTTCGTCGATCGGCTTGATGTACTCCTTGGGAATCTTGCCGCCGACGATCTTGTCGACGAACTCGTAACCCTTGCCCGGCTCCTGCGGGAGCAGGTTGATCACGGCGTCGCCGTACTGGCCCGAGCCACCCGTCTGGCGGACGAACTTGCCCTGGATGCGCTCGGCCGGCTTGCCCACCGTCTCGCGGTAGGCGACCTGCGGGCGGCCGACGTTCGCGTCGACGTTGAACTCGCGCTTCAAGCGGTCGACGATGATCTCGAGGTGCAGCTCGCCCATCCCTGAGATCAGGGTCTGGCCGGTCTCCTCGTCGGACTCGACGCGGAACGTCGGGTCTTCCTCGGCGAGCCGGGCGAGGCCGTTGCCGAGCTTGTCCTGGTCGGCCTTCGACTTCGGCTCGACGGCGACGGAGATCACCGGATCGGGGAACGTCATCGATTCGAGCACGATCGGGCTGTTCTCGACGGACAGCGTGTCGCCGGTGGTCGTCGACTTGAGGCCGACACCCGCTGCGATCTCGCCCGCGCCGATCTCCTCGCGCTCTTCGCGATGGTTCGCGTGCATCTGCAGGATGCGCCCGATGCGCTCGGTTTTACCTGTCGTCGTATTGAGGACGCGGTCGCCGGCCTTGAGCTTGCCCGAGTAGACGCGGAAGTACGTGAGCTTGCCGACGTACGGGTCGCTCATCACCTTGAAGGCGAGCGCCGAGAACGGAGCCTCGAGCGATGCCTCGCGCGTCGTCTCTTCGCCGGACTTCGGATCGACACCCTCCATCGGAGGCACGTCGAGCGGGCTCGGCAGGTAATCAACCACCGCGTCGAGCAGCGGCTGCACGCCCTTGTTCTTGAACGCGGAGCCGAGCAGCACCGGCGTGATCTCGTCGGAAATCGTGCCCTTGCGGATCGCGCGCTTGATCATGTCGGGCGTGACCGAGTTCTCGTCGGTGAGGTACGCCTCGAGCACTTCGTCGTCGAAGTGCGAGATCGCGTCGATCAGCTGGTGGTGGTACTCCTTCGCCTGTTCGGCGAGCTCCGTCGGAATGTCGGCGACGTCGAAGTCCTGACCGAGATCGTCCTTGTAGAGGATCGCCTTCATCTCCACGAGGTCGATGACGCCGCGATGCGCGTCTTCCTGGCCGACCGGGATCTGCACCGGCACGGGATTCGCGGCGAGGCGGTCCTTCATCGACTGCACGGCTGCGAAGAAGTTCGCGCCGGTGCGGTCCATCTTGTTGATGAACGCGATACGCGGGACCTTGTACTTGTCGGCCTGGCGCCACACGGTCTCGGACTGCGGCTGCACGCCGGCGACCGAGTCGAAGACGGCGACGGCGCCGTCGAGCACGCGCAGGCTGCGCTCCACCTCGACGGTGAAGTCCACGTGCCCGGGCGTATCGATGATGTTGATGCGATAGTCGCGCCAGAACGCAGTCGTCGCCGCCGACGTGATCGTGATGCCGCGCTCCTGCTCCTGCGCCATCCAGTCCATCGTCGCGGCGCCCTCGTGCACCTCACCCATCTTGTGGGTGCGGCCGGTGTAGTAAAGGATCCGCTCCGTCGTCGTGGTCTTGCCCGCATCGATGTGGGCCATGATCCCGATGTTGCG
>DASUKC010000074.1:0-7385 GCA_036278975.1 Gaiellaceae bacterium
TCCTCATCGCGGTCGAAGAGGCGTACACGCAGTGCTCGAAGGCGCTGATCCGCTCAGACCTCTGGAACCCCGAGAACCACATCGAGCGCACCGCGCTTCCGTCAGGCGGCGAGATCCTGAAAGCCGTCAGCGACCCGGAGCTCGACGCCGACCAGTACGAACGCGAGCGAGCCGAGCGGTACGCTCGCCGCGAAGGTCTCTACTAAGAGCCCGCGGGGCGTTTCTCGGGATAGCGCGGCAGGCCGTCGTCGGGGATCGGCTCCCACGCGGCGGCATACGCGGTGAACTGACGCAGCGACGGACGGACGCCTGGGTCGCTGTCGAGCGTGCCGATGCGAATCGCGATCGTCTCCGGGTTAGCGGGGTCGGTGCTCCACAGCGCCGAGCCGCACACCGAGCAGAACGACTTGATGTGCCCGCCGCCGCCCGGGTCGTACGGCGTCACGAGCTCTTCGCCCTGTGTCACGTGGAGTGAGCCGGGGACGAGTTGCGCGTTCGCGGACGAGCCGGTGCCTGTGCGCCGCTGGCAGCGCGTGCAGTGGCAGTAGCGCGCCGACGCCGGAGGCTCCGAGAGCTCGTAGCGCACACCACCGCAGAGACAGCCGCCGGTCAACACGAGGTCAGGCTAAACGAAGGGCCCCTTGCGGGGCCCTTCGAACAACTCAGCTCGCGGTTCGGCTCAGCCGCAACCCGTGCTCGTGCCGCAGTCGCGGCACGTGTAGCAGGTGCCGGCGCGAACCATCCGGCCGCCGCAGCGGTTGCATTCGATCGCGTCTTCGTGCGGGTTGAAGAGAGCCGTCTGACCGGGCGTGGGCGTCTCCGCATGCGCGGACTCGCCGTTCGCAAGCCGCTCGGCCATCTGCGCGCGAACCTCCATCGAGAGGATCCCCGCCTCTTCCTGCTGGTCGACGTCGAGGAACTTCTTCCCGAACCAGCGGAAGATGTAGTCGACGATCGACTTCGCGTTGCGGATGTCCGCGTCGTTCGTGAGGCCCGACGGCTCGAAGCGGAGGTGCGAGAGCTTCGAGACGTACACCTCGGGCGGCACGCCGTACTGCAGGCCCATCGACACCGCGATCATCAGCGAGTTCATCAGGCCCTGCAGCGTGGTTCCGTCCTTCGCGATGTCCACGAAGATGTCGCCCGGGCTGCCGTCGTCGAAGACGCCGACGTGGATGTAGCCCTCGTACTCGCCGACACGGAACTTGCGGCCGACCTCGTTGCGGTCGTCCGGCAGGCGCCGGCGGCGCGGAGATGCAGTCGGCCCCGCGGGCGTGATCGTCGCCTGCGCGCTCGAGTCGGCTTTGCCCGACAGCGGCTGCGCGACCTTGCAGTTGTCGCGGTAGATCGCGATCGCCTTCACGCCGAGCTTCCACGCGTCGACGTACAGCGTCGCGACATCGTCGATCGTGGCGGTCTCCGGCATGTTCACGGTCTTCGAGATCGCTCCCGAGATGAACGGCTGGATCGCGCCCATCATCTTCACGTGACCCGTGTAGTGGATCGCGCGGTCACCGACCGCGCAGTCGAACACCGGGTAGTGCTCGCTCTTCACATACGGCGAACCGACGACGGTGTTGCGCTCGTCGATGAACGCGATGACCTCGCTGACCTCGTTCGGCGCATAGCCGAGCTTCTCGAGGCCGGCCGAGACCGTCTTGTTGACGATCGTGATCTCGCCGCCGCCGACCAGCTTCTTCGACTTGACGAGCGAGAAGTCGGGCTCGACGCCCGTCGTGTCGCAATCCATCATGAAGCTGATCGTCCCGGTCGGCGCGAGCACCGTGGCCTGTGCGTTGCGGTAGCCGTTGACCTCGCCGATGTCGAGCGCGTCGTCCCACGCCTTGCGGGCTGCACCGAGCAGGTCGGTGGGCACCGTGTCGGAGTGCGCGATGTTGCCGACCGACGCGCGGTGCTTCGCGATCACGCCGAGCATGGCCGCTGCATTCGGGCGGTAGCCGGCGAACGGGCCCATGCGGCCGGCGATCTCCGCCGACTTGCGATAGGCGCGGCCGGTCATCAGCGCGGTGATCGCCGCGGCGTAGGTGCGACCCTCGTCGGAGTCGTACGCCAGGCCGCGCGCCATCAGTAGCGCGCCGAGGTTCGCGTAGCCGAGCCCGAGCTGGCGGTACGCCTTCGCGTTGCCCTCGATCTCGGGCGTCGGGTACGACGAGTTGCCGACCGCGATCTCCTGCGCGAGGAACACGACGTCGACCGCGTGCTCGAATGCCTCGACGTCGAGCTCGCCGTCGTCGCGGCGGAACTTCATCAGGTTGAGCGACGCGAGGTTGCACGCCGAGTCGTCGATCGACATGTACTCGGAGCACGGGTTCGACGCGTTGATGCGGCCCGTGTTCGGCAGCGTGTGCCACGAATTGATCGTGGTGTCGTACTGCACGCCCGGGTCTGCGCAGCGCCACGCCGCTTCGGCGATCTCGCCGAGCAGCTTGCGCGCCTTGATCGTGTCGACGACCGCGCCGTCGTTGCGCGCGGTGAGGTTCCAGTCCTCGTCGTTCTCGACCGCGTTCATGAACGCGTCGGACACGCGCACCGAGTTGTTCGCGTTCTGGTACTGGATCGACGCCCAATCAGGGCTGTCGAGCGACATGTCGTAGCCGGCCGCTTCGAGGACGCGCGCCTTCTCTTCCTCGTGCGCCTTGCACCAGATGAACTCCTGGATGTCGGGATGGTCGACGTCGAGGACGACCATCTTCGCGGCGCGCCGCGTCTTGCCACCGGACTTGATCGTGCCGGCGGATGCGTCGGCGCCGCGCATGAACGACACCGGGCCGGAGGCGTAGCCGCCCTTGGACAGCTGCTCCTTCGACGAGCGCAGACGCGACAGGTTGACACCCGAGCCGGAGCCGCCGCGGAAGATGACGCCCTCGCGGCGAATCCAGTCGAGGATCGCGTCCATCGAGTCTTCGATCGAGAGGATGAAGCACGCGGAGCACTGCGGCTTCTCCTCGAACCCGACGTTGAACCAGACCGGCGAGTTGAACGCTGCAAGCTGGTTGACGAGGATCGTCTTGAGCTCGTCCTCGAACGTGTGCGCTTCGTCCTCGCTCGCGAAGTAGCCGCCGTCGCGACCCCAGGTGCCGATCGTGTTGACGACGCGGTCGATCATCTGCTTGACGGACCGCTCGCGCTCCGGGCTGGTCATGCGGCCGCGGAAGTACTTCTGGGCAACGATGTTCGTCGCCGTCTGCGACCAGAACTTGGGGAACTCGACGTTCTTCTGCTCGAACGCCGGGCCGTTCTTACCCGGGATGTGCGCGTCGCGGATCTCCCACTCGACTTCGTCGTAGGGGTCGCGGCCTTCAATCGTGAACAGTCGGCGAACGGCGAGCGTGGCGTCGTCGTCGAGAACGCTGTTGACGAGCTCGTCGGGATGAATCTGAACTGGGCTTTTTACTTCTACTGACGCCATTCTCGCCTCCTCCACATGATCAACGATCATGGGTGCCGTGGGATTTCCTTCCCCTTAGGGGGGAAGGGACCATAGGCCCAGGCCCGGACGGATCGGCGCGGGCCGTTTAGGTGCCTGGGTTGCGGCCCTGATAACGCTTCCAGACCATCCCCGCGCCGCCCGCGGCGACGAGCACGAGGGCGAGCCCGGCGAGGATCAGCAGCGGTATCGGCAGCGAAGACGGGCTACCCGGATCGAACTTGTCGGCGACGCCGGCGATGCCCTTGTTGTTCTTGCGCGTCGGCTCGTTGACCGTGACGGTGTGACCGCCTTTGCCGATCCCCGTGAACCCCGGAAGCTTCGCGGGCTTGACCAGCGTGTTCGGTGTGATCTTCTGCCCGGCGCGCGCGGCTGCCGAGCGTGCGCTTTGCAGTGCGCGTTCGATGTCGTCGCGCGCGCTCGAGTACGTGTTCACGTCGGCAGGCAGATGCTTGAGCGCGTCCTGGTAACAGTGCAGCGGATAGATGTGCTGGATGCGGCCCGAGTACCACTCGTTGAGCAGAGACTTCCAGCACGGCGTTGCTGCAGCCGCGGGGCGCGCCGCACCGACGACCAAACCGACCGCGAGCGCGACGGTGAGAACGAGCGTTGTCTTCAGCAGGCTGTTGCGCAAAGCTTCTGTTACGTAAATCAGGGGGCGGCGCGGGAGGCTGTGGGGCGATCGTCCCGGACGCTCGTATGGCCATGGTGCACCGGGTGTAAGGCTTTTGTGAGCGGCCGAAGCCGATGGTAGCGTCGCTGGCCGGATGACGGTGCGTGCATCGAGGGAGTTACCGCTCGTGCTCGCACTGCTCGCCGTCGCCGTCGCGATGTTCCACGGCGACGCAGCGGGCGACGGGATGGTCCCGTGGCTCGGCACGTTCGCGCTTGTCGCAATCGTGGTCGCGGCTGCGCTGCAGGGAGTGCCGCGCGGGTTTCTCTTCCTTGCACCGTTCGCGGTGCTCGTGACCTGGCTCGTGTTCTCGATCTGGTGGTCGACGCAGCCGGATCGTTCGTGGAACTACGGGGACCGATCATTCGTCTATCTCGCGTTCGCGGCGCTCGGCCTGTGGCTCGGCACGCGCACGCGCGAGCTCGCGTACGGGCTTGCCGCGCTGCTCGGCGCGGTCGTGTTGTGGTCGCTCGGCGGCAAGGTGTTCCCGCTCGGCTCGCTGCCGGTGATCGGCGTGCAGTCGCGCCTCGACAGCCCCGTTGGTTTGTGGAACCAGCTCGCGCTGCTCGGCGACTTCGCGCTACCGCTCGCGTTGTGGATCGGTCGCTCACGGCGCGTGCTCGGTGCGCTGCTCGCATTCCTGTGGGGCGTTGCGATTGTGCTCACGCTGTCGCGCGGCGGGCTCGCGGTGGCGGTGCTCGTCGTCGCGGCGTGGCTCTTCTTCACCGACGACCGCCTGCACGACGCCGGCACGGTCGTCGCGGCTGCGGTGCCGGCGGCGATCGCGTCGGGCGTTGCCTTCGCTCTCTCGGGTGTGACCGGCGACCACCCGTCGTCGCACGTGCGCTGGCACGACGGGCTCATCTTTGGCGCGGTGCTGCTGGTGTGTGCGCTCCTCGCAGCGTGGTTGGCTCGGCTGCCGCGTCCACGTGGTTCGCAGGCGCTGCGGCGTGGGCTGTTCGTGCTCGCGGGGATCGCTGTCGCGGTGCTCGTTGCCGCTGCGGTCGTGAAGGGCGGCGATGCGTGGCGGTCGTTCACGAGCTCGAGCTCGGTCGGTAACTCGGGCCCGCGCTTCTCGGCGTCGTCGAACCTGCGCTGGGTCTGGTGGAAGCAGGCGTGGGACGGCTTCGACCACCACGTGGTCGCAGGGACCGGCGCCGGGTCGTTCCACGTGACGAACCTGCGCTATCGCACGAGTTACCTCGACGTGACGAGCGAGCCGCACGACTTGCCCGTGCAGTTCCTCTCGGAGTCTGGCGTGATCGGGTTCTTGCTCTTCGGCGCTGCGATGGTTGCGTTGCTGCTCCGAGGTCACCGGCGTCGCGGGCACGAGCTCGCGCTCGCGTTGTTCCTGCCGGCGTTCTTGTTGCACGGCCTCGTCGACATCGACTGGGACTTCGTCGCTGTCGCGTCACCCGCGTTCCTCGCCGCCGGCGCGTTGATCGGACGACCGAGTGACCGACGCGTTGGCTCGTTCGTGCTGCTGCCCGCTGCGGGTGTCGCCATCGCGCTCGCGGGGATCCTCTACCTACCGTGGCTCGGCGAGCGCTGGGCGAGCGACGCGCTGTTCTCGGTGAAGCCCGCGCAGGCCGACACGTACGCGAAGCGCGCGAAGAGCGTCGACCCGCTGCTTGTCGAGCCGTACTGGGCGCGGGCCGACGCGGCCGACGAGCGGAAGCAGTACGGCGACGCGCTGTACTACTACGGCGAGGCGACGCGTGTGCAGCCGCACAACGCGGACGCATGGTTGAACAAGGCGGAGTACGAGCTCGGGCTCGGCTGCGCGCGCCACGCGCTCAACGACTTCTACACGTTCAACGCGCTCAACCCGTACGCCGCGCCGAACGAAGGCCCGAACGACTATCGGCGCGCGCTCCGGCTGGTGAACACGGGCAAGCCCGTCTGTTAGTTACGCGCCGAGGATGAAGACGAGCTTCGCGCCGTGCAGTGACGAGGCGGCGATGCCGTCGAGCGGGCCGACCACGGACGTGTGGGCGTCGCGCGCGAGACGATGTGCTTCGGCGGCGTAGCCCGGCCGGAACATCACCACGCTCGTGGCGTAGTCGGAGCGCGGTGCGTTGCTGGCGCCGCGAATCGTGTAACCGAGATGCTGAAGCTGCGCTGCGACCGTGTGCGCCGCGCCCGCGCGGCCGTTGCCGTTCAGCACGAGCACGGTGCTCTGCGCACGCGTCAGCTTCGGCTTGCCGATCGCCGGTGCCTTCACCAGGTGGTGCACGACCGGTGCGGCCTTCTTCTTTGCCGGCGCGGCGAGCGCCGTCGCAGCCGCGCGATGCGCGATCGCATGTGAGAGCGGCTTCGCGAGCAATAGGAAGGCAAGCGCGAGGAGCGCAACGAGCTCGATCGCCGCAACCAAGCTCGCGACGAGCGTTGCGCGGCGCCAGGGGCGTATCAGGGCGTCAGGGGAGAGCGGCGCATCCACAGCGCGCGTTATTTCGTCTTGACCGACCCGCTCTCCTGCATCCAGGCGAACGTTTTCCGCAGCCCATCGGTCAGCGAGACCCGTGCGTGCCAGCCCAGCTCGCGCTGCGCGAGGCGTGCGTCGAGCGCCGAACGCAGCACGTCGCCGAGGCGCGCGCTCGCGAATTGCGGCTCATCGGGGACGCCCACCACCGCGGCACATGCGCGGTGTAGATCGTGCACCGTGGTTTCGACGCCGGTGCCGATGTTGTACGGCCCGCCATGTTTTCCCGCGGCGGCGAGTAGTGCAGCCACGATGTCGCCGACGAACACAAAGTCACGCGTGTGCGACCCGTCGCCGAAGATCGTGGTCGGCTCGCCGTTTGCCAGACGCTCGAGGAAGATCGCGACGACGCCACCTTCGAGCCCGGAATCCTGGCGAGGCCCGAAGACGTTGCCGAGCCGCAGCGACACGTGGCTCGTGCCGTGGATGCGATTCCAGCCGGCGAGATACTCCTCACCGCACTTTTTTGCGATCCCGTACGGCGACAGCGGCAGGAACGGAAACGTCTCGTCGACAGGCCCGGGACATTCGCCGTAACCGGCGCCGCCCGAGGACGCGAAGATCACTTGCGCCCCGGACTGCTGCGCGGCGTCGAGAACGTTCACGGTGCCGACGACGTTCACTGCGGCGTCGAAGCCCGGCTTCTTCATGGACGTCTGCACGTCGGCCTGGGCGGCGAGGTGGAAGACGACGTCGGCGTCGATGGCAAAGGGCTCGCGGATGTCGTGCTCGCGCAGCTCGGACGCAGCGTTCAGGTTCTCGCGCTTGCCGAAGGAGAAATC
>DASUKC010000075.1:0-26780 GCA_036278975.1 Gaiellaceae bacterium
GACAGCAGCACGCCGACGGGCACGTCCGCGATCAGGTGGGCGCGAACGGAGTCGCGCAGACGTGCACGGCACTCCTCGACCAGCTCGGCTTCGTCGCTTTCGTGGCGCGCGTCGAGCGGGCCGGGGCGCGCGAAACGTTCGAGCGCGACCGCGCCGTCCTGCCACGTGAGCACATGGCCGGGCAGGAGTTTGCGCACATCCGTGAAGATCGTGAGCGGCGCGGGGATCGAGTTGAACGTCAGGAAGGCATCGACCGCGTGCAGGTCGATCTCGCCGTGGGGCAGTGCGTCGAGCTCGGATGCAAAGGACAGTTCGCCGGAGACGTCGCGGTAATAGAGAGGCTTGATGCCGAAGCGGTCGCGTGCGAGCACGAGCCGTTGCGCGCGCGCATCCCAGAGCGCGATCGCGAACATCCCGCGCAGCCGTTCCGCGAAGCCGAGCCCCCACTGTTCGTATGCGTGTGCGATCACTTCGGTGTCGCTCTGCGTGCGGAACTGATGCCCCGCGCGGCGCAACTCGTGCGTCAGCTCGCGATAGTTGTAGAGCTCGCCGTTCTGGATGACGACGATCGAGCCGTCCTCGTTCGTCAGCGGCTGGTCGCCGTGCGCGAGGTCGATGATCGCGAGGCGACGCGCCGCCAGACCGATGCCGCCGTCGACGTGGAAGCCGTCCGAGTCGGGGCCGCGGTGGATCAGCGTCTCCGCCATGCGCCGCAACCGGCCCGGATCCACGGCCTGCGCCGAAACGATTCCGCAGATCCCGCACATGTGCCGAGTTTACGGGCGGATCGTCTGCTTCAGGACGCGCACGCCTGTCACGGCGAGGGTGCGCAGGTAGAGCAGCACCGATCTGTCGGCGATCCACTCGAGGTCGTGCGCGAGCTTCTCGGCCATCGACGTCTCGTAGCCGCGCCGCACCTGCGCAAAGCCCGTGAGACCCGGGCGTACGACGAGCCGCTGCCAGTACGCGGGCAGGTCGGTGGCGAGCTCGGCGAAGAAGCGCGGGCGGATCGGGCGCGGGCCGACGAACGACATCTCGCCGCGGAAGACGTTCCAGAGTTGCGGAATCTCGTCGAGCTGCGATGCCTTCAGCCAGCGGCCGACGCTGGTCAGCTCTGCTCCCGTCTGCCGCACGAGCTCTTCGCCGAGGTACTGCCCGATGCGTTCCTCGGCTCCTTGGCGCAGCGTGCGGAACTTCAGCATCGGGAAGAAGACGCCGTGCCGGCCGACGCGCTCGCCGCGGTAGAGCACCGGCGTGCCGCACGTGATCCGCACGAGTAACGCGATCACGAGTGCCGGCAGCAGCAACACGATTCCGAACGCAACCGAGAGTGCGAGGTCGAGCGCGCGCAGCTCGAAGTCGATCCTTCGGTGCGGCGCGTCGGAGGCGAGGCGCCGAAAGCCGGTGACGAGGCTGTCCTGCAGCCCGGGCGCCCGTGACACGCGTTCGATGGTAGACCCTGTGCCGGCATGGTCACCGGCATCGACCACGTGCAACTCGCGGCGCCACCCGGGTGCGAGGACGCTGCGCGCGCGTTCTACGGAGGGGTGCTCGGCCTCGGGGAACTTCCGAAACCGCCTGCGCTCGCAGCGCGCGGCGGATGCTGGTTCCGTGCGGGCGAGCTCGAGCTGCACATCGGCGTCGAGGAGGATTTCCGTCCGGCGCGCAAGGCGCATCCGGGCTTCGTCGTCGCCGATCTCGCCGCGCTGCGCGCTCGGTTCGGGGAGCACGGCATCGAGGTGCGCGAAGACGACGCGCTCGCCGACGTCACGCGTTTCTACGCCGACGACCCGTTCGGGAACCGGCTCGAGTTCCGCCAGCTATAACTTCCGCTTATGGATACGCGGCAGTTGCAGGCGTTTTGCGCTGTGGTCGAGAAGCGCTCGTTCTCGCAGGCGGCCGAGCGACTGGGTGTCACACAGCCCGCCGTGAGCCTGCAGGTGCGCGCGCTCGAGAAGCGGCTCGGGACGCAGCTGCTCGACCGTTCGGGGCGCCGCGTCGAGCCGACCGAGGCGGGGCTGCTGCTCTACCGCGGTGCGCAGCGGCTGCTCACGCTCGAGGAAGAGCTCGTCAACGAAGTCTCGTCGGCGGACTCCGAAGGGCCGGTCGCCGGCACGCTCGAGATCGGCGCGTCGACCGGGCCGGGCGGAGTCGTGCTCCCGCGCTTGCTGTGCGAGTTCGCCGAGAGTCACCCGGATTTGCATGTGCAGCTGAGCGTCGCCTCCACGCAGACGATCGTCGAGCGCGTTGCAGACCGCACGCTCGAGATCGGCGTGGTCGGAGCGGCCCCTCGCCACAGGGCCGTCGAGTTCGAGCCGTTCTTCCGCGACTCGGTCGTCCTTGCTTGCCCGGTCGGCCACAGCTTCGCCGGACGGCGCATCAGCCTGAAGGAACTGGAGAGCGAGCCGCTGATCGTGATGCAGGAAGGCGCGGGCGTGCGCGACGTGATCGAAGAGGAGCTCCGCAATCTCGGCGCGCCGTTGAAGACACTGAACGTTCGCCTCGAGCTCGGGTTGCAGGAGTCGGTCGTGAGCGCAGTCCGCGCGGGTTACGGCGTGTCGTTCATCTCGCGCTCTTCGATCGAGAGCGACCTCGAAGCGGGGATGCTCGAAGAGGCGCGCGTCATCGGCCTCGAGGCGGAACGCGAGATCTATCTCGTGCGCGCGACGGGCCGCTCTGAGACGCGCGCGGCGCGCGAGTTCCTCGACTTCGCGCGGAAGCAGATCGTGTGATCGTCCGCTGGGGCCTCGGGCATCTGCCCGCGACGCTCGCCGAGGTTGGTGTCGCGCGTCCGTTCCTGATCGCCGCGCCGCGCTGGGACGGGCTCGACGTCCCGTTTGCCGAACGCTGGCGCGAAGTTCCGTCGGACCGGATCGAAGTGCCGGGCGACGTCGACGGCATCCTCGCGATCGGCGGCGGCAGCGCCATCGACACCGGCAAGTTCGCGTCAGAGATCTCGGGCTTGCCGCTCGTGTCGGTACCGACGACGTATTCCGGCGCCGAGTGGACGGCGTTCTACGGCGTCCGGTCGCCCGACCGGCGCATGCAGGGCGGTGGCGGCGGCGCGCATCCGGTGGCGATCGTCTACGACGTCGAGCTCACACTCGAGCTGCCGCGCACCGAGTCCGCGGGCACCGCGATGAATGCACTCGCGCACTGCGCCGAGGCGCTGTACGTGCGCCGGCGCAACCCGGAAGGCGACAAGGAAGCGATGGATGGCGCGCCGCTGATTGCGAACGCGTTGCCGCGTGTGCTCGCGAACGGCGGCGACCGAGCCGCACGTGACGAGTTGCTGCACGGTGCGATGCACGCGGGACATGCGCTCGGCGCTGCCGGGCTTGGGCTCGCGCACGCCATGGCGCAGGCGGTCGGCGGTGCATACGGCCTGCCGCACGGCGCGATGAACGCTCTGTGCTTGCCGCCGGCGCTCGAGTACAACCGCGAGTTCGTGCCGGCCGCGTTTGGCGACACGATCGGCGGCGACCCGGTCGAGCGCACGCGCGAGCTCGCGGTGCTCGGCGGCTTCGAGCGGCTGCGCGACTTCGGCGTCCCGGAGGCGGATCTGCCGGCCCTCGCGCAGGCCGCTTCCCAGCGCGGCGGCAACCTCGCAAACCCGCGCCAAGCCACGCCTGCAGAAGTGTTGGAGCTATACCGCTCCATCTACTGATAAGCGTTGCTTATTCGTAAGATCAGGTAGCATCCGCGAGATGGAGCCCGCCTCTTTCGACGTGCTCGTGATCGGCAGCGGGGCTTCCGGCCTCGCGGCAGCCGTCTCGGCCGAGCGCGCCGGCGCGCGCGTCGCGCTCGCGACCAAGGGCTCGCTGCAGGCGAACAACTCCTCGAAGGCGCAGGGCGGCATCCAGGCCGCGTTCGGCGACGACGACACGCCGGAGCTCCACGCCGAGGACGTCATGCGTTCGTCGCACGACACCGCCGACGTTTCTTTGGTGGAAGTCCTGACTGGTGACGCGCAGTCCGCGATTCACTGGCTCGAGGAGCTCGGCGTCGAGTTCACGAAGGAGAACGGCGGCTACCGCCTCGCGCGCTGCGGCGGCGCGACGCGCAAGCGTCTCCTCCAGGTCGGGGACCGCACCGGTCATGCGATCACGAAGCAGTTGCGCGACGCGTGGGAAGGCGGCACCGGCCACTCGTATACGAACTCGCCGCTGCGCGAGCTCACGCAGACGGAGTCCGGCTGGCGCGCGCGCGTTGGTGAGCACGACGTCGATGCAGGCGCGGTGATCCTCGCTGCCGGCGGACGCTGCTACGCGGAAGCGGAACGTCGCGGCGAGCTGTCGACGAACCATCCCAACGCGACGGGCGAAGTGACGCAGCTCGCGGTCGCGCTCGGTGCGGAGGCGCGCGACCTCGACGCGCTGCAGTACCACCCGAACGGCGGTGCGTGGCCGCAGAACATGCAGGGTTATTCGATTCCCGAGACGACGCGCGCCTACGGCGCCGTGCTGCTCAACGCGGACGGCGAGGAGTTCACCGACTCGCTCGGCCCGCGCGACCAGGTGAGCCAGGCGATCTTCGACGAGGTGGAGAAGGGCAAGGGCGTCGCGACTCCCGACGGACGCCCGGCTGTCTACCTCGACACGACGCGCATCGCGGCGGAAGACGCAGAGGTCTCGCTGCCGTACATGTTGCGCCGCTACCGCGGTGCAGGCATCGACCCGCTGCGCGAGAAAATCTTCACGTACCCGGTGCTCCACTACCAGAACGGCGGGCTCGTGATCGACACGAACGCGCAGACGACACTCGAGCGCGTCTATGCGTGCGGCGAGATCGCCGGCGGTACGCACGGACGCAATCGCATGATGGGCAACTCGCTGCTCGAGTGCGTCGTCTTCGGAAGGAGGGCAGGCGATGCCGCAGCTCGCGGTTGATCTTCAGTCGTCGGTCGAAGACGCAGCGGCGCACCTGTACGTGTGGGCGCTCAAGGACATTCCGCAGGACTTGCGCGACGCGCTCGCGGCAGCGCGCGACAAGGAGACGTCGGTCACCGGCAAGCGCGTGCTCGAGACGATTCACCGCAACATCAGCGTCGCGGACAGCGAGCGCAACCTTGTCTGCCAGGACACCGGCATCGCTGTGTATCACTGCAAGGTCGGCGAGCACTTCCCGCTGCACCCGGCGCGGATCTACGAGGCGCTGCGCGCCGGCACTGCGCGGGCGACCGTCGAGCATCCGCTTCGCTCGAACGCGGTGCACACGATCACGCGCGAGAACACCGGCCCGAACATCGGTTACCGCCTGCCGATCGTGCACTGGGAATTCATCTCCGACTGGGACGGTTTGGACGTGAAGTGCGTGCCGAAGGGGTCGGGCTCCGAGAACATGAGCTTCCTGAAGATGTGCGTGCCCGCCGACGGCGTGAAAGGGATCAAGCAATTCGTGCTCGAGTCGATCGTCGGCGCCGGCGGCAAGCCGTGCCCGCCCGGCATCGTCGGCGTCGGCATCGGCGGTTCCGCCGACTACGCGATGCACCTCGCGAAGGAAGCGATCATGCGGCCGATCGGCACGCGCAATCCCGACCCGCTCGTCGCGCAGCTCGAAGACGAGTTGTTCGGACTCTTGAACGAGACGGGGATCGGCCCGATGGGCTTGGGCGGCGACGTGACCGTGTTGCAGTGCCACATCGAGCACGCCGACACCCACATGACGCTGAACCCCGTCGCCGTGAACTACCAGTGCTGGGCCGCACGCCGCGCGTCGGCGCACATCAGCGCAACCGGCGACATCGACTACGAGAGGGACGCATGACGCAGCACGAAGTCACATTCCCGATCACCGATCCCGCCGAGATCCTGAAGCTGCACGCGGGCGACGAGGTGACGGTGCAGGGACACATCATCGGCATCCGCGACCGCACGCAGATGCGCATCTTCGACGAGGGCGTCGAGCCTCCGATGGACTTGAAAGGCGCGTTCCTTCTGCACACCGCGCCGAACGTGCGCAAGGTCGAAGACCACTACGAGAAGATCTGCATCGGCACAACTACTTCAGCTCGAATGGTGCGCTTCACCGAACCGCTCGGCCGCCAGTACGGCGTGCGCGCGATCTGCGGCAAGGGAGGCTTCCCGGACGAAGCCATCGAGCCGATGCACGAGCTCGGGATGGTCTACTTTGCGATCGTCGGCGGGGCGGCTGCACTCGAGACGACGCAGATCGAAGAGATCGAAGAGGTTGCCTGGGAAGAGTTGATGCCCGAGTGCCTCTGGAAGTTTCGCGTCAAGGATTTCGGGCCGCTGACCGTCGGCATCGACGCGCACGGCAATTCTCTCTACCGCGACGTCCAGACCCGGGCGAAGCAGAAGCTGGAGGAGCTCTATGCCCGCCTTTGATCTCGGCTTGTCGGCTGACGGCGGACTGACACACGTGCTCGACAAGGGCCTCGGCCCGCGCGGGTGGGAAGACGTGCTCGAGACCGCCGGCGAGCACATCGACATCGTCAAGCTCGGCTGGGGCACGGCGTACGTCACGAACAATTTGCGCCGCAAGCTCGACGTGCTGAAGGAGAAGCGCGTGGTCATCGGCGGCACGTTCTTCGAGGCCGTTTACGTGCGCGGCAAGCTCGACGAGTACAAGCAGTGGTTGCGCGACCTCGATCTCACGCACGTCGAGATCTCAGACGGCACCGTGTCGATTCCGCGCGAGCGCAAGCTCGAGCTGATCGCCGACTTCGCGCGCGACTTCACCGTGCTGTCCGAGGTTGGCTCGAAGGACTCGGACGTCGTCTACGCGCCATACGAGTGGGTCGAGTGGATCAAGGAAGAAAAGGACGCCGGCGCGTGGAAGGTGATCACCGAAGCGCGCGAAGGTGGCACGTCCGGCATCTTCCGCGCCGACGGCGACATGCGCACAGGTCTGATCGCCGAGATCGAGCACGCCGTCGACTTCCACGACCTCGTGTGGGAAGCGCCGACGAAGGAGAGCCAGGCGTGGTTCGTGAGGCACTTCGGCCCCGACGTGAACCTCGGGAACATCCCGCCCGAGGAAGTCATCCCCGTCGAGACGCTTCGCCTCGGCCTCCGCGGCGACACGCTGAAGGAGGTGCTCCTTGGCGACAACGCTTCAGCTTCCGTCTGACGTCGAGGCGATGTCGGCGGAGGATGTTCTCCGCTTCGTTGTCCGGCAGTTCCCGAGCCGGGTCGCGCTCGCATGCTCGTTCCAGAAAGAAGAGACCGTTTTGCTCGACATGCTGTTCGCGATCGATTCGAAGGCGCGCGTCTTCGCAATCGACACGCGTTACCTCTTCCCGGAGACATACGAGCTCTGGCGCGAGGTCGAGAAGCGCTACGACACGACGATCGAGAAGTTCGAAGCCGCACCGGTCGAAGACGGCATCTGGGAGACGAAGCCCGACCTTTATCTCGCGATCGCGAAGCTCGAGCCGCTGAACCGCGCGCTGCTCGACCTCGACGCGTGGATCACCGGCATCCGGCGCGACCAGTCGCCGACGCGCGCCGACGCGCCGAAGCTCGGCTGGGACGAGAAGCACGAGCTGTGGAAGGCGAACCCGCTCGCCGACTGGAGCAACGAGGACTGCTGGGCGTACATCAAGGAGCGCGGCCTGCCCTACAACCCGCTGCACGACAACGGCTACGAGTCGATCGGCGACACACATTCGACCGTTCCTGGTCAAGGACGTGAGGGGCGATGGTCGGGCAGCGAACGGACCGAATGTGGGCTGCACTCGTGAGCGGCGGCTTCGTTCTCTGGTTCACAGGACTGTCGGGCGCGGGGAAGACGACGATTGCGAACGTCATCGACCCGGAGCTCGAGCGCCGCGGTCTCCCCGTCGACCACCTCGACGGCGACATCGTGCGAACCCACCTGTCGAAAGGCCTCGGTTTTTCGAAGGAGGACCGCGACATCAACATCTCGCGCATCGCCTGGGTGGCGTCGCGGATTGCGCGCGCCGGCGCCGTGGTGATCGTGTCCGCCATCTCGCCGTACGAAGAAGCGCGCCGCCACGCGCGCGCGATGGTCGAGCCGCTGGCGCCGTTCGTCGAGGTGCACCTCGCGACGCCGATCGACGAGTGCGCGCGCCGAGATCCGAAGGGGCTCTACGCGCAGGCGTTCGCCGGCGAAATCGCCAACTTCACCGGTGTGTCCGCGCCGTACGAAGAGCCGTCGCACCCCGAGCTGAAGCTGGACACCACGGGGCAGACACCCGCAGAGTCCGCCGCGGTCGTGTTGGACGCGCTGGAAGCGCTCGGCCTCCTGCCGGCGGTGGAGGCGTGAACCGCACGCTCTCGCATCTCGACACCCTCGAAGCCGAGGCGATCCACATCATGCGCGAGGTCGCCGCCGAGCGTGAGCGCCCGGTGCTGCTCTTCTCGGGCGGCAAGGACTCGATCGTGATGCTGCGACTCGCCGAGAAGGCCTTTCGGCCGGCGAAGTTCCCGTTCCCGGTGATGCATGTCGACACCGGTCACAACTTTCCCGAGGTGGTCGAGTACCGCGACCGCCGCGTCGCCGAGCTCGGCGAGCGGCTTGTCGTCGCGAGTGTGCAGGAGTCGATCGACAAGGGTCGCGTGACAGAGCAGGTCGGCCCGCGCGCCTCGCGCAACCAGCTGCAGACGACGACGCTGCTCGATGCGATCGAAGAGCACGGTTTCGACGCCGCGATGGGCGGCGCGCGGCGCGACGAAGAGCGCGCACGTGCGAAAGAGCGCATCTTCAGCTTTCGCGACGACTTCGGCCAGTGGAACCCCCGCGCGCAGCGCCCCGAGCTGTGGAACCTCTACAACGCGCGCATCCGCAAGGGCGAGCACATCCGCGTCTTCCCGATCTCGAACTGGACGGAGCTCGACGTGTGGCAGTACGTCGCGCGCGAGAACCTCGAGCTGCCGGCGATCTACTTCGCACACGAGCGCGAGGTGTTTCGGCGCGACGGGATGCTCTACGCCGCGTCAGAGTTCATCGAACGGTTCCCCGACGAGACGCCGTTCACCGAGACAGTTCGTTTCCGCACCGTCGGCGACATGACTTGCACCGGTGGCGTGATCAGCCACGCAGGCACGATCGACGAAGTCGTCACCGAGATCGCCGCGACGCGCATTACCGAGCGCGGCGAGACGCGCGCCGACGACCGCGTCTCCGAAGCTGCGATGGAAGACAGGAAGCGCGTTGGCTACTTCTAGGAAAGTTGTGACCGTAGGTCTCCGTCAAGTGCCTGGCACCCTCAGTGCCAGGCACCAAGGGGTTTCGTAATGGCGACCTCCCGCGACATGCTCGACACCGAGCTGCTGCGCCTCGTCACCGCAGGCTCGGTCGACGACGGCAAGTCGACGCTGATCGGACGGCTGCTCTTCGACACGAAGCAGATCCTCGCCGACCAGCTCGAGCACATCGAAGACGCGTCGCGCCGGAGAGGGCACGACTACGTCGACCTCGCGCTGCTCACGGACGGCCTACGCGCCGAGCGCGAGCAGGGCATCACGATCGACGTCGCATACCGCTCGTTCGTCACGCCGAGGCGGCGCTTTCAACTCGCCGATGCTCCGGGGCACGTTCAGTACACGCGCAACATGGTCACCGGCGCGTCGACGGCCGACCTCGGCGTGATTCTCGTCGACGCGCGCAAAGGCGTCGTCGAGCAGACGCGCCGGCACTCGTACATCCTCGCGATGCTCGAGCTGCCGCACGTCGTGTACGTCGTGAACAAGATGGACCTCGTCGACTTCGCCGAGGAGCGTTTCGACGAGATCGCGCGCGAGCTCGCGAGCCTCGCATCGCAGCTCGGCCTGCATGACGTGAAGGTGATTCCTGTTTCGGCGCTGCGTGGCGACAACGTCGTCGACAAGACCGGCGCGATGCCGTGGTACGCGGGCCAGACGCTGCTCGAGTACCTGGAGACGGTCGAGATCGCCGCCGACCGGAACGTCGCCGTGCGCCGGTTCCCGGTGCAGTGGGTGATTCGCCCAATGGCGGACGAGCACCATGACTACCGCGGCTACGCCGGCCAGGTTGCGAGCGGTACCTGGCGCCCTGGCGACGAGGTCGTCGTGCTGCCTTCGGGGCACCGCTCGACCGTCGCCGCTATCGACGAGCTCGACCGCGAGCTCGAGGACGCGATCCCCGGCCAGTCCGTCACGATCCGCCTCGCCGACGACATCGACGTCGCGCGCGGAGACATGCTCGCTGATCCCGCGCAGCTGCCCGTCGTCGCACGTGAGGTCACGGCACGCGTCTGCTGGATGAGCGAGAAGCCGCTCGAGCCGCGCGCGAAACTGCTGGTGAAGCAGACGACACGCACGGCGCGCGCGCTCGTAGACGAGCTCGTGTCGGTCGTGGACATCGAGACATTCGAAGACCAGCCGTCGCCGCAGCGGCTCGAGCTGAACGACCTCGCCCTCGTGCGCTTGCGACTCGCCGAGCCGCTGGCCGTCGATCCCTATGCAGAAAACCGCGCGACCGGCGCATTCATCCTGATCGACGACAGCACCAACGAGACAGTCGGCGCCGGCATGGTCGTCTCGGCCGAATGACTTGGCAATACATCCTCGCGGGCGCGGCGGTGGGCACGCTCGTCGGCATGACGGGCATGGGCGGCGGGTCGCTGATGACGCCGATGCTCATCCTCATCTTCGGCTTCGACCCGAAGACGGCTGTCGGCACCGACATCCTGCACGGCGCGATCTTCAAGTCGTTCGGCGCGTGGCGTCACCGTCAGCTCGGCAATGTGCACGTGCCGCTCGCCGCGTGGATGCTGCTCGGCTCCGCACCGCTCTCGCTCGTCGGCGTGCAGATCGCGAGCTCGTTCTCCGACAGCACGCAGTCGTCGATGAGCAAGGTCGTCGGAGCGACGCTCATTCTCGGCGGCGCCGGCTTCTTCTTGAAGACGTTCATCACCGGCACGACCGAGGAAAAGCCGCTGCACCTCACGCGCAACCAGAAGATCATCGCGGTGTGCATCGGCGGGACATTCGGCCTTGTCGTCGGCCTCACGTCGGTCGGGTCGGGCACGTTCTTCGGCCTCGCGATGCTGTGGATCTATCCGCTGACCGCACGCCGCATCGTCGGCACCGACATGCTGCACGCGGCGGCGCTGCTCTGGGTCGCCGGCGCCGGCCACTTGCTGCACGGCAACGTCGACACGCATGCGATCGCGTGGCTGCTGATCGGTTCGATCCCCGGCGTCCTCATCGGCTCGCATCTCTCGATCCGCGTGCCCGAGCGCTCGCTGCGGATCGCCTTCGCCTTCGTGCTCGCCCTGTCGGGCGTCAAGCTGGTCGAGTTGCCCGCCGCCACCACGATCGTCGAGGCAGGCTGCGGGATCGGCGCGGTTGTCGTGATCGTCCAGTCGGCACGCGAAGTGCGGCAACGCAGGCTGCTCGCAGGCGACGCCGCGTAGACTCAGCTCGGCGTGTCCCGGGTACTGTCGATTGCCGCGGTCCTCGGACTGCTCGCCGCAACTGCGGTCGCGTTCGCCGTCACCGAGCGGGCGAAGCTGACGCTGTCCCCGATCGCTGGGACGTTCGTCACCAAGCAGTTCTCGCCGAACGCCGTCGAGGCGTCATATCGCACCGCGTCGATCCGCTTCCGGCTGCGCAAGCGCGAGAAGGTCACGGTCTGGATCGAGGACAACCACGGGAAACGCGTCGACACGCTGCTCTCGCCGCGCACGCTGCGGAGCGGTTCGAAGGTCGACCTTGTGTGGGACGGTTTCGCGAGTAACGGCGTGATCGTCCCCGACGGCGTCTACCGCCCCGTGGTGAAGCTCGAGACGTCGCACCTCACGACGACGCTGCCGAACCCGATCCGCGTCGACACGGTCGCGCCGAAGATCACCGTGCCGCATCCGCTGCATCCGATCATCTCGCCGGACGGCGACGGGCACGGCGACCTGTTCCGCGTGAGCTACCGGATGAACGGCCGCGCGCACGGCGTGCTGTACGTGCGCGCCGGCGCACACGACGACGTGGTCGAGTTCACACGCTCGCAGAAGCCGGCCGGTGACCTGCAGTGGAACGGAAAGCAGAACGGCAAGGCGCTCAAGCCGGGGCGTTACGTGCTGCTCGCGGGCGCGCAGGACGACGCCGGCAATCGCTCGGAGCCAATGCCGTTCGCAGTCGCGACGATCCGTTACATCTCGCTGGGCCAGAAGCGCGTGACGGTGGCGCGCGGAAAGACCTTCGCGCTGCTGACTTCCACCGACGCGCCGACGGTGCAGTGGAAGTTCAAAGGTGTCTCCGGCACCGAGAAGAACGGCACCTTGCGCTTCCGCGCGCCCAAGCAGGCGGGCACATACACGCTCTACGTCTCCGTCGGCTCTCACGCGGCACGGTGCACGGTGGTTGTCCGGTGAGCGCCGAAGTCGCACGCGCGGCGGGTGTCATCGGCGGGCTCGGCCTCGCGCTCCTGCTCGTGGCAACACGACGCGACCTGCGGGTGCTCGGCCTCGGCGCGTGGGCCGTCGGCTGCGCGCTGCTCGCGGTGTACCTCGCGCCGCACGGGCATCACCGCGTGCTCGCGGCGGCGGCGGTCATCGGCCTGATCTGCGCGGTCGGCGGCGCGTGGGTCGTCGTCCGCATCCCTTGGCTGCTCGCGGTCGCAACGCTTGCTTGTGTTCCGGCGCGCTTCCCGGTTCACGTCGGCTCGACACAGGCGAATCTGCTGCTACCGCTGTACGCGGTCGTGGCTGTCGCGGCGCTCGCGCTGGCGTGGGAGCTCTACGGCGAGGACATCCGAAGCCGCGAGCTCGGCCCATTGGCCTGGCCGCTCGCCGGGTTCATCGGCTGGGAGAGCCTCTCCCTCATCTGGAGCCAAGACGTGCGGCAGGGTGCGATCGAGCTCCTCTTCTTCGTGCTGCCGTTCGGCCTGCTCGCCGTCGTGCTCGGGCGCCTGCGCTGGTCGCGCCCATGGGTGCTCACGATCTACGCGCAACTCGCGCTGATGGGGCTCGTATTCGCGGTTGTCGGGATCGTGCAATACGGCAGCCGCAACATCTTCTGGAACCCGAAAGTGAAGGTCGACAACGCCTACGCGCCGAACGGCTGGTTCTACCGCGTGAACTCGGTGTTCTACGACCCGTCGATCTACGGGCGCTTCCTGGTGATCGCGATCCTCGCGAGCCTCGTCGTCGTGATGCGCCGCCGCCGCGACCCGCTCTGGTCGCTCGCGGCGTTCCTGACGATGGCCATTACGTGGGCGGGACTGCTGCCGTCGTTCTCGCAGTCGAGCTTCATCGCGCTGTTCGCCGCGGTGCTGCTCGCTGCGGTGCTTGCGTGGCGGATGAAGAGCCTGTTCGTCGTCGCCGCGGCGATCGGCGTGTTGCTCGGTGCGACGGTCGCATCACCGACGGTCCGGCACAAGGCATCGCTCCGGCACATCACCAGCGGCCGGTCGACGCTCGTCGGCAACGGCGTGAAGATCGCCGTCCACCATCCGATCGCGGGTGTCGGTGTCGGCGGCTTCAAGCACGCGTACGCAAAGCGCCAGCATCTGCGGTCGGCGGAACCGAAAGCGGCCGCGTCGCACACGACACCCGTCACCGTCGCAGCTGAGACCGGCATCGTCGGCCTCGCGCTGTTTGCGTGGCTGATCCTCACCGCTCTGCTCGCATCGTTCCGGCGGCTGCGCCCCGGCTTCGACGGCGCCGCGCGCGTCGCGTTCGGCCTCGCGATCCTCGCGATCCTCGTGCACTCGCTGTTCTACAACGACCTGTTCGAGGATCCGACATTCTGGGGCCTGCTTGCCCTGACAGCCATCGGGGCACGAGCAGTCGAGACGTGAAGAAGAATTTGCTGCTCGTCCTCGCCGCGCTGGCCGTGTGCGCAATCGCGGCGGTCGTGACCGCGTCGTACCTGTATCTGCACGGCAACCGGAACATCCACCGCGGCGCGAAGGTGGAGTTCAACTCGACCGCGACGTCGACCTTGCCGAGCAAGCCGAAGACGAAGCACGGCACGAACAGCTACACGCCGTGGCCCTTCTACGGCTTTGATCTCGAGCACACGCGCGACAACCCGGATGCGGGCCAGCGCCCGCCGTTCAAGATCCTCTGGTCGCGCGGCTTCGACCAACTGCTCGAGTTTCCACCGACGGTGACCGGGCGACGGATGTACGTCGAGAGCGCCAAGGGATACGTCTCCGCGCTCGACACGTCGAACGGCAGAGTCACGTGGAAGAAGAAGGTCGCGGCCCCTCTCGCATCGTCGCCGGCAATCGCGGGCGACCGGCTGATCGTGTCGTCGCTCGGCGGCTACGTGTACGCGCTGCGGCGCCGTGATGGCAAGCAGCTGTGGCGATTTTCCGTCGGCTCCGGCACCGAGTCGTCACCGATCGTCGTCGGCAACCGCGTCTACGTTGGGTCGATTCGCGGCCGTCTGTTCGCGCTGCGGGTCGACACCGGCAAGGTCGTGTGGTCGGTGCAGGCGAACGGGCGACTCGAAGGATCTCCCGCGTACGACAACGCGAAGATCTTCATCGGCTCATACGGCGGTTCTGTGTACTGCTTCGACGCGCGCAACGGGCACGTCGTGTGGAAGACCGGTGGGTTGGGGCACTTCTTCTCGGCGGGGACGTTCTACTCGACCCCTGCCGTCGCCTACGGGCGCGTGTACATCGGCAGCACCGACCATCGCATCTACTCGCTCTCGGAGCGCACCGGCGAGATCGCCTGGACGCGGTCGACCGGCGGCTACGTCTACAGCGGCCCAGCCGTGCACAGAGACATCGTCTACGTCGGCTCGTACGACCACCACCTCTACGCGCTCGACGCGCGCACCGGAGCGACCATTTGGAAGTTCGATGCGGGCGCGCCGATCTCGGGCTCGGCATCGGTCGTCGGCACCACGGTGTACGTGTCGTCGTTCAATCGCCGCACCTACGGCCTCAACTGGCGCACGGGGAAACTCGTCTGGACGTTTCGCGACGGCAAGTACGCGGGCGTCGTCGCGGCCGGCCCGCTCTTCTTCGTCACGGGTTACGGCCGGATCTACCGCCTCGTTCACCGGTAGGCCCAATCTTCTAGGCTGAGCTGCATGCAGAGCGAGGTCGCGTCGTACTTAACCGAGCACCACTACGGCGTTCAGGACCTCACCGAGCGCGGCGACCTCCATTACTTCCTCTACCTGAGGGATGCGCCGCGGCCACTGCTCGACGTCGGCTGCAACGTCGGCAACCTGCTCTCGATCGACACTGATCACTCGGTTGGAGTGGACGTGGATCCCAAAGCGATCGAGATTGCGCGCCGGCGGGGCCTGACGGCTGAAGTGGTCGACCTGAACGGCGCCCTTCCCTTCCCCGACGCGAGCTTCGGCACCATCCACTGCCGGCACGTGATCGAGCACGTCTGGGAACCACTCCATCTGATGCGCGAAATGCGCCGCGTCCTGAGGCCCGGCGGCCAAATCGTGCTGCTCACCCCGGATTTCAGGTACGCATTCCGCACGTTCTACGACGACCACACCCACCTCCGGCCGCTCACGCGGGAGTCGCTCCGGCGACTGGCTCTCGATAGTGGCTTCGAAAGCCTCGTAATCCAGCACGAGGTGAGCCGCGTCGGCCTGCGCCAGCTCGTTCGCCGCGGCGCCGTGTCGCCCGCGCTTGGCGCGCAGCTGTACCGGCTCGCGTTCCGCCTCGGGATTCGCCAGCGCAAGACGATGCTGCTCGTCGGGAGAGCCGCGTGATCGCCAACGTGAAGCGCGCGCTCGTGCTCGCACCGCACACCGACGACGGCGAGTTCGGCTGTGGCGGCACGATGGCGCGCCTCGTCGAGGCCGGTGCCGACGTGCGGTACATCGCATTCTCGATCGCGACGCGCTCGCTGCCGGAAGGCTTTGCGCCCGACACGCTCGCGCGCGAAGTGAAGGAAGCGACTGCCGAGCTCGGTATCGCCGCGGAGAACCTCACCGTGCACGACTTCGATGTGCGCACGTTCCCCGACCACCGCCAGGAGATCCTCGAGCTGCTGATCGAGATCTGGAACGACTGGCAGCCTGATTGTGTGTTCCAACCATCGGTGCACGACGTGCATCAGGATCACCAGACGATCGCGAGCGAGGGTCTGCGTGCGTTCAAGCGCACGACGATCCTCGGCTACGAGATCCCGTGGAACAACTTCGACTTCTCGTACCAGGCATACGTCTCGCTCGAGAAGGGCCACGTCGAGCGCAAGGTCGCCGCACTCGACAAGTACGCGTCACAGCAGCATCGCCGCTACGCGAATCCCGACTACGTGTGGAGCGTGGCCCGCACGCACGGCATCAACGTGAACCGCGAGTACGCCGAGGTGTTTCAGGTGTACCGCGCGGTTGTTTAGCTAGGGTCTCGCACCTATGCGCCGCGTTCCCTGTCTTGCAGCTGCAGTGCTGCTCGGCCTCGTGCTGACAGGGACTGCGGTTGCCGGCGACTGGTCGCGCTACGGCGGCGACGCACAGGTCACGAACGACGTGTCGGCCGCAGCTGCGAAGTCGACCGGCATCGATGCGAAGACGGCGGGGAACATGCAGCAGCGCTGGCAGGCGAACCTCGATGGGGGCCTCGTCGCGTCGCCGCTCTACCTCGACGCGCTGAACGGCATGCAACCGTTGGTCTACGTGGCAACCGAGAACGGCTCGGTGTACGCGTTGAACGCGAGCACCGGCTCGGTCGTGTGGAAGCGGACGTTCCCGACGTACGAGACGCCCGACTGCGGGACGTACGGGATCTCCTCGACCGGCGTGATCGACCGCTCGCGCGGCGTCCTCTACGTCGCGGCTGCGAACGGGAAGGCCTACGCGCTCGACCTCGCCACGGGCACCACCGCGCCAGGGTGGCCCGTGCAGCTGCCGATCGACCCGACAACCGGCTACGTGTGGGGTGCGCTGACGCTCGTCGGCACGACGCTTTACGCACCCGTCTCGAGCTTTTGCGACGAGCCGTCCCCGAATACGGGCCTGTTCCCGACCGGCGGCCTCTACGCGATCGACACGGCGACGGCCAGCAACGGCGTCGTGTTTGCAGTCTCGGGCACGCACAACCTCGGTGGCATCTGGGGCTACGGCGGCGCCTCGGTCGATCCTGACAACGGGGATCTCTGGGTCGCGACCGGGAACTCCGAGCCGCTCGGCGCAGGTGAGACAAAAGGCTTTGCCGAGGCGGTGGTCGAGCTCGACCCGTCCCTGAACGTGATCGCCTGGAACCGCCCAGCAGAGATCCCAGCCGAGGAGCTCGATACCGACTTCGGCTCGACGCCACTGCTCTTCCAGCCGGACGGCTGCCCGCCGCTCGCGGCTGCGCACAACAAGAACGGCAATCTCTACATCTGGCGCCGCGACAACCTCGCCGGTGGGCCGATCGTGACGATGCAGATCGGGCCGCACGACTTGAACACCCCGTTTCTCGCGGAACCGAGCTGGTCGAGCGACCTGCAGACGTTGTACATCAGCAATGCGCGGCTGTTCGGCCCGACGGGCGTCACCGACTACTCGCCGGTGGTCGCATTGACCGTCGGCCCGAACTGCACCTTCCCGAGCAAGCCAACCTGGGCTGTCGACGCCGGGCTTGGCACGAAGCCGCCGCCGCTCGTTGTCGGTGACGTGCTGTTCGTCGCCGGTGGTGACGCGACGAGCTTCTCCATCATCGACGCGAATACGGGTCTGCTGTTGCGGGTCTTCTTCCTCGGCGACACGCTTTACTCGTCGCCGATTCTCGCGGGCAACGACGTCGTTGTCGGTAACTCCTCAGGCAGCGTCTTCGCGTTCGCGGCACCGCAGAGCGCCACACCGGCGCCCACCCCGCGGCACCGCATTCGGCGCCGCCACCTTCCCGGGACCTAGGGAGTGCGCGAGACGATCGAGCAGTTCTTGATGTGGCTGCTTTTGGTCGAGGCTGCGACGATGCATTGGCTGCCGTTGCCGTAGCCACCCGTGAACCGGTCGCTGTTGCCGGACTTCGGGCCGCCGCCGATGAAGCAGTTGTAGCCGTTCTCGGCGACGACACTGTCGTCGCCGCTCGAGCCGACGATCAGGTTGTTCGAGGTCGAGATCGTCTGGCTCTGGCCGCCGCTCGGGAGAACGATCACGTGATCGATCTGACCGGTGCAACCGGACGGCGCGAGCTGCGAGGCGCTCGATGCATGGGTTGATGCGCCGACGTTGCTCGACGGAACGACGGTTGCCGCGGTGAAAGCGGTGCCGACGGTGATCAGCGCGACGAGCGTGATGGCGGCGCCGGCGATGCGCAGGTGGCGGCGGGGCCGCTGCGCCTGCGGCTCGGGCGGCAGGGTTGCTGCCGGCTCGACGTGCTCGGGCTCGTTCGACTCCGGCCGGCGGAAGACGTACAACCGCCCGCCGTCCTCGACCGCGTAGGTCTCGATGCCGTCTCCGACCGCCTTGTAAATCGGCCGTTCCAGATAGCGCGCCATCAGCGCGAGATTCTCGAAGTCCTGCACCGCGGTCTCCTGGCCCGTCGCCGCGAGCGAGACGACGTCGACGACGACGCTGCCGTAGCGGAAGGCGACGCGGCGCTCGGCCGACCACACTTCGCGCTTCGGCTTCAGCGGCTTCAGGAGGAGGATCAAACAGACCAGGCCCAGCAGACCGAGCCCGAGCCCGCGCACGTCGCTGACGGGAAGGCTGTAGCGGGCGACCGTGAGGAAATGCGGTGCCGAGCCGGGGATCGTTCCCTGCTTCGTCGGATCGAGTGCCGAAGCCTGTGCGCTCGCGGGCGACTCCGTCTGGTAGCTGGCGCCCGGCAGGGTCGCGGGGCCGGCGACGTTGAGCTTCGCGATCGAATTCGTGACGCTGAAGGGCAGCGTCGGCGAGAAGGTGTCGGAGACGTGCTTGCCGTTGACGATGCCGGCGACGGTGACGACCGGCTGGAGCGTGACGCTGTACGACGCTGCCACGTCGCCCGAGTCCTGGCCGAGCTTCGTCAGCAGGCTGCGCAGCTCGTTCAGATCGACGACGCCAGACGTGACAGCCAGGTCACCCGTGAAGTGGCGGGCCGGCGCGATCGTGACGGTGCGATGCCAGGTCGAGTCGGAGGTGAGCAGCGCCGACATCGCGATCGTGCCCTTGACGGAGTGCTTCAGGTGCGACTGGAACTGGTATGCGAACGAGAGCGTCGCGTCCTTGAAGTCGTTCAGGAAGAGCGGCTGTCCGGTGCTCACGTTGCCCGTCGGATACGCGGGGTCGCTGTGCAAGACCTTCGCGCTGTAGCTGAACGAGCCGTTCTGCGAGTACGCATTCACCGGGGCGGTCGAGCGCAGCGGCGAGCCGAACCCGATCGCGAGGAGGACGAGCCCGAGTGCGAGCGCGCCGCCGGCGATGATGTTGTCCGTCGTCTTGCGCGGCTTGTGCAGCCAGCGCGGCAGGCCGTTCGAGCTCTGGGCCGGGGCCGGAGTGACGAGCGCCGAGTTGCCGCGACGGCCGCGGCGGCGGCGCCTGCGTGCGGTGCCGGCGCCGGTGAGCGCGAGCAGCATCGTCGCGAGCGCGGCGATCACTGCGGCGTGCGACGGCTTGCCCATCCAGCTGAGCACCTTGCCGCCACCGCCGAGGTGCAGCCACAGACGGCCGCTCAACTCACTGCGCGTTGCATAACCGGGATCGACGAAGCTGTTGTTGTCGCCCTTGAAGAAGTAGTGGCCGTTCTGGATCGCGATGATCCGGTGGAGCACGGGGCGATGCAGCGTCGGGCTGATGTAGAGCACGACTTCGCCGACGTGGTACGACGAGGCGGGACGGGTCATCGCGAGGTCGCCCTTGTGGAACATGGGCTCCATGCTGTTGCCGTCGGTCGCCGTGTAGGTGGTCGAGCCGAGGAGTTGCGGTGGCGCGAAGAAGAGCCAAACCGCTGCGAGCATCCCCACGAGGGTGGCGAGGATGATTGTGCTGCCGGTTTTTCTTGAGCGAGTCATGGCTCTTCTCCGCGTCCGCAGTTGTCGTTTACTGGGCGGCGACGACGGTGAGCGAGCTGAGCGTCGCAGCAGTGAGCTGCGGCGACGTCGTCGCGCACGTGACGGTGTCACCGGCCGTGTTGGTGGTGCAGGAGTAGGAGTTCGGGCCGCCGCTGGTGAGGGCCGCCTGGACTTCGACCGTGCCCGAGCCCGTGTTGGGGATCGCCGGGCTGACGCTGAAGGTCAGCGAGTCGATGTTCGTCGGGCTCGTGCTGTCGAGCGAGTAGTGGATGTTGCTGACCGTGTAGCCCGAAACCGTGCCGCTACCGGCACCAACATTGGTGGCAGGCACCGTGTTCGCCGCAGTGAACGCGTATGCCCCGCCGGCGATGACGCCCGACGCGACAAGCGCCACCAGGAATCTCGCGAGGGGAAGCTTCTTCAACATGTTCTTTCGACTCCTTTGTCGATGTCGCTCGGGCGGGTTAGGGGTGTTGCCCGATGCACGACAATCGTCGGGCCGGCCAGTCCCGCTGGCGATACTCGGCTTTGCGTTCGCCATGTCACCCCTTTCGGGGATCCCCGGCGGAAACGGCTTGGTTATGCGGCGCGCCCGGAATGAATCCGGGATGAACGCGACCCTCTAGGTGTCGCGGCGGCGCAGCAAAACGGCAGCGATCGCGATCACGAGCGCGCAGTAGCCGAGGAAGACGAGCAAGCCTGGCCCCGGCGTCAGCGTGTGGGTGTCGTTGTGCTGCGTGGCGATTGCCTGCGCGGCGCTACCCGGCAGGTACGGCTCGACCGGGTCGCGCCAGCTCGACGGGAGCAGCAAGAGCAGAGGCGGGATCACGAAGAAGATCGCGACGAACCCCGAGATTCCGGCCGCGGTATTGCGGACGATTGCGCCGATGCCGAGCGCGAAAATGCCGATCAGCGGTATGTAGATCGCGAGCCCGACGACGGTACGCAGGATGTTCGAGTTCGAGAGCGAGACCTGGAGCGTCGGCTGTGCGTGCAGGATCGCCTGCGTTGCGCCGAACGCGATGAAAACGGACGCCGCGCTCAGGACGAGGGCCACTGCCCCGAAGACGGCGATCTTGGCCCACAGCACCGGCAACCGCTTCGGCACCGCGGTGAAGCTGGCCCGGATCATCCCTGTCGAGTACTCGGCGGTAATCACGAGCACGCCGAGAACGGCGATCGCGAGCTGGCCCGCGATGACGCCGGAAGACAGAAGGTCGAGCGGGTTGCGATCCGCCTGCTCATGCGGCGACAAGTTGTTCCAGTGCGACGCGGTGATCGCGGCGACAAGGCACGGCAGGCCGATCATCAGCAGCGTTGCGACGCCGAGCGTCCACTTCGTCGAACGGACGGTGATCAGCTTCGTCCACTCGGAGCGGAACACGCGGAACTGCGTAACCCGTCCTGTGCGCTCGACGGGCACGGTCGCGGCGAGCGCCGTCATGCGGCCGCCTCCGTCGCGAGGCTGGCCTTGTACTCCTGGTCTTCCTGCGTCAGCTGCATGAACGCCTCCTCGAGCGACGCCTGCTGCGGTGTCAGCTCGTGTAGGCGGAGGCTGTGCTCGGCCGCGATGTCGCCGATCTCGGCGGCCGTGAGCCCGGTGACCTCGAGCGAGCCCCCGTCACCGTCGGTGATCGCGACCCCTTCGCGCGCCAGCGCGACTCGCAGCTCGCCGAGCTGTGGCGAGCGCACGAGCACGGCGTTCTTGGCTGCGCCACGAATGAAGTCGTCGACGCTGGTATCCGCGATGAGGCGGCCGCGGCCGATCACGATCAGGTGGTCGGCGGTGAGCGCCATCTCGCTCATCAGGTGCGACGAGACGAAGACGGTGCGCCCTTCCGCGGCAACCTGCTTGAGCAGGTTGCGAATCCACTGGATGCCTTCGGGGTCGAGGCCGTTTACGGGCTCGTCGAGCATGATCGTCGCCGGATCGCCGAGGAGCGCCGTCGCGATGCCGAGACGCTGGCCCATGCCCAGCGAGAACTTCCCGGCGCGCCCGCGCGCCACGTCGTGCAGGCCGACGAGGTCGATCAGCTCGTCGACGCGCTTCTTCCCGATGCCCTGGGTCTGCGCGAGCGCGAGCAGGTGGTTGCGCGCGCTGCGTCCGGTGTGCACCGATCGTGCTTCGAGCAGCGCGCCGACCTCGTGAAGCGGCGCGGCGTGATCGCGGTAGTGCTTGCCGTTCACCGTCACGTCGCCGCGCGTCGGCGAGTCGAGCCCGAGTATCAGGCGCATCGTCGTCGACTTGCCGGAGCCGTTCGGGCCGAGGAAACCGGTGACGATGCCGGGCTTGACGCTGAAGCTGAGCCCGTCGACGGCGCGCTTGGCGCCGTAGTCCTTCGTCAGGCCGGATGCCTCGATCACGGGGCCACCGTATCCGTTACAGCCTCGAAAAGCGCGGAGTCTTAACGCCCGCTTAAGCGCAGTGCTGCCGGCAGCGGCTCGGCGTGCACGACGACAAGCGTGCGCGTCGGTCGTGTCAGCGCGACGTAGAGCTCACGCAATCCTTGCTCGGCGGTGGCGATCAGCGCGGGCTCGACGACGATCACGTGGTCGAACTCCAAACCTTTCGCCTCGCGCGGCGCGAGCACCGGTACGCCGTCGTACATGTCGCCGGTCGGCATCGTGGCAATCAGCGCCTCGGGTGCGATGACGCAGAGCAGGCCGTCTTCACCCGCGAGTGCCTCCGCCTCGTGGAACGCCGAGGCGACCAGCTCGTTCGCGGTGACGCGACGGAAACGCGGCGGCGCAGCACCGGTGCGATAGGAGATCGGCGGCTCGATGCCGGGCGCAATCACATCGAGTAGCGGCAGCGCGACCTCCATGATCTCGCGCGGAACGCGGTAGGCGTGGCGCAGCTCCTCGATCTCCGCTTCGTCGCCCTGTGGCAGCTGAGGCACGACATCGCGCCAACTCTCGTAGGCGATCGCGCCCGTGGCCTGTGCGACGTCGCCGAGCACCGTCACGCCGCCCGCGCGCGCCCGGCGCGCGATCATGCGCAGCTGCATCGGTGTCAGGTCCTGCGCCTCGTCGACGATCACGTGCCCGAACGTTTGTGGCGGCGACGCGAGTAGTGCGCGCGCCTCGTCGAGCAAAGGGATGTCGCCGTCCGACCCACCGGTGCCGCGTCGGAAGAGCAGCTTTTGCTCGTCCGCGCCGAGGATGCCGTCTGCCGCCTCGGCGAGCGCCGTCTTCGACGTGAGCAGCGAGCGTACGAGCTTGTCGGGCTGCACGGCCGGCCACGCCGCCTTGAGGATGCGGTCGAGATAGCCGCCACGCCGCAGCGCTTTTTCGATGTCGTCGAACGAGCGGATCGCGGCGCCGCCGAGCACGCGGCCGTACTCCTCGTAGAAGCGGCGCAACAGGCTCATGCGGAAGCGCGCGCGTGCGGCCTCGCCGAGGCCGAGCTCCTCGCGCGCCGCTGTGACGAGCGCCCGCACTGCTCTTGCGTCGACTCCAACGAATGATCCCTCGAGCCGGATCACGAGTTCCTCCGGCGTCGAGCGCAGGCGAAGATCGGCGGCGCGGCGGATCACCTCGGCGAGCCTCACGTCGGCCTTCAGGCGTGCGACGTCAGGTGGGTCGCGCAGTTCGGCGTCGACGCCGTCGACGAGCTGGCCGATCGCGCGCTGCTCGACCGCGTCTTCGCCGAGCGCGGGGAGCACGTGCGACACGTACTCCATGAACGTGCGGTTCGGGCCGACGACGAGCACGCCGCGCCGCGCCATCGTCTCGCGCAGCGTGTACAGCAGCCACGACGCGCGGTGCAGGCCGACCGCGGTCTTGCCGGTGCCCGGCCCTCCCTGCACGACGAGCGGCGACGCCGGGTCGCGTGTGATCAGCCGGTACTGGTCGGCTTGGATCGTCGCGACGATGTCGCGCATGTGGCTTTCGCGGCTGCGTTCGAGCGCTTCGAGCAGGAAGTCGCCGACCGCGGCGCCGTCGACGATCGAGCCGTCGAGCGCCTCGTCGGAGATGTCGATCAGCTTTGGCCCGTTGGTGCGGAAGCGTCGGCGCAGCGTCACGCCGTGGGGGTCCTGCGGCGTCGCCGTATAGAACGGCCTCGCTGCCGGCGCCTGCCAGTTCACGACGACGTGCTGTCGCTCCTCGTCGTGCACCCAGCGCCGGCCGATGTAGAGCGGCCGCTCGCGCGTGTCGAAGTCGAGCCTGCCGAAGCACAACCCTTCGCGTGCGTCCGCGAACGTCCGCAGCCGTTTCGCCGCCCAGACGTCGAGCGCCGCCTGCGCCACCTCGCCGTCGGCTGCATCGGCGGCGCGCACGACGACGTCCTGCATGCGCCCGAGGTGCTCGTAGGCCCTGTCGATGTACGCCTGCTCAGTCTTCAGCTCAGGGTGGGCCATGACGTTGAGAGTACTTGGGACCTCGCGCCGATCCTTACACGTACGTCTGTGGATGAATCGTCGCGAATTCTTGACGGCGACCGGCACCGTCATTTTTGCGTCACGCGTCTCGCTGGCTGCCGCCGCGGCGGCACCGCACGCGTTCGTCACCTGCGACGCGGAAGCGAAAGTGGCGCTCGTCGATCTCAGCGCCTTTCGTGTCGTTCGGAAGGTTCCGACCCTGCCCGACCCGAGGTCGATCGAGCTCGTCGGCGATCACGCGGTGCTCTGCCATACGGCGGCGGGCGCAGTCTCGATCCTCGATCCGAACGGCCGCGTGCTCCATGTGCTCCGCGAGTTCGTCGAGCCGCGCTACACGGCTGCGCACCCGAACGGTCGCATCGCGTTCGTCACCGACTCGGGTCGCAGCTCGGTCGTCGCGATCGACGTCCTGCGTGGCGACGTGCTCGGCCGCGTGCGGTTACGCGAATGGGCGCGACACCTCACGCTCGACGCGAATGGACGAACGCTCTGGATCGGTCTCGGCTCCGCATCGCCCGACGTTGCCGTCGTCGACGTGTCACGCCCGTCGCACCCGAAGCACGTCGCGACCGTGACGCCGCCGTATCCCGCACACGACGTCGGCTTCGCCGGCGAGCGCATCTGGGTGACGTCCGGCGCGGCGCGCGAGGCCGGCATCTTCGATCGCGCCGGCAAGTTGCATGTTCGGCTCGCGGCCGACCTGGCGCCGCAGCACGTCACGTTCGGCGACGGCGTTGCCTATGTGACGAGCGGCGACTCCGGAACACTGCACGTCCAGCGGCTGAGCGACGGCGCGGTGTTACGCCGGACCCCGATCGAGATCGGCTCGTACAACGTTCAATATGGCTTCGGCCGCGTGATCACCGCATCACTGCTGCACGGCACCCTCACTGTCCTCGATGCGCACGGGGCGCTGCTCGCGGTCGTACATGTGTCGGAGTCGTGCCACGACGCCTGCTTTAACGGAACCCTTACCGCCCCCTAGGTGCGAATTTCGGATGAGTGGGCACCGTGGGGCGAGTGAAGCGTTTTCTGCTCCTCGTGCTTACCGCTGCCGCGGTGTGGCTCCCGGCCGCGCACGCGGCGGTCCCCTGCCGCGACCAGATCTACAACGAGTGGTACGCCAGCGGGAAGATCTCGACGAAATATCCGGCCGCGTGTTACCGCGACGCGCTGAAGCACATCCCGGCCGACGCGCAGGTGTACTCGAACCTCGGCTCGGACATCAAGCGCGCGCTGCAGCTTTCGCTCGAGCGCAGCACGAGCGTCAATCCATCGCGTATTCCGTCGGCGGTCGGGTCGGGCCATCTTCTGCCCACCAACGCCGAGACGAAAGGCGTGGTGAAGACGCGCATCCAACACGCACCCGGCCCGTCCACGGTCGCTGTCGGTGAGACGAGCGGGAATAGCAGCGGGTTGCCGACGCCGGTACTCATCCTCGGCGGCGTTGCGCTTGCACTTGCGGCGGCCGGCCTGGTCGGCAGCGGCGTGCGTTACGTGCGCAGGCGCGGCTGAAGTCGCCTGAGCCGCTCGCGCTCGGCCGGCAGGTAGAAGCCGAGCAGCGCGAGCACCAGCGGATAGACGGCGACGAGCACGAACGACGGCGCGAATGACATGCCCGACGCGCGTGCGGCGACGTCGAGGCCGACTGCAGTCGCGACAACAGTCGCGATGCGCCGCCACTGGTACGGCACCGGGTACACGTGCTGCGCGTACAGCGTCATCCCGGCGAAGAGCGCGACATATGCCGCCGCGGTCGAGATCGCCGCGCCGACCATGCCGTACGCCGGAATCAGCCAGAAGTTCAGGCCGATGTTCACCGCGGCGCCAAAACCGGTCACTGCCCAGTTGAGCTGCGTCCGCCGCGCACGGCCTGAGCCGATCGCGAGCACGGTGTAACCCGCATATGCCGCACCGGCAAACGCGAGCACGGCTATCCCTTCCGATGCGCGCATGTACTTCGGCGTCGTCAAGAGGCGCGTCCACCACGGCGCAAGCGCCCCGAGTGCAAGGGCAACCCAGCACGCGAATGCCATCAGGTATGTCAGCACGAAGGAATAGGTGCGTTTCGCTTCGCTCTCGTCTTCGATCGAATACGCAAACGCAGGCCACGCGGTGCGGAACGCGATCATCACGAACGTGATGACGGACGCGATCTTGATCGCCGCCGAGTACACGCCGACCTCCGCGCCGTTCTTGAACCACACGAGGAACTCGCGGTCGACGAAGTTGATTGCCCACAGCGCGAGCGCCGACGGCACCAGCGGTAGGCCGAAGTGCTCCATCTTGCGATAGAGCGACCAGTCGAACTCCAGCCCGAGCTGTTCGCTGCGATACGCGACGAGCGCGACGTACACCGCGAGCGTCCCGGTGAAGTTTCCGACGACGAGCCCGACCGCGCCCCAGTGGAAGACGGCGACGAACACGACCATCGCGGCGACGGTGATCAGCACGTTCGCGACGCTCGCGATCGCGTACGACGTCGAGCGCTCCTCGGCGCGGAAGAGGTTCGTCAGCTGCTGGTAGTTCGTCTGCGCCCAGAG
>DASUKC010000076.1:0-13271 GCA_036278975.1 Gaiellaceae bacterium
ACGTCGGCGGCGGGCTCGCCGTCGCGTTCAAGGTCGAGTCGCACAACCACCCGTCCGCTGTCGAGCCGTTCCAAGGGGCAGCGACGGGCGTCGGCGGGATCCTCCGCGACGTCGTCGCGATGGGCGCACGGCCGATCGCGCTGCTCGACGGGCTCTGGTTCGGCGCGCCCGACTGGCACTTCAAGCGCGCGGTCGCCGGCATCGGCCACTACGGCAACTGCGTCGGCGTGCCGACCGTCGGCGGCGCGACCGTCTTCGACTCCGCGTATCGCGACAACCCTCTGGTGAATGCGATGTGCGTGGGCGTGCTGCCGACCGAGCGCGTGCTCCGCGCACGCGCGCAAGGCGTGGGCAACGCCATCGTCCTCTTCGGAGCGTTCACCGGCCGCGACGGCATCGGCGGCGCGTCCGTGCTCGCGTCGCAAGATCTCGAAGGCTCCGACGAGAAGCGCCCGTCCGTCCAGATCGGCGACCCGTTCCGTGGCAAGGCGCTGATCGAGGTGTCGCTCGACCTCGTCGAGCGCGACCTCGTCGTCTCGCTGCAGGACTGTGGCGCTGCGGGCCTTGCGTCGTCGCTCTCGGAGATGGCGCGCGACGGGCTCGGTGTCGACATCCATCTCGACCGCGTGCCGCTGCGCGAAGCGGACCTGGAGCCGTGGGAGATCATGATCTCCGAGTCGCAGGAGCGGATGATCGCGGTCGTCGATCCCGCGCGCGTCGCCGCTGTCGAAGCGGCATGCGCAAAGTGGGAGCTGCCGTGCACCGTCATCGGTGAGGTCACGGATCACGGCGAGCTGCGCGCGTTCTTCGAAGACGCATGCGTCGGCGCGATTCCCGCAACACTCCTCACCGACGAGTGCCCGCGCTACGAAGTCGAGCAACACCCGCATGAAACAGAGGACGCACCGGTCGACCCGGTGAACGACGAACCGAAGACGTGGATCTACGAGCAGTACGACCAGCTGGTCGGCTCGCGCACGCTCAAGCGGCCCGGAGACGGCGCTGCGGTGCTGCGGCTCGATGACGAACGCGCGCTCGCCGTATCGCTGGAGGGACCCGCGCCGGGAACGCGCGATCCGTTCCGCGCCGGCTACGACGCGGTGATGCGTGCCGCGCGCGCCGTGACGAACGCCGGTGGCGAGCCGCTCGCGCTCACCGACTGCCTCAACTTCGGCAACCCCGAAAAGCCGGAGATCGGCTGGGAGCTTGCGCAAGCGATCGACGGCATCACCCAGGCAGCGAACGAGCTTGGCGTTCCCGTCGTGAGCGGAAACGTCTCGCTCTACAACGAGACCGGTGGGCGGCCGATCCCGCCGACGCCGGTCGTCGGTTGCGTCGGGCTGGTGACGCTGTAGTGCCCCTCCAGCAAATGTCCTCCAGGTCCCTGGCGGCTGCAAAGCGTCGCGCTGCGGCGTCCTCAGTCGCCCCGGTAGAGACCATTACCAGGGCTCCCTGCGTCCTTGCATCGCTCGCTTTTCGCTCGCCA
The DNA here is from genome assembly GCA_036278975.1 of Gaiellaceae bacterium. GTDB lineage: Bacteria > Actinomycetota > Thermoleophilia > Gaiellales > Gaiellaceae > PALSA-600. Next base: position 1,487 of record DASUKC010000076.1, read on the forward strand.
GGAACGTGGCCACATTCACTGGAGGAGCACTAGATGTGCGGCGTCTTCGGCGTGCGCGCGCCAAGCCGCGATGTCGCGAGGCTCACGTACTTCGGGCTCTACGCGCTGCAGCACCGCGGCCAGGAGTCGGCGGGCATCGCCGTGAGTGAGGGCGGACGGCTGACGGCGTTGCGCGACCTCGGGCTCGTGCCACAGGTGTTCGACGAAGGCTCACTGTCGGGTCTGAAGGGTGAGCTCGCGATCGGCCACACGCGCTACTCGACGACCGGCGGCAACGACTGGTCGAACGCCCAGCCGCTCCTGCATCACGGGCGCACGCGCACGGTCGCCCTCGGCCACAACGGCAACCTCGTCAACGCCGAGCAGTTGCGAGACGATGTCGGCAAGCCGCTCGGCTCGACGTCGGACTCCGAGGTGATCGCGGCGCTGATCGCCGACGACGAGCGTTCACTCGAAGATGCCGTCTCCGCGGCAATGATGCAGCTCGAAGGCGCAGCGACCGTGGTCGGCTTGGCCGACGGCAAGCTCTTCGGCTTCCGGGATGCCCATGGATTTCGCCCTCTGGTTATCGGCCGGCTCGGCGACGACCCGGTGCTCGCATCTGAAAGCTGCGCACTCGACCTGATCGGCGCCGACTTCGAACGTGAGGTCGAGCCGGGCGAGCTCGTCATCGCAGACGACGAGGGAACACACTCGCTGCACGCGCTCGCGCCGGCGGGGCACGGCGCGCTTTGTCTCTTCGAGTTCTTTTATCTCGCGCGTCCGGACACGAAGCTCAACGGCGTCGAGGTGCACGGCGCCCGCGTGCGCATGGGCGAGCGGCTTGCGGCGGAAGCGCCGGCGGAAGCCGACCTCGTGCTGCCGATACCCGACTCGGGCACACCCGCGGCGATCGGCTTCGCGCGCGCAGCCGGGATCCCGTTCAGCGAGGGGCTGATCAAGAACCGCTACGTCGGACGCACGTTCATCCAGCCCGAGCAAGGGATGCGCGAGCAGGGCATCCGCATGAAGTTCAACCCGCTCGCGGAAGTCGAAGGCAAGCGCCTCGTCGTCGTCGACGACTCGATCGTGCGCGGCTCGACGACGCGTCAGATCGTGCAGATGCTGTTCGATGCGGGCGCCGCCGAGGTGCACGTGCGCATCTCGTCGCCGCCGGTCGTCTCACCGTGTTACTACGGCATCGACCTGGCGTCTGAGGACGAGATGATCGCCGCGCATTCGACCGTCGAGGAAGTCCGTGAAGCGATCGGCGCCACATCGCTCGCGTATCTGTCGCTGGAAGCGCTGCAGGAATCGACTCACCGGCCGGCGAGCGCGCTGTGCCGCGCGTGCCTCACGCGCGAGTACCCGACGCGCACGCCGGCGGATGCACGCAAGCTGCGCTTCGAGAAGGTCTAGGACACCGGGCGCTCGACGACGTCAGACAAGATCGCCCGCCCTGCCGTAGCGCACCGCGCGCCGCACCTGTCGCGGGTCGAGTCCTTGCTCGAGCAGCTGCTGCCGTAACTCACTCTCCGCGGCGAGGCGAAGGAAAAGCCAGGCGAGCGCGCCGATGGTGACGATCGAGCCCTCGGCCATCATCACGACGCCGCCGAGGTTCAGGTCGTGTACCGGCGAGATCCCCCACTCAGCCGGATGCTTGTACACGCCGTAAAACGCAGTGCCCGACCAGATGAAGATGTTGCCGAGCACCGTCTCGATCAGCCGCACGACCGCGATGTAGCCGAGCTTCATCCCTGTGCCGAACCATTCCGGCGCCGGCAGCGTCTCGAGCACGGGCGCCCACATGAAGCAGCCGAGCGTGAAGAAGAGAAAGTGCTCGAGCGCGTGGATCGAGTCGTGATGCAGCGCGCCGTCGTACAGGAACGGGACGTGCCACACGTACAAGTCGACCGCCCAGAGCGGCAGCGCGACCAACGGATGCGCGAGCTTGCGCAACTGGTCGACCCCGGGCAGCGCGAGCACGGGCCGCAGTACAGGCCCGGTCATCCCGGTGACGAAGCAGAGCGGCGCGAGGTCGCCGAGGATCACGTGCTGCAGCATGTGCAGGAAGAAGAAGTGCTCCTCGCCCAGCGAGTCGATCGGCGAGTTGAGCGCGAGCACCACCAGCCCGATCCCCGCCCAGAACGCGGTCTGCCGCCATGCCGACACCGGCTGGCCGCGCTGCGCGAGCGAGCGCGTGCGGCGCAGATACAGCGCCGCCACGATGACGGTGGGGACGACTTGGAGCGGTTCGAAGCTCCACGGCGTCAGAAGCGACGGCGACATACGACCCCTGGAAAACTAGCGGGGTGCACCTCTTCCACTACCACTTGGTGACATCACAGCTGCGGGAGGTCGAGGCGCGCTACCTGGCGAAGCTCAACTTCAACCTCGTTGCGCGGTATGGCCGCGTCGGCGACGAGCACGTCGCCGTCGAGCCGGGCGTGTCGTGGGAACAACTCGACCGTGACGGCTTCAAGCTGCGCCTGTCGGAGCTCGAGTGCGGCGCCGTCAACATCGTCGTCCAGCCGGGGCACTGGCAGGTGCCGCGCGTCGACCACATCGGCATCGTGCTCGACGAGGACGAGTTTCAGGCCGTCCTCGGCCGCGCGATGCACTGGAACCTGCGGCTGCAGGAGCACGGCGGCCGCCGTACATTCGTCGCGACGAACGCCGGCTACCGGCTCGAAGTGCACCCTCCGCGCGACTGGATCGAGGAGCTGGTCGAGAAAGAGGATGAGCTGTCGCTGATCGAGCTGCAGCTGCGTGCGGACGACCCCGACTCGAAGGCCGGCGCGCTCGCCGACATCCTCGGTCTCGATGCAGAGGATGGCGCCGTGACAGTCGGCGGAACGGTCGTGCGCTTCGTTCCCGGCGGGCCCGAGGGCCGACCCGAGCTTTACGCTGAGCGCTTCGCTTGACCGACCAGCCGCACAGCTACGCAGCCGCAGGCGTGTCGCTCACGACCGCGGACTCGGTCGTCGACCGGCTCAGGGCGGCGGCCGAATCGACTGGCGCGCGCGGGTTCGGTGCGTTTGCCGGCGTGCACCCGTTGGGCGACGGCCGCTTTCTTGCCGCGTCGACCGACGGCGTCGGCACGAAGCTGATGCTCGCACGCGAGCGCGGACGGCTGCGTGCATGCGGCGCGGATCTCGCCGCGCACTGCATCAACGACGTCGCGACGTGCGGCGCCGACCCGCTGATCCTGCTCGACTACGTCGCAGCGAACACGATCGACCTCGCAGAGGTCGCAGAGCTCGTCGAAGGCGCGGCGGAGATGTGCCGTGCAGCGGGCGTCGCGCTCGTCGGCGGCGAGACCGCAGAGCTGCCCGGCATCTACGCACCCGGCGAGCTCGACTTCGCCGGCACGTGCGTGGGCATCGTCGATGCGCCGCTCGACGGGTCGACCGTCGTTGCGGGCGACGTCGTTATCGGCTTCGCATCCGCGGGCTTGCACGCAAACGGCTTCACGCTCGTGCGCCGCGTGCTCGAGACGGAGGACTATGACGGCGAGGATCTGCTCGCGCCGACGCGTCTCTATCTCGACGTCGCGCGATCGTTGCGTGGTCGAGCGCACGCGTTCGCGCACATCACGGGCGGCGGCATCCTCGGCAATCTCTCGCGCGTCGTTCCCAACGGGACGGTAGAGATCGACTGGGACTCCTGGGAACGGCCACCGGTCTTCGCGTGGCTCGCCCGTCATATCGACGAGGAAGAACTGCGGCGCGTGTTCAACCTCGGCATCGGCTGGTGCGCTGTCGCCCCGGAAGCGCAGCCTGGCGAGCTTGTGATCGGGCACATCTCGTGATCGGCGTCCTCGTGAGCGGCAACGGTACGAATCTGCAGGCACTGCTCGACCGCGGTCTGCCGGTGAACGCGGTCGCATCCAACCGCAAGGACGCATACGCGCTCGTCCGCGCGCGCGAAGGAGGCGTGCCGACGGCGACGTTCTCGCTCGACTGCCACGCCGACCGTGAAGAGCGCGATCTCGTCATGGCGACGTGGCTCGAGGAGCACGGCGTCGAACTGGTCGTGCTCGCCGGCTATATGCATTTGCTGACGAAGCCGTTCCTCGATCGCTTTCCGGAGCGGATCGTGAACGTTCATCCGTCGCTGCTGCCGGCGTTTCCCGGCGCGCATGCGATCGACGATGCGCTCGCGGCGAACGCGGAGACCACCGGCGTCACCGTGCATCTCGTCGACGAGGGTCTCGACACGGGACCGGTGCTGCGACAGGAAGAGATTGCGGTCGAGCCGCGCGGCACGCTGGTCGAACGGATTCATGCGGTGGAGCATCGACTGCTGCCCGAGGTGGTGAGCGAACTGTGCCTCGCGCGCTGATCAGCGTCTGGGACAAGACAGGCGTCGACGAGCTCGCGCGCGGGTTGGTCGAGCTCGGCTGGACGATCGTCTCGTCGGGGCAAACCGCCTCGTACCTCGCCGGGCAAGGCATCGACGTCGAGCGCGTCGAGGACGTCACCGGAGCGCCCGAGATGCTCGGCGGGCGCGTGAAGACGCTGCACCCGCGCATCCACGGCGGCATCCTCGCGCGCCGCGACAACGACGACGACGTCGCGACGCTGGCCGAGCTCGAGATCGACCCGATCGACCTCGTGTGCGTCAGTCTCTATCCGTTCACGTCGGTGGCCGGCAAGCGCGGCGTGCCGGAGGCAGATGTGGTCGAGATGATCGATGTCGGGGGGCCGACGATGCTGCGCGCAGCCGCGAAGAACTTCGCGCACGTCGCCGCGGTGTCGAACCCATCGCAGTACACACGCGTGCTCGACGAGCTGCGTGAGCACGGCGAGGTGACGCTCGAAACGCGGCGCGAGCTCGCGCGCACAGCGTTCGCAGAGTCCGCAGCGTATGAGGCGGCGATCGCCGCATGGTTTGCCGAAGACGAGCGCTTCCCGCAGCACCTCACGCTCTCGTTCCGCAAGGTCGCCGACCTACCGTACGGCGAGAACCCGCACCAGGCGGCGGCGTACTACGCGCAGGAGGGCGCGCGGCGCGACCTGCTCTCGCGGGTGGAGCAGCTCGGCGGCAAGGAGCTGTCGTTCAACAACCTCGCGGATCTCGAGGGCGCGCGGCGCGTCGCGCGCGAGTTCGAGCTGCCGTGCGCGGTAATCGTGAAGCACGCGAACCCCTGCGGCGTCGCGCTCGCGCCGACGATCGAGGAGGCGTGGGAGCGCGCGCTCGCTGCCGACCCGGTGTCGGCGTTCGGCTGCGTCGCAATCCTCAACCGCCCCGTCGGCGCGGAGCTCGGGAAGCGAATCGCAGAGCACTTCGTCGAGGTGCTGCTCGCCCCGGGCTACGACGAAGAAGCGCTTGCGACGCTGCGCACGAAGAAGGCGCTGCGCATCCTCGCAGACGAAGAACGGCGCGCCGACACGCCCGGCGAGCCCGACCTCAAGCGTGTGCTCGGCGGACTGCTTGTGCAAGACCGCGACTCGGGCGTCGACGAGCGCGATGCGATGGAGATCGCATGCGGTTCGCTGAGCGAGGAGCAGTGGGGTGATCTGCTGTTCGCATGGCGCGTGTGCAAACACGTGTCGTCGAACGCGATCGTGCTTGCGAAGGGGTTACAGACGATCGGCGTCGGCGCGGGTCAGATGAGTCGCGTCGATTCGGTTCGCATCGCGATCGACAAGGCGCGCGAGCACGGTCACGACACAAACAGCGCTGTGCTTGCGAGCGACGCGTTCTTCCCGTTCGCAGACGGCCCGCAGCTCGCGCTCGACGCGGGCATCACGGCGATCATCCAGCCGGGTGGATCGCGCCGCGATGCAGAAGTGCTCGCAGCGGTAGAAGCAGGCAATGCGGCGATGGTCTTGACCGGCAAGCGGCACTTCCGGCACTAACTCGTCACAGATTCGACACGTCACTGGTACGCACCTGGTACGCACCTGGTACGTACCTGGTTCGGCTGATCCGCCGCTGTCGATTCGGCTGCGCGCCGTTCGTCGGAATAGCATCCGCCGTATCCGCGTTGGGGGCGGGAAACCAAGGAGAGAGAGGTAGGCAGCATGGCCGCTGATCCGCTGCGCTGGAAGGCGCTCACAATCGTGTGCGCCGCGTTCTTCATGACGATTCTCGACGTCTCGATCGTCAACGTCGCACTGCCGTCGATCGGGAAGTCGCTGCACTTCTCGCGCGACAACCTGCAGTGGGTCATCACCGCGTACGCGATCACGTTCGGCGGTTTCCTGCTGCTCGCAGGGCGCCTCGCGGACCTGTTCGGGCGCCGGCGCGTGTTCCTCGCGGGCGTCGTCATCTTCACCGTCGCGTCGCTGGTTTGCGGCCTCGCCTGGTCGGAAGGCGTGCTGATCGTGTCGCGTGCGGTGCAAGGCGTCGGCGCCGCCGTGATCACCCCGTCCGCGCTGTCGATCGTCATGACGACGTTCGAGGAAGGCGCCGAGCGCAACAAGGCGCTCGGGATCTGGGGTGCGCTCGGCGGCGGCGGTGCCGCGGTCGGCGTGCTCGCGGGCGGCCTGCTGACGAAGTACCTCGGCTGGGAATGGATCTTCTTCGTCAACGTCCCGGTCGGCGTGCTCGCGTTCCTGGCCGCGCCACGCTTCGTGCGCGAGAGCAAGTCCGAGCGCGAAACGTCGCAGGACTTCGGCGGCGCGGTCTCCGTCACCGGCGGGCTCGCGCTCCTCGTCTACGCGGTCTCCGAAGCACCCAACTACGGTTGGACGTCGGGCCGCACGATCGGCGTGCTGGTCGCCGCGGCGATCTTGATCGCATCGTTCCTCGTGATCGAGACGCGCGCGAAGGACCCGCTGATGCCGTTCCGCATCTTCCGCATCCACACGGTCGCAGGAGCGAACATGATCGGCGCGTTCCTGGGCGTGGTCACGTTCGCGAACTTCTTCCTGCTCACGCTGTACGTGCAGCAGGTGCTCGGCTACTCGGCGCTGAAGACCGGCATCACGTTCGCCGCGACCGCCGGGACAGCGGTGCTGTGGGCGGGCCTCGCGCAAGGGCTGACGACGAAGCTCGGCGTGAAGCCGGTGCTCACCGCAGGCTTCATCGCGATGATCGCGGGCAACGTCTACTACACGCAGGTGCCGACGCACGGCTCGTTCTGGGGCGCGCTGCTGCCCGGCTACTTGCTGATCGGGTTCGCGCTGCCGTTCACGTTCATCCCGATCTCGATCGCGGCGCTCGCCGGCGTCGACCACGACGAGGCCGGGCTCGCATCGGGCTTGATCAACACCGCGCAGCAGGTAGGCGGCGCGATCGGCGTCGCGATCTGCTCGTCGGTGTCGCTCAGCCGCTTCAACCACCTGGTGCCGACGCGCGGATTCGCGTCCGCGTTCACGTCGGGCACGCACGTCGGGTTCTGGGTGCTCGTCGGCGTCAGCGCGGCGGCGCTGGTCGCAGGGCTGGTGTTCATCTCCCGCGAGGAGCTCGTGGCGGAGCCAGCCCCCGCGTAGGAGCTAGGGGCTAGGCTTCCCCCGCTTTGGCACGCGAATACCCGACTGTTCTCGATCTCATCGGCAACACCCCGATCGTCCGGCTCGACCGGATCGGTCGGGGCGTTCCCGGCACGATCCTCGCCAAGCTCGAGTTTCTGAATCCCGGCGGCTCGAACAAGGACCGCATCGGCATGGCGATGGTCGAGGCGGCGGAGCGCGACGGGAAACTCAAGCCCGGCGGCACGATCGTCGAGCCGACCTCCGGCAACACCGGCGTCGGCCTCGCGATGGCGGCGGCTCAGAAGGGCTACCGCTGCATCTTCGTGATGCCGGACAAGATGAGCCAGGAGAAGATCTCGATGCTGCGCGGGTATGGCGCGGAAGTCGTGATCACGCCGACGGCTGTCGACCACGACTCACCCGAGTCGTACTACAGCGTGTCGTCGCGCCTGGCAGAGGAGATTCCCGGGGGCTTCAAGCCCGACCAGTACTCGAACATGGCGAACCCCGAGGCGCACTACTTGACGACCGCGCCGGAGATCTGGGAGCAGACCGGCGGCGAACTCGACGCGATCGTCATCTCCGTCGGCACCGGCGGCACGATCAGCGGCATCGGCCGCTGGTTCCACGAGAAGAAGCCGGAAGTCCGCATCGTCGGCGTCGATCCCGAAGGCTCGATCTACACCGCGAAGGACGAGGGCGAGCTGCATCCGTACCTCGTCGAGGGCATCGGCAAGGACACCTGGCCGAAGACGATCGACCTCACCGTCGTCGACGAGTGGATCCGCGTGAACGACCGCGACTCGTTCCTCGCTGCGCGGCAGCTCGCGCGCGAAGAAGGATTGCTGGTCGGCGGCTCATCGGGCTCGACAGTGTGGGGCGCGCTCGAATACGCGCGGAAGCTGAACAAGCCCGACGCGAAGATCCTCACCATCCTCCCCGACTCCGGCCGCTCGTATCTTTCGAAGTTCCTCGACGACAACTGGATGATCGAGCACGGCTTCCTCGAGCGCAGCGCGCCGACACCAAACGTGCGCGAGCTGCTGAAGTCGAAGCAGGGCGATACGCCGCAGCTCGTCACGATCTCCGCGCACCAGAAAGTTGCGGAGGCGATTGCCGTGATGGAGCGCTATTCGATCTCGCAGCTGCCTGTCGTGCGTGACGGTGAACTGTCATCACTGGCGGACGTGATCGGCTCGCTCCAGGACCGCGCGCTGCTCGACCGCGTCTTCAAGAACCCGGATGCGCTGCACGAAGATGTCGCCGGCGCGATGCTCGGCCCGCTCGCGACCGTCGAGGCGGACGCGTCGGTCGACGAGATCGTCACGGCACTCACCGGCGGCACGAACGCCGTCGTCGTGGCGGACGCGGGCCGGCCGCTCGGCGTCGTCACGCGCAGCGACCTGCTCGACTACCTCGCGCACGGCTCCTGACGCACTCGCTCGAACAGCTCCGCCGCATCTCGATCCATGCGCAGCTGCTGGACGGTTCGGCGACGGACGTCCTGTCGACCGTGCGCCGCCTGCGCTATTTGCAGATGGACCCGATCGCGACCGTCGCGACGCCGCAGGAGCTCGTGCTCTGGAGCCGGCTCGGCGACCACGACCGCACCGAGCTGGAGCGCCTGCTCTGGGACACCAAGGAATTGGTCGAGTGGAACGCGTTCATCTGGCCGGTCGAGTCGCTGCCGATGCTGCGCGCGCATATGCGCAACATCCGGCGCGGCGGGACTGCGTACGGGAAGCGTGTCAACGCGTGGGTCGAGAGCGAAGCGCCGTTTCGCCGCTACGTGCTGCGCGAGCTCGACAAGCGCGGGCCGCTGCTCTCGCGCGACATCGAGCCGCACAAGGGCCAGCGGCGCGAGAACCACACGTGGTGGGGCGAGCGCCAGATCGGGCTGATGCTGGAGTGCCTGACCGTGCGCGGCGAAGTCGCCGTCGCCGGGCGGTCGGGGAAACAACGCGTGTGGGATCTCGCCGAGCGTGTCTGGCCGAAGAGCGAGACGGTGCCGATCAAGGACGCGGAGAAGTTGTTCGAGGCGAATCGCCGCAAGGCGCTCGGTGTCGAGCTGATCAAGGGCAAGTGGCACGTGCACCCCGACGCCGACGACTCGCCCGTGCCGAACCGCATCACGTTCCTCTCCCCCTTCGACCGCTTGATCCACAACCGCGCGCGGGCGGAGGCGCTCTGGGGCTTCTACTACCGCCTCGAGATGTACGTCCCGCAGGCGAAGCGGCAATACGGCTACTACGTGCTCCCGCTGCTCAAGGGCGACAAGGTCGTCGGTCGGATCGAGCCGGTGCTGGATCGCAAGGCAGGGCTGCTCCACGTGAAGGGCACGTGGTGGGAAGACGGCGTGAAGCCGGTCTCCTTGAAGAAGCCGCTACAAGAGCTCGCGCGCTTCCTGGGCGCGCGGCTAGAGTCGACGTGATGGACTTCGAGACTCGCGCAATCCACGCAGGGCAGGAGCCCGACCCGGCGACCGGCGCGATCATCACGCCGATCTACCAGACATCGACGTTCGTGCAGGAAGCCGTCGGTGTGCACAAGGGTTACGACTACGCGCGTGTCGCGAACCCGACGCGCAGCGCGCTGCAGACGGCGCTCGCGTCGCTCGAGAACGCGAAGCATGGCGTCGCGTTCAGCTCGGGGCTCGGCGCGACGACGACGCTGATGCACCTCGTCGACCCCGGCCAGCGCGTCGTGCTGATCGCAGACGTCTACGGCGGCGTCTACCGCATGACGTCACAGGTGTACGAGCCGAAGGGCTACAAGTTCACGTACGTTCCCGCGTCCGAGTTCGACGACAATCTGAGCGCACACCTCGGCGACGACGTGCGCATCGTGTGGGTCGAGACGCCGTCGAACCCGATGCTGAACGTGGTCGACATCCGCCGCGCCGCCGACGCCGCACACGCAGCCGGCGCGCTGCTCGTCGTCGACAACACTTTCGCGACGCCGTACCTGCAGCAGCCGCTCGAGCTTGGCGCCGACGCAGTCGTGCACTCGACGACGAAGTACCTCGGCGGCCACAGCGACACGATCGGCGGCTTCGTCGGGACGAACGACGACGCGATCGCGGAGCGCCTCTTCTTCCTCCAGAAGTCGCTTGGCGCCGTCCCCGGCCCGTTCGATGCGTGGCTCGTGCTGCGCGGGATCAAGACGCTCGCCGTGCGCATGCGCCAGCACTGCGAGAACGCGCGCCAGGTTGCTCACTTCCTCGACGGCCATCCCGGCGTCGAGCGCGTGCTCTACCCCGGCCTGCCGTCGCACCACGGCCACGACGTCGCGCGCACACAGATGCGCGACTTCGGCGGCATGGTCTCGTTCCTCACGGAGACCGAGCAGGAAGCGGTGGAGCTTGTCGCGCGCACGCGCATCTTCCAGCTCGCCGAGTCGCTCGGCGGCGTCGAGAGCCTGATCGAGCATCCCGCGCGGATGACGCACGCGTCGACGGCCGGTGCGCCGTTCGCGCCGCCGCCGAACCTGGTGCGGCTCTCGGTCGGCATCGAGTCGGCGGACGATTTGCTCGCCGATCTCGAAGCGGCGCTCGTTCGCTCAGCTGCGCACGTCTAGTGCGCGTTCTCGATCTCGAGTTCGGCGGTCAGGCCGAGGCGATCGGCGTCTACCTCGTGGACACCGACGACGGCGTCGCACTCTTCGACTGCGGTCCCGCCTCGACGCTGCCAACGCTCGAGCGCCGTCTCGACGAACAAGGTCTCGCGCTGACCGACGTGCGACACCTGCTGCTCAGCCACATCCACCTCGACCACGCAGGCGCGGCGGGGACGATCGCGCGACGCCACCCAGAGCTGACGATTTGGGTGTCGCCCGTCGGCGCACCGCACTTGGTCGACCCGTCGCGGCTCGAGCGCTCCGCGCGGCGCCTCTACGGCGAGATGTTCGACCCGCTCTGGGGCGAATTGCTGCCGGTGCCCGAGGAGCAGCTGCGCCTCGCTGACGGCGACGTGCTCGGCTGGGACGCGTTTCCCACTGTTGGGCACGCGACCCATCATGTCTCGTATCTGCGCGACGGCACGCTACTCGCCGGCGACGCGTGCGGCGTGCGCATCCCGCCGGGCGACTACGTACTGCCCGTCTCACCGCCTCCGGATTTCGACCTCGAAGGCTGGCACGCGACCGCAGCCGAGATCCGCCGCCGCGCTCCCGAGCGCATCGCGCTGATCCATTTCGGCGTGAAGGAAGACATCGAGGCGCACCTCGACCGGCTCGAGCGCGAGCTCGACACCTGGGTTGAACGGGCGGAGAGCATGAGCGCCGAGGAGTTCAGCGCCGCCGCGCGCGACGACATGGGCGAGCATGCCGACCTGTACGACCGCGTCGCGCCGCTTTGGCAGTCGTACGCGGGGCTCGAGCGCTAC
>DASUKC010000077.1:0-9282 GCA_036278975.1 Gaiellaceae bacterium
TCGTCGAGGATCCGGTCGATGTTCTCGGACGTGAGGCGCTCGCGGTAGGTGCGAACGTCGACGTCGGGGTTGAGCGCGTTGATCGCGCGCTTCGCAGAGTCGACCTTCGGCGCGCCGAGCGTGTCGAGCGAGTGCGCGATCTGCCGCTGCAGGTTTGTCTCATCGACGATGTCCGCGTCGATGATGCCGAGCGTGCCGACACCGGCCGCCGCGAGATACAAGGACGCAGGCGATCCGAGACCGCCGGCTCCGATCAGCAGGATGCGCGAGTCGAGCAGCTTCATCTGCCCTTCCTCACCGACCTCGGGGATCAGCAGGTGACGCGAATAGCGCGTGCGCTTCTCCGGCGAGAGCATGCGCGGCGTGTCGATCGCAAAACCGCTTCGCTTCCAGTCGGTGAAGCCGCCCTTCAGTGAGACGACGTCGGTGTAGCCGAGCTCGGCCAGCGTCTTCGCGCCGAACGCCGAGCGGTTCCCGGCGGCGCAGTAGACGACGAGCTGCGCGGACTTGTCGGGGATCGCGCTCTCGATACGCGACTCGAGGTTGCCGCGCGGGATGTGGATCGCGCCGGGAATCTGGCCTTCCTGCCACTCGTCGAGCTCGCGGATGTCGAGCCAGCGGGCGCCGGTCAGCTCCTGCGCCGCGCGCGCGTCGACCTCCCGAATCTCGGATTTCGCTTGATCGAGCAGCTGGCGGTAGGTCGGCATATCTGTCTCAAACGGTAGCTGCCCGCTTCGGCATTCCCGCTACCCTCGCCGCGATGTCACCGGCAACCCGCGTCCGGCTCGCAGTAGCGGCCGCGGCGGTCGCTGCAGCGGGGATCGTCACCGGCGTCGTGCTCGCCACGCGCCAGGATCCAGCCCAGCCGAAGGCGCAGTGCAAGAAGGCGCCGGCCGCGTACATCGTCCCGGGCGTCGGCAAGCCTGCGATCGCCTCTGCGACCCGTGAAGCCTTCAACCATTGGCCGTCCGGCACGCTCGCGCGGCTCGAACTGCTCGTCGTCCGCTTCCCCGGCAACCCGGTTGCGCAGTTCAACTACGGCATCGCGCTCGAGTGCCGCGGCTACCTGAACGACGCTGCGCAGGCACTGGCGGCGGCGAAGAAATCGGGCCACAACACGCAGTACGAGATCGCTGCCGACCAGCTGCTGCATCCGCAGTTCTTCCAGGAGGGCTATCCGATCTTCGTTCCGAGTGGGCACGATCCGCTGCTGATCCGCGGCTCGGTGCTTCAGCGCGACGGTCATCAGCATTCCGCCGAGCGGCTGTACGCGAAGGCGGCGAAGCTGCATCCGGACGAGATCGAGGCGCAGGTCGCGGCGGCCGTCGGACGCTTCGACGAGGACAACCTGAACGCGTCGTTCTCGCGGCTAGGCCCGCTCGCGAAGAAGTATCCGCAAAGCCAGATCGTGCGCTATTACCTCGGCCTCGAGCTCGTGTGGATCGGCGAAGCGAAGCAGGCGATCGCCGAATTCGAGAAGGCGAAAGCGCTCGGCCCGCACACGCAGATCGGCCGTGAGACGACGCAATTGCTCGACCGCATCGCGAAGGCTGGGTCCACAAGCGCTGGAAGATGAGCCGACCGGCCTATGCGTCCGTCCGAAGGTAATGCCAGAGTTCCGCCGCAGCGATTGAGCCGGGAGGCACATGGACGTACGGGAAGACGTCGAAGAGTTCGACGAAGAAGCTCCTGCAGCACCCGCAGTGGACGAGGACGACGACGACCTCGAAGCCGAAGCGGAAGCCGATTTCCAGAGCGCTGCCGGCGAGATGTCGCCGAGCGAGGTCGAGGAGCCGGCAGAGCTGGAGTTCTCGGCCGATTCGTTGCAGCTTTTCCTGAAGGACATCGGCAAGGTCAACCTGCTGACTGCGGCGCAGGAAGTCGAGCTTGCCAAGCGCATCGAGCGCGGCGACCATGGCGCGAAGCAGGAGATGGTGGAGGCGAACCTACGCCTCGTCGTCTCGATCGCGAAGCGCTACCGGAACCAGGGGCTGCCGTTCCTCGATCTGATCCAGGAGGGGACGATCGGGCTCGTGCGCGCTGCGGAGAAGTTCGACTGGCGCAAGGGCTACAAGTTTTCGACCTACGCGACGTGGTGGATCCGCCAGGCTGTCGCGCGTGCGCTTGCCGACAAGGCGCGCACGATTCGCATGCCGGTGCACGTCGTCGAGAAGCTGAACAAGATCATGCGGTCGGAGCGCAAGTTGCGTTCGGAGCAAGGACGCGAGCCGACGAATCTGGAGATCGCGCGCGACCTCGACATGACGCTAGAAGAGGTCGAGTCGATTCGCCGCACGTCGCAGGCGCCGGTGTCGCTGGAGAAGCCGGTCGGCGACGAGGAGGAGTCGGAGTTCGGCCAGTTCATCGAGGACGAGCACACACCGCTTCCCGACGAGGCCGCCGACACCGCGTTCCGCGCGGCGGCGCTCACGAAGTGCCTCGGCGCGTTGAGCTATCGCGAACGGCGCGTGCTCGAGCTTCGCTACGGGCTGAACGGCGAACAGCCGCGCACGCTCGACGAAGTGGGGCGCACGTTCCAGGTGACGCGCGAACGGATCAGGCAGATCGAGAACCAAGGCCTGAAGAAGCTGCGCGCGCTTGCCGATTCGCAGAAGCTCCGCGACGTCGCCTGATCTCTAGGTGCCAGGCACCACGAGTGCCTGGCACTGTTTCCCGACGTGTCGAACAGCTTCGACTTTCAACCCCATCTGGTCGGCGAGCTTGTCGAGCTACGCCCGCTTCGGGCAGACGATTACGCCGGCCTTTACACCGCCAACGCGGATCCACGAATTTGGGAGCAGCATCCCGTCCCGAACCGGCACGAAGAGTCGGTGTTCCGTGCGTTCTTCGCTGACCATTTGGCGTCAGGAGGTGCGCTCGCGGTTCTCGATCGCGGCGACAGCCGGATCATCGGCACCTCACGCTTCCACGGGTTCGACAATCGACGAAGCGAAGTCGAGATCGGCTGGAGCTTCCTCGCGCGATCGCACTGGGGCGGCGCGTACAACGGCGAGCTGAAGCGGCTGATGCTCGACCATGCGTTTCGTTTTGTTCGCTGTGTCATTTTTCTGATCCATCCACAGAACGTCCGGTCGCAGCGAGCAGTTGAGAAGCTCGGAGCTGTTCGTGCCGGCGCTCGCCTAGACGGCGCGGGGCGCGATAGCTTCGCCTACGAGCTCCGTCGGTAGTCTCCAGCGTCGTGGACTGGTTTGACGAGCTCGCGGAGTTCCTGCGCATCCGTTCGATCAGCGCCAACCCGGCGCACGCGGCGGACGTCGTGCGCGCGGGGGAGTGGGTGTGCGACTTCATCCGTTCAGCGGGCGGCGAGTGCGAGCTCGTCGACTGGCATGGGCAGCCGCTTGCGATCGGCGAGATCAAGGCGTCCGGGGGAGCCGAAGCGCCGACCGTTCTCTGTTACGGGCATTTCGACGTGCAGCCCGAGGATCCGATCGAGCTCTGGGAGAGCGACCCGTTCGAGCCGGAGATTCGCGGCGAATATCTGTACGGCCGCGGCACTGCAGACGACAAGGGCCAGCTCTACTTGCTGCTGGCCGCGGCACGTGAGCTTGCGCAGGCGGGCGAGTTGCCGGTCAACGTGCGCTTCTGCTGCGACGGCGAAGAGGAGACCGGCGGCCACTCGATCGTCGAGTTCCTCGAAGCCGACACGCGCGGCGCCGACGCGGCGGTCATCTTCGACAGCGGCATGATCCGCCGCGGTCTGCCGGCGTTCAACGTCGCGACGCGGGGGCTCGTCTACTTTCACGTGAAGCTGAAGAGCGGCGACAAGGATCTGCACTCGGGCATGTACGGCGGGGCTGCGCTGAATGCGGCGCACGCGCTGATCAAGGTCTTCGATTCGCTGGTCGCGTACGACGGCGTGCTCGCCGAGCCGCTGCGCGCGGGCATCGCGCCGCCGACGGCGGAGGAGCTCGCGGGGTGGAGGGAGCTACCGGCGGGCGCGTCCGAGTTGTCCGACCAGGGTGCGCGCCCGAAGGACGCGCGCGCCGCGGAAGACTTCTACGTGCGCACGTTCGCCGAGCCTGCGCTCGACGTGAACGGCATCGTGAGCGGCTCGCCGTTGCTGCAGAAGACGGTGCTGCCGGTAGAGGCAGAGGCGAACGTGTCGGTGCGTCTCGCGCCCGGCCAGGATCCCGGCGAGATCGCGTCCGTGTTCGAGCGGCTGCTGCGTGAGGCTGCGCCCGACGGCGCTGACCTCGAGGTCGAGCTGCTCTCGTCGGCGCCGCCGGGCCTCGTGCCGCCCGATGCGAAGGCGATTCAGCTCGGGCTCGACGCGTTCGAGAAAGCATTGGGTGTGCGCCCCGCGTTGATTCGTTCGGGTGGCACGCTGCCGATCGTCCCAGCGCTGGCCGACCAAGGCATCCCGACGGTGATCACCGGCTTCAGCCTCCCGGATGCGCAGATTCATTCGCCGAACGAGCGGTTGCTTGCGGAGTACGTGCCGCTTGGCATCGCCGCGGCGCGCGAGCTCTTTCTCGCGTTCGCAGCTCTGTGATCGACCTGCACTCTCACGTGTTGTTCGGGATCGACGACGGTCCCGAGGACATCGAGGGGTCGCTGGAGATCTGCCGCGCTGCCGCGGCTGACGGCATCGAGGTGCTCGCCGCGACGCCGCACGTGCGCCGCGACCACATGACGACGGCGGAACAGATGGAGCAGCGCGTGGGCGAGGTGAACGACGCGGTGGGCGGGATGATCCGCATCGTGCGAGGTGGCGAGCTCGACCTTGCGGAGTTGTCGCGTCCGCTTGCGGAGTTGCAGCGTTTCGGTCTCGGCGGCAATCCGGCGTTCCTGCTGGTCGAGACACCGTATGTCGGCTGGCCGCTCGACATCGGCGAGAAGCTCTTTCAGCTGCGCATGCAGGGGATCACGCCCGTGCTTGCGCATCCGGAGCGCAACGCGGAGGTGCAGGAGCGGCCGGAGCTCGTCGAGCCGCTCGTTTCAGCGGGGGCGCTGACGCAGTTGACCGCGACGACGATCGACGGGCGTTCAGGCCCGCGCAGCCAGGCGTGCGCGCGGACGCTGCTCGAGCGCGGGTGGGCACATCTGATCGCAAGCGATGCGCACGACGCATCGATTCGAGCGGTTGGTCTAAGTGCCGCGCGCGACGCCGTCGGTGGCGAGCTCGGCCGCTGGCTGACGGATGACCTCCCGCGCGCGATCGTCGAGCAGCGGCCGCTGCCGCCGCGCCCGGACGCGAAGAAGCGCCGTCTGTTCTAGTCCCAGGGCGGTGGGTTGTGCACCCAGCGGCCGCCGACCATCGTCGCGACGACCTGCGCGTCCAAGTCGTCCCACGGGTCGCGGTCGAGCACGACGAGATCCGCGAACTTGCCGGGGATGAGCGTGCCGCGGCGGCGCTCGTCGCGCGCGAGCCAGGCCGGCGTGACACACGTGGCATGGAACGCCTGGTCGACGGTGACGCACTGCTCGGGGTGCCATGCGTCACGACCGTCGATCGAGCGGCGCACGCCCGCGCGAACGCCCGCGAGCGGATCAAGCTCCTCGATCGGCGCGTCGCTTCCGTTCACGAGCACCGCGCCCGAGTCGATCAGCGAGCGGTATGCGTACGCGCCGTCCGTCTTGCCCGCCCAGAAGCGGTCGGCGAGATCGCGATCCGACGGCGCGTGCGCGAACTGCACCGACGCGGTGACGCCGATCTCCGCGAAGCGGCCGACGTCCTCCGGGGCGAGCAGCTGCGCATGCTCGATGCGGTGACGTAGTCCGAGCGGCTGCCACACCTCGCGCGTCTTCTCGAAGGCGTCGAGGGCTTCGCGATTCGCCTTGTCGCCGATTGCATGCACCGCGACGGGCCAGCCTGCGGCGGCACCGCGCAGCACGATCTCCGCGAGCTCGTCGCCGCTCGTGATCCGCACGCCGCTGTCGTCGAGCATCCACGCGGTCTGCGATCCGAGCGTGCCGTCCATGAAAACCTTCAGGTAACCGAGACGCAACATGGACGATCCGAAGCCGGAGCGCACCTGCCCGGACACCAGGTCGAGCGAGTCGGCCGGGATCGACTGCCAGACGCGCAACGTCAGCGCGCCCTGCTCGTCGAGTTGCTGCCAGAGGCGGAGCGCGCCGAGCCAACCGTCCTTGTCGTGCACCGCGGTCACGCCGCGCGAGTTCGCGAGCTTGATACCGACGCGCATGGCGTCGATGTACTCGTTGTCGGCGACGATCATGTGGCGCTGCTTGAACTGCCAGCACGCCTCTTCGCGCAGCACGCCGGTCGGCTCGCCGCCCGTGTCGCGTTCGACGACGCCGCCTTCGACGTCGAGATCGCCGCCCGCGAACGCAAGAGCGGCCGAGTTGAGCCACAGCGAGTGGTAGTCCTTCGCGATCAGCGCAGCAGGTGTGTTGCCGGTGATCGCGTCGAGATCCTGGCGGGTCGGCTCGCGTCCGTCGCTCCAGTCGCCGCTGCGCCAGCCGTAGCCGCGCAGCCAGCGACCGTCGGGAACCGCTACGCCGCGCAGCCGCGACAGCGCTTCGTCCAACGTCGCGCAGCCGTCGAGATCGACCTCGGCCTGCGCGAGCGCCCACGTCGGGAAGTGCACATGCGAATCGGTGAAGCCTGGGAGGACGACGCGGCCGCCGAGGTCGACGACCTCGGGCGACGCGAGCGCGGTCTCGTGCACGCCGACGCCGCCCGCGATCAACTCGCCCGCGATGGCGAGCGCGCGCTGGGTCGGAACCTGCGGGTCGAGCGTGCGGATGAGGCCGTTCTCGAGAATCACGCTGATGCAGAATCTATGCGTTGTTCGACCACGTGGATCTTCGGGTCACCGATCTCCCGCGCTCGCGGGCGTTCTACGAGGCCGCGCTCGGTGCGCCGTCGTACTCCGAGGGGAACGAGTTCTTCGAGTGGGGCGACTTCGGGATCCTCGAGGGGCCGAACGTCGCGCGCAGGCTGCACATCGGCTTCGGCGTGCCGGATCGAGCTGCGGTCGACGCCTGGTGGCAGAAGCTCACGGCTGCCGGTTTCCCCAGCGACGGCGAGCCGGGCCCGCGCCCGCAGTACGGCTCGACGTATTACGGCGCGTTCGTGCTCGACCCTGACGGCAACAGCATCGAGGCGATGCACCACGAGTCGTCGGTGCCGTCAGGCATGCAGCATCTTTGGTTTCGAACTCGCGACGTCGCTACCGCTAAGGCGTTCTACGAGACGGTCGCGCCGCACGCCGGCATCGGGTTGAAGTACGACGAAACCGACCGCTTCCAGTTTCGTTTCCTCGACGGCGTCGGATCCTTCAGCGTCGTCGCAGGCGACGAGCCCACCGAGAACGTGCACCTCGCGTTTGCCGCCCCCGATCGCGAAACGGTCGACCGCTTCTACGAGAGCGCGATCTCAGCCGGCTACCGCGACAACGGCGCGCCGGGCGAGCGGCCCCAGTACCACCCCGGCTACTACGGCGCGTTCGTGCTCGACCCCGACGGGCACAACGTCGAGGCCGTGTTCCACGATCGCCGCTAGCCAATACCGGGGTCTGGCCCGTGCCTGACCCCGGGAAATGTCACGCCTTTGTGACGGCGGTGGAGAAGCCCTGCTCCGGGGCGAATCGGCATAGGCGTTCCTTATCGATCCGCTGGCTGCGATAAGCGAGATCGCCTGAACGGAAGTGCGACGCGCGTGTGCCGGCTTTGTCGCTAGCGCGACGCGACCAGCAGCAGCATCATGCCGGCGCAGGCGAGTCCGGTCGCGCCGAGCACGAGCGCAAGGATGCGTGCGGGGAGAACCATGCTCTGGTTATCGGCAGCCGCCGCTCTAGACTTCACCCCCGATGAGCGCCCTCGACCCGCTAACCGACGAACAGCGCGAGATCCGTGAGTTGGTGCGCCAGCTCGCGCGGGAGCGGATCGCGCCGCGCGCCGCCGAGATCGACAAGTCGGCCGAGTTTCCATGGGATGTCGTCGAGCTCTTCCGCGAGAACGAGCTCTTCGGCGTGCTCTACGACGAGGCGTACGGCGGCATCGGCGCCAGCGCGCTGATGACGCTGGTGATGATCGAAGAGCTGTCGAAGGTCTGCGCGACAAGCGGCCTGATCGTCGCCGTGCAAGAACTCGGCTCGCTCGGCATCAAGCTCGCCGGCAACGAGGAGCAGAAGCAGCGCTTCCTGCCGAAGCTCGCGTCGGGCGAATGGCTCGCCGCGTACGCGCTCACCGAGCCGGGGTCGGGCTCGGACAGCGCAGCGATGCGCACCACGGCGCGCCTGGACGGCGACGAATACGTCCTGAACGGCGGCAAGCGCTTCATCACCAACGCGGGCGTCGCGTCGGTGTACGTCGTCTTTGCGAAGACCGATCCCGACGCGGGACACTCCGGCATCAGCGCGTTCGTCGTCGAGTCGAGCGCGCCGGGTTTCGAGGTCGGCCGCATCGAGCCGAAGATGGGGATCAAGGGCTCGACGACCGGCGAGATCTTCTTCAACGACTGCCGCATCCCCGCGTCAAACCTTCTCGGCGCCGAAGGCGAAGGGTTCCGCATCGCGATGCGCATCCTCGACCGTTCGCGCCCAGGCATCGGTGCGCAAGGGCTCGGGCTTGCCCAGGGCGCGACCGACTACGCCGTCGAGTACGCGCGCACGCGCGAGACGATGGGTAAGCCGATCGCGCAGCACCAGTTGATCGCCGGGATGCTCGCCGACATGGAGACGAAGTGCGAAGCCGCGCGCGGTCTGCTCTACAAAGTCGGCGGCATGATCGACGAGGGCGACACCGGCCCCGAGCTGACCAAGCTCTCCGCAATGGCGAAGCTCTACTGCACCGACGTCGCGATGGACGTCACGACCGACGCGGTGCAGGTACTCGGCGGGTACGGCTACATCCAGGAGTACCCGGTCGAGCGCATGATGCGCGACGCGAAGATCACGCAGATCTACGAGGGCACGAACCAGATTCAGCGGCTCGTGATTGCGCGCGAGATGTTGAAAGAGAATCGCGCGTTTCTCCTTTCGAGCGTTTGATCGATCCGGCCCGCAGCTTCGACAACGCGGCCGAGGCGTACGAGCAGGCGCGTCCCGACTATCCAGACGCGCTGCTCGACCTGCTGCCGATCGACGCAAGCGCGACAGTGCTCGATGTCGGTGCCGGCACCGGCAAGCTGACGCGTGTGCTCGCGCGCCGCTACGCGCGCGTGATCGCGGTCGAGCCGCTCGACAACATGCGCACGATCCTCGAAGCAGTCGTCCCCCAAGCCGAGGCGCTTCCGGGAACCGCCGAGGCGATACCGCTACCCGATGCGTCGGTCGATGCTGTCTTCGCGGCGGC
>DASUKC010000078.1:0-7232 GCA_036278975.1 Gaiellaceae bacterium
CGGTTCGAGCAGGCTCCAGCCGAGCTCGAGCTCGGACCAGACCGGGATCCCACGCCGCCGCGCCTCGACGACGAGCGGCTGCTCCCCGGGCACGCCGGGCGACTTCACGAGCAGCTCGACGCCGTCGAGCAAGCTCACATCAGATTCGTTGTCGAGCGATCTATCGACAACGACGACCTCGTCCCCGCGCTGCTCCAGTCGCTCGATGACCGAGCGACCGGACCGGGCGAGGCCGTAGACCAGCGTCTTCAATGCGGCCGGATCTGCGGGTAGTACTTGTAGAAGAGCGCGAAGCCGGCGGCGCAGAAGATCGCCGTGACGATCCAGAAGCGCACCATGATCTTCGTGTCGGACCATGCCTTCATCTGGAAGTGGTGATGGATCGGCGCTATCAGGAAGATGCGTCTACCCCAGTATTTGAACGACACCACTTGCAGCATCACCGAGATCGCCTCGATCGCGAAGATGCCGCCGACGAAGAGCAGCAGCAGCTCGACCTTCATCATGATCGCCATCGCTGCCATCGCACCGCCGATCGCAAACGCCCCGGTGTCGCCCATGATCACCTCGGCCGGGAAGGCGTTGAACCAGAGAAAGCCGACGATCGCCCCGACGAACGCCGCGCCGATGAATGCAGCGTCGATGCGGTTCTCGATGCGGCCGTGGTGCGCCGTCCCAGAGCGGATGTAGATCGTCGCCGCCATGGCCGTCAGCGTGCCGAGCGCGATGATCGACGTGCCGGCCGCGAGGCCGTCGACACCGTCCGCGAGATTCACGCCGTTCACGGTGCCCGCGATGATCAGGAACACGAGCACGTACCAGCCGTAGCTCAGATTGATGGAATGGTTGGCGATCGGCACGAATACCGCGTGCGACAGGTGCTGATGGTGCGCGGCGTAACCGACGGCGACGGTGATGCCGAGCAGCAGCGTCATCTTCCAGCGGCCG
Organism: Gaiellaceae bacterium; assembly: GCA_036278975.1. Lineage (GTDB taxonomy): Bacteria > Actinomycetota > Thermoleophilia > Gaiellales > Gaiellaceae > PALSA-600. Next base: position 949 of record DASUKC010000078.1, read on the forward strand.
CTCAGCCCAAGGGAGCGCTTGTGGCGGATCTTGATGAAGTCGTCGAGGAAACCGATGCCGCCGCAGGCAAGCGCCGTGCCGAAGATGGTGAGCGCCGGCAGCGTGTAGTCGGACAGCGGCAGGAACGCGATCGTCGCGGACGCCATGATCAGCAGTCCGCCCATCGTCGGGATGCCCTGCTTGGCGGCGTGCAACTCCGACAAGTACTCGCGGATGTGCTGCCCGAACTCGTTCCGCCGCAGGAAGGCGATGAACGTCGGGCCGCTCAGGATCGTGATGATCATGGCGACCAGCGCCGCAACGAGGACTCTTGCCATTACGCCGTCAAGTTCTCCGCGACCGCCGCAAGTCCCACTGCCAGCGAGCCCTTCACGAGCACGATGTCGCCCGGTTGGATGACCTCTTTCAGACGAGCCGCTGCCGCGTGCGCGTCCGGCACCCAGTCGCCGCCGTAGCCGCGGGCCAACTCACCGACCGCAATCACGTGCTCGATCCCGAGGTCGTGCACGAGCGCGCCAATCTCCTCGTGGTACGCCGGCCCGGCATCGCCGAGCTCACGCATGTCGCCGAGCACCGCGATGCGCCGGCGACCGTCGGCGCGTGCGACGAGGTTCTCGAGCGCGGCGCGCATCGACAGCGGGTTCGCGTTGTAACAGTCGTTCAGCAGCAGCCCGCCCCCGGGAAGCGGCACCTCCTCTTCGCGGTGCTTCGTGAACTCGACGTCCAGCCGCCTCGGTAGCGGAACGCCGAGCTCTTCTGCGATCGCAACGGCCGTGCGCGCGTTCTGCAGCTGATGCTTCGACTGAAAGCTTGTCTCGAACGGAAGCGGCTCGTCGCCGACGCGGCGAATGTCGAGATCCTCGCGCAGATAGGGCGCGAGCAGTGGCTCGTCCGGGACGATCGCGATGCCGCCCGGCGGCAGTGCGTCGAGTAGCTCTGCCTTCGCCTTCGCGACGTTCTCGATCGTGCCGACGAACTCGAGGTGTGCCGGCCCGATGTTCGTGATCACGCCGATGTCGGGCTTCACGAATGCTGCGAGCCACGCGATCTGTCCCAGGCCGCGCATTGCGAGCTCGCTGATCACGAGCTCGGTGTCCTCTTCGATGCGGCAGAGCGTCAGCGGGACACCGATCTCCGTGTTGTAGTTGCCCTGGTTCGCCACGGTCCGCAGGTGTGGCTCACAGAGCGCATGCAGGATGTCCTTCGTCGACGTCTTGCCGGACGAACCGGTGATGCCGACGACCCGCGCCTGCGAGCGGTCACGCACCGCGCCTGCGATCGTCGCGAGCGCACCGAATGCGTCCTCCGGCACGAGTGTCGCCGCAGCACCACGCGCGAGCGCGTGCTCGACGAAGTCAGCCCCGCCACCGACGGCAACGAACAGGTCGCCTTCTTCGATGCGGCGCGAATCGACCTGCATGCCCGTGACCGTGTCGGCCCACGGGCGCGCGATCAGCTTGCCAAGTGGTTCGAGTACCGAGAGCTCGAGCGGGATCATCCGAGCAATTCCTTGGCAACCACGCGATCGTCGAACGGAATGTTTCCGCTTGCGATCTCCATCTCGGTGTCTGCGCCCTTGCCCGCGATCACGACGACGTCGCCCGCGTCCGCAACGGATAGCGCCAGCTCGATCGCCTCGCGCCGGTCGAGCACGATCTCGAGCGTACCGTCGGCCACCTCGTGCGCGATGGCCGCGGGATCCTCGCTGCGCGGGTTGTCGGTCGTCACGATCGCGCGGTCGGCGAGACCCGCTGCGACACGTCCCATCAACGGGCGCTTGTCGCGGTCGCGGTCACCGCCGGCCCCAAAGACGACGATCAGCTTGCCGCTCCCGAGCTCCCGCGCCGCGCGTAGAACGTTGTCGAGCGAATCTGGCGTGTGCGCGTAGTCGACGATCACCGCGAAGGGCTGCCCCATCTCTAGCGACTCGAACCGCCCCGGCACATCGCCAACAGACTCGATGCCGGCGCGAATCACGCTCTCGTCGACACCAAGCTCGCGGGCACACCAGATCGCCGTCAGCGCGTTCGCGCGATTGAAACGTCCGCGCAGCTTCACATCGATGCCGCCGAGGTCGTCGTCCGGCGTGAACGTGCGCGCATGCGGCAACTCGGCGGCGAGGCGCCTTCCCCACTCGTCGCCCACGTTGATCACCGCGCATTCGGCCTGTGTAAATAGCCGAGCTTTGGCGGCGAAGTACTCCTCCATATCTCCATGGATGTCGAGATGGTCCTGCGTGAGATTCGTGAAGGCGAGCACCGCGAAGCGCGTGCCGTCGAGGCGGCCCTTTGCCGACGCAATCGATGTCGCCTCCATCACGCAGGTGCGGTCGCCGGCGTCGAGCATCTCGCGCAGCAGCCGCTGCAGGTCGATCGCCTCGGGTGTGTTGAGCCCAAGCGACCGGTCGACGCCGCCCACGCGGCGCGCGATGTTCGTCAGCAGCCCGCCGCCAAGGATCGCATGCAGAAGGAACGCACTCGTCGTCTTGCCATTCGTGCCGGTAATGCCGGCGACGCGCAGCTCGCTCGACGGGTCGCCGAAGAACTCCACCGCCGCACGCGGCATCGCCTCGCGCACCGACCGAACTTTCAGTTGCGGTACCCCAACGTCGACCGCCCGCTCGACGACGAGCGCCGCCGCGCCGGCGCCTACCGCGTCACCCGCGAGGTCGTGGCCATCGAGCCGGCTGCCGGGAATGCAGAAGAACAGCGCCCCGTCGCGGACGGCGCGCGTGTCGTAGGCGAGATCGGTGATTTCGAGGGACGTCGAGACGTCCGCGGCGGACACAGCCCTGCTCAGGCGGTCGAGATCCATCCGCTGCATGAGACTAGCGGGGGCGGCCGCAACCGCCCCCGCCTGTCAGCGAGCGAGTAAACGCTCTCCGGCGGCCGGATTCAATGTTTTTGGGTCGGCGGCACAGCGAGGTACTGCAGGTCGAACTTCGCAATTTGCGCGAACGCCGGTGCGGCGACGACGCCGCCGAAGATGCTGCCCTGCGGCTTGTTGACGACCACCAGCACGACGAGCTTCGGATGCTGAACCGGAACCATCCCCACGAACGAAGCCATGTAGCCGTTCGACGCGCTGTAGCCGTTCTTGCCCGGAATCTGGCCGGTGCCCGTCTTACCGGCGACCGTGTAGCCGGGAATCTGCGCTTCGTTACCCGTGCCGCCGTGCTCGTCGACGACCCCGGTGAGCATCGTCTTGAGCTGCGCATTGACCGCCGGCGAAACGAGCCGGCGGTGCTTGAAGCCCGTCAGGACACGACCGCCGACGCGGCTCACAAGATGCGGCTCGATCCACACGCCGTCGTTTGCGATTGCCGCGTACGCCGAGATCAGCTGGATCGGCGTAACGGCGATGCCCTGGCCGATGGGCACATTGCCGATCGTCGAGCCCGACCACTGGTCGAGCGGGAGCACCTGGCCGATGCTCTCGCCCGGAAAGTCGATGCCGGTCGCCTTGCCGAAGCCGAAGCGAGTGATCCAGTTCATCAGCATCGATGCGCCGAGCTTCTCCGCGATCGTCACCGCGCCGACGTTCGACGAGTGCGACAGGATCTGCGCCACGGACAGCGTCTCGGTGCCGCGCGGCTCCGCGTCGTGAATCGTGCGGTCGGCGACCTTGATCGAGTACGGCAGTGTGAACTTCGTCTGCGGTGTGACGAGACCCAGCGACAAGGCGGCACTGATCGTCACGAGCTTGAACGTCGACCCCGGCTCATACGTGTCGGTGACGCTGCGGTTGCGCTGCGTGTCGTACGGCACGTTGCTCGCGTTGTTCGCGTTGTAGCCGGGCGCCTGCGCCATCGCGAGCACGGCGCCGGTCGACGGATCCATGACGATCGCGGTCGCCGACTTCGCGTGCCAGCTGGCGACCGTCTGCGCAAGCACCTGCTCGGCATTCGCCTGGATGATGTGGTCGATCGTCGAGAAGACGTCCTGGCCTTCTTTCACGGGCGACGAGCTCAGCACTTCGATCGCGCGCCCGAACGGATCGCGAATGACTGTTTGCTTGCCGGCCTTGCCGCCGAGCCAGCTGTTGTATTGCAGCTCGAGCCCGCCGAGCCCTGTGTCGTCCGTGCCGGCGAAGCCGAGCACCTGCGCACCGACGCTGCCCTGCGGATACGCGCGCTTCTCTTCCGGGTACGAGTTGACGCCCGCGTAGGCCTTCTTCATGAAGGCGGCCGCGAGCTTCGGGTCTGCGAAACGCTTGATGTAGACGAACTGCGACTTCTTGTTGCGAAGCGCGAAGTAGAGCGGCGTCGCCTGCACGCCGAAGATGCGGTGCGCAGTGACCGCGAGCTGTTCCGCGTCGGTGACCTGCTGCGGGTCGGCGTAGACCGTCGTCGTCTGCTCACCGATCGCGAACTGAACGCCGCCACGGTCGAAGATCGTCCCGCGCCCGGCCGGGATCGTCACCGTCTGGCGGTGCTGGCTGGCCGCCTTCGCGCTGAGGCTCGCGGCGTCGACGCCTTGCAGCCACACCGCTCGCGCGAGGGTGCCGGCGAAAGCCAGCAGCAGAAGCACGAGCAGCAGGCGGATCCGGCGGTTGGCCAGCCGCTCCCTCACGGGCTAGGGAGTGACGTACCGGATCGTCGACGGATCGGCGGACTGGAGCCCGAGGTCGTGCTGGGCCCTCGCCTGGATCTTCGGCGACGCGAGCGCACTGGCGAGCTGAGACTCGAGCGACTGGTTCTGCGCGCGCAACTTGGCGCGCTGGTTCGTCTGCGAATCCAGCTGAAGATTGAGGCGCAACACGGCGACGTTCACGAATACGACGCCGGCAAGCAGAATCCCGCTCACGACGATCCACAGGATCCCGCCGCGCGCACGGGCGCGCCTGACGGGCCTCGGCCGCGGACGTACGCGCGGTGACGGTGCGGTGACCGGATAGCTAGCCAACCTTCGTCGCCACCCTGAGGCGCGCAGACTGGGCGCGCGGATTGCGTGCGATCTCGGAGGCGTTCGGGCGAATCGCGCGGCGCGGTGTTGCCCGCAGCGTCGGCTTCGCACCGCACGCGCACACCGGGAAGTCGGGCGGGCACGTGCAGCCGTGCTCCGCGTTGCGGAGGAACTGCTTCACGATTCGATCCTCGAGCGAGTGGAACGAGATCACCGCCAGGCGGCCGCCAGGATTCAGCAGTTCGATGGCCGCCGGCAGCGCGCGCTCGAGCGCATCAAGCTCGTCGTTGACGGCAATTCGCAATGCCTGGAAGACGCGCTTCGCTGGATGCCCTTCGCCGAAGCGCGCAGGCGCGGGGATCGCCGCCTTGATCGTCTCGACCAGCTCGCCCGTCGTCTCGAAGTTCTGCTTGCTGCGCCGGCGTACGATCGCGCGCGCGATCTGACGCGCGTAACGCTCCTCGCCGTACGTGCTGAAGATACGCGTGAGCTCTTTCTCGCTCGCCTCGTTGACGAGCTCGCCCGCCGAGTAGTCGGAGCTGGGATCCATGCGCATGTCGAGCGGAACGTCGACGGCGTACGAGAAGCCGCGCTCGGGCCGGTCGAGCTGCATCGACGACACGCCGAGGTCGAGCAACACCGCGTCGGCGTGCACGCCGTTGTCGGCGAGCTGCTGGAGCACCGCCGAGAACTCACCGTGCAGCAGGCGCGTCTTCACGCCGGTTGCGCGGCGGAAGCGCTCGAAGTACGGCGCGACCGTCGGGTCGCGGTCGATCGCGATCAGCTTGCCGTCGCCGCGAAGCCGCGACGCGAGCAGCTCGGAGTGGCCGCCTGCACCAAAGGTGGCGTCGACGATCGTCTCGCCCGGACGCGGATCGAGGGCGGTGACGACCTCGTCCGCGAGGACGGGGACATGGTCGGAATCAGTTGGCAAGACGCTCGGCAACATCTTCCGCGCTCCCTTCAACCTCTTGCAGGTGTGACTGCCACTTCGTGCGATCCCAGATCTCGAGGTGGTCGAACATCCCGGCCACCGTGACTTCACGCGCGATGCCGGCTTCCTTGAGCAGTGCGGCCGGTAGGACGACGCGGCCCTGCTTGTCGAGCTCCGCTGCGACGGCGCCGGCAAAGAAGTGGCGCTGCATCTGGCGGCTCTCGCGGCTCAGCGGGTCGAGGCCGCGGATCCGTGCCGCAAGCTCCTGCCAATGCGCTTCGGCGTAGGCGTACAGGCAGCCGTCCATCCCACGCGTCACGACAACGGACTCCCCCAGCTGCTCGCGCAGCTTGGCCGGCAGGGTGAGGCGGTTCTTCTCGTCAAGCGCATGGTCGTGTTCGCCCAGGAGCATCGCTGATCCACTGCGCCCCACTATAACCCACTTT
>DASUKC010000079.1:0-6367 GCA_036278975.1 Gaiellaceae bacterium
GAAGCTCGGGCGCGACCTGCGGCAGCCAGCGCAGCAGGTTGAGCATCGACGTCTCCTCGCCGGTGCGCTGACGTCCCAAGACGTCCGCGTCGAGAACGATCACGTGAGCTCCTCGTAGACCGCACGCGTCTGCGCGGCGACCTCGTCCCACGACGGTCCACGCCGAGCCTCGACACGGTGCGCACGCGCAATCCCGTCGCGGATCGACTCGACGTCGCGCGGATCGACGAGCGTCACGTCGGGTGCGAGCTCTGCCATCGGGGTGTCCACACTCGTGACGACGGGGCAGCCGCAGGCAAGCGCTTCGGCGACGGGAATCCCGAAGCCCTCGTACAGCGACGCGTACACAAGGCAGCGCGCACCGCGATAGAGCTCGGCGAGCTGCTCGTCGCCGACGTCGCCGAGCCACGTCACGTTCGCGGGCGGCCTCACGTCGCGCCACCCCTTCGCGCCTGCGATGCGCAGCTCAGCGTCGACTGCCTGCGCGATCCGCTCCAGATTCTTGCGCGGCTCGAGCGTGCCAACCGCGAGCACGTAGTCGCCGTCTGCGCGCGGTCCGTGCGAAGTGAAGACGTCTTCGATTCCGTTCGGGATGACACGAATCTTCGACTCCGGCACGTCGAGCAGCGATTGCAATTCACGCTTCGTGAAGTCGGAGACCGCGATCACGCGCGATGCGGCACGCACGACACGCGGCACGGCAAAGCGCGAGTACGACGCAGTCCAGCGGTTGAACCACTCCGGATGACGCAGCACCGCCAGGTCATGAACGGTGACGACGAGCGGCCGCTTCGCGCTGAACGGCCCGCGAAACGTCGGGCAGTGCAGCACGTCGGCGTCGCTGCGCAGCCGCGGGTACCAGAGCATGTCGGCAGCAACCGTGCGCAGCCGCGACGTCGCGGGGAACGACATTTCCACAAGGTCGACGTCGAGATGGTCGCGCAGCCCGCGCACATAGCGCGCCGTGCCGGCGCGCGTCTGCCGCAGCGGCGTCGTGTCGAGCGCTACGCGAATGTCTCGTAGCCTTCCAGGAAGAGCTCGCCGACGCGCCGCCACGAGAACTGCTTCACATGCTCCAGGCCCTTCGTGCGCAACTCGTCGCTCCTCGTCAAGGCTTCGCGAATTGCAGCAGCGAACGACTCGGCGCTCTCGGGGTCGGCCCGCACCGCGGCGTCCCCACACGCTTCGTCCATCGACGCGTGCGACGACGCGACCACGGGCGCACCGCACGCCATCGCCTCCGTGATCGGCATCCCGAAGCCCTCGAACCGCGACGGGTAGACCACCACCGCCGCACCGCGATAGAGACGAGCCAGCTCGTCGTCGCTCACGCGCCCGAGGCGCACGATCCCGGCCCGGTCGAGCTGCGGCTGCTCGCCCCAGCCCTGGCCGCCGACCACGGCGAGGCGCAGTCCAAGATCGCCGAGCAGCGCGAAGGCATCGACGAGTGTGCCGAGGTTCTTGCGCGGCTCGAGCGTGGCGACGGTGAGGATGTACGGCGCACCGAGGTCGGCGGCCGTTCCGTCGGAGCGGTACTCCGTCGCAATCCCCGGCTGCGCAACGACGATGCGCTCTCGCGGAAAGCCGATCGTCTGCGCGAAGTCGTCGGCGGTGAACGCGGAATTGGCGAACACGACGTCACAGGTGCGCGCTGCGTTCCGGTACTTGCGGCCGTGCATTGCCTGCGTGCGCTTCGTCGTCCACTGCGGGTGATGCACGGGGACGACGTCGTGGATCGTCGTCGCGCGCACACCCGCGCGCTGCGGCGGGTACATCCAGTCCGTGAAGTGCAGGACGTCGAACGCGCCGAGCCAGCGCTCCGCCGCGGGCCGGCCAAGCTCGGACCACGCCGTGCGCCAAACATGCGCACCGGGCAGCGTGACGAGCCGCAGCTCGATGTCGAGGCCGTCAAGCTCCTCAGGGATGGCGCGGCGCCCGGCAGGCGACGTCGGCGCGAACGCGACGATCGAGTGGCCCCGCTCCGCACAGACCTCCGCGAGCCCGGTGAGCGAGCCGCGGATGTAGTTGTTCACGCCGGTCGGCTCGTGCGAGAGCGGGCTGACGTCGAACGCGATGCGCATGGCTACGGGAGGTACTCGAATGCGAGGAAGTGCGCCCCGAGTTGACGCGTGTCGGTCGAGCCCGGCTCGACCTTCGCCGGCACGCGCGTCGTGCGCATCGTGAACAAGGCAGTGCACGTGCCGTTCACCGAGGTGAGCGGCACGACGAAGCGCTTCGGGTCCGTGCTGGCAGGGAGCGACGTCGTGGCGACGACCTGCCCGCCCGAGCTTGCGGTGACCACCTGGCCGTCGGGGAAGAGCGCCGGGTCGTTCTGCACGGTGACGGACACGTAGCCGCGCTCACAGCGCCGCCGCACGTATGTGACCTGTTTGCCCGCCCACGTGTCGTTCGGGTACGTCCCCGTCACCTTGGAGAGGATGAACAGCGGCCCGTCGACGCGCGCGAGGATCATCCCCGTTCCCGAATCGGAGGCGATGGTCTTGCCTGCGATGTACGCGCTCTGGGTCGTGAGCACGTAGTCCGCGCGGAACGGTTTTCCTGCCGCGTCGACGACCTTGCCGCTCGGCAGAACCCGCAGGCTCTGCTCGGGCAGGCCGCCGGAGAACGCATTGCCGGTATCGACGATCTGTTTGATGCTGCGGTTGAAGAACTCGTTGTTCCAGATGCGCTCGACCACGCCGTCGTTGGTCCACAGAGCAGTGACGTCCGCGTCGCGGCCGACAGCTCGGTCGACCCAGTTGCGGTGCGTCGCATGGATGCCGGCCCAGAGGTTCCCTTTCGAGGCGTTGACGATGCCGTGCGACCCGCTCTGCACGATCGCGGTGGTAACGCCGAAGTACGCAGCGACGAGCACGGCGAGCCACGGCGCGTAACGCCGCGGCAGGGCGACGAAAACGGCGCAGGTGGCAAGGCCGACTCCGAGCACGACGAGCCGCAGCGGCCCGAAGTGGATGCCGTGATCCTGGACCCACCACCACGGCAACAGGCCGAACGTGTCGGAGATCGCCGTCGTGTTCACGAAGCGAGCGAGCGGAATCGTGACCGGCAGCACGCCGGCCACGAGCGCGGCAGCCAGCAAAACCCAGCGCCTGCGCGGCACGACATGTTCTTCGGCCAAACCCGCAAGGGCGACAAGGAAGAGCGGCGCGACGTAGAAAAGGTTGCGCTCCTCGATTCGCCCTGACTGCGTCGACGCGAACAGCGCCACCTCGATCGCGAGGAGCAGCGTGACCGGGAAAGTGGCCGCGGCGAACGCACGGGTGGCGGGTGACACGGAGCGCGGCGCAAGCCAGATCGCAAGCAACGCCGCGAAGGGAATGAAGCCGACGTAGAGATCGAGCTCGGCGACGTGCCAGAGCAGGTAGTGCAGCACCGAGTTCACCGAATACGGCACGCTCGTCGCCGCGCGATACGCCCCGAGCAGGCTGAGCGGCGAGCGGCCGCGCGCGACCGTGCCGGCGAGCACGGCCACAACACCGACGGCGAGGATCGCGTACGTCGTCAGCCATGCGCGCAGGCGCGCCAGGAGGTCGCGCTCGACCAACCCGAGCAGGAACGGCGCGACGGCGACGGCGGGCACGAGCGCGACGGCCTGCTGCCTGGTCGCATAGGCGATCCCGCAGAGGACGAGCACCAACACCTGGCGCCGCCACGTCGGTCGCTCGAGCGTTACGACGAGCGCAAGCACGACGCAGAGAAACAGCGGGTAGAAGACGTTCTCCGTCATCAGCTCGCTCGTGTAGAGCATCCCGGGTACGAGCACGGTCAGCGTCGCGGCGACGAGCGCGAGACGCTGGGAAAGGATGCGACGCGCGAGGAAGTACGCGGGGATTGCTGCCAGCGACATCGCAACCGCGTTGATCGCCTTCGCGACGTCATACGCCGTCGGAACCGCGCCGAAGAGCTTCCAGGCGGGCGCGATCAGCGCCGGATAGACGAACCCGTAGCCGTTCGACGCAACGCCGCGTACTTGGAAGTGGCCGGTGGCGGCAAACGACTTGGCGAGCTCCGAGTAGATGAGCTCGTCGACCATGATCCACGGCCCGACAACCTCGCGACCGAGGACGATGCGAAAAGCGGCGGACGCGACGACGATCGCCGCGAGCACCACCCACGGCGGCAGCCGGCGCCGCGAGATCACGGGATGATCCCGGCCTCGGCCGCGGCGCGCGCGAGCAGCACCGGGTCGTCGATGCCGACTTCGGCGGCCGCTTCGGCGATGCGCATCAGCACCGCATCGTCGACCGCGTCGCCGCCCGCTGCGACTTCGAGCGCGGCGACGTAATCGTCGGCGACGCGCGACAGCGAATGCTCGTGCTCGACGTACGCGCGCGCGTTGCGCCCAAGGGTTCCCGCGTGCTCCGCTGCGAGCTCGAGCGCGCGTTCGAGCAGCGGCACCTCGTACTCGTCGACCGGCACCTTCAGCGCGACGTCGTCCGGCAGCTCGGCGAACCAGCCGACATCCGATACGACGAGCGCCTTCCCGAGCGACATCGCGCGGATCGCCGAGCCCGACGTCTCGCCCATCGTCGGGAAGCGCAGGTTGACGAGCACGTCGCACGCCGCCATCAGCGACCACATGCGTTCCTCCGGCAGGTAGTCGAGGCGAATCACGCCGTCGTCGCTCAGCCCGAGCCGCTCGAGCCGCCGCGACAGGTCGAAGCGTTCCCCGGCAGCCCCGGCGAGCAGCAGCTTCGCGCCCGGCCGCCGCCGGCGCAGCGACGCGAACGCCTGCAGCAATTCGGGAATCCGCTTGTTCATGTTGAGAAAGCCGAAGCAGCCGATGAGCGGATCTCCGCTCACGTCGGTGGCCGGCGTGACGTCGTGCATCGGCCACGACGGATGCGGGACGCGCCAGATTCGCCCCTGGTAACCCTCGTCGCGCGCGCGGGCCGCGACGAAGCTCGAGTGGACGATCACGCCGTGTGCGTGATCGAGCACGGGTGCCGCAAGCGGGAAGCGCTCCGGCTGCGTCTCCCACAGAAGCGGCAGCAGGTTGTCGAGCACGCCGAGACCGAGTAGCCGTCCGGCGACGCCGAGCTCGCGCTCCATCGCGTCGAGGTAGCCGCGGCCGTTGCGGCGGCCGATCGTGATGCCGGAGATCAGGTGGTGCAGCACGTACTCGTGCAGCACGACGACGCCGGGGCGCTTGTACAGCGCGTCGACGATCCAGCCGTGCGCGTCCGGGTCGTTACCCACGTGGTAGAGCGCGACGTCTGCGGCCGGCGCATGCCTGCCCGGCTCCGCGACGACGACGTCGATGCGCTCACGCAGCGCCGGGAGCAGCAGTGCCGAGTAGTCGGCGATACCCGAGCGCGACGGCGGCAGCGGCGAGTAGTAGGCGACCTTCACGACAGCACCGCTTTCATGAGAGCAACTGGTCGATGCACGCGTCCCACGTGACGCGCTCGGCGATCTCCTTGCCCGCGAGCCCCCACGCCGACGCCTCGTCGCCGTGGTCGCGCAAATACGCGCACGCTTGCGCGAGCTCCGTTGCATCCGGCGCGACGACGACGCCCGTCTCGCGGTCGTGCACGACCTCGAGCGGACCACCGGCGTCGTGCGTGGTGACGACCGGCTTGCCGGAGAGGAACGACTCGAACGGCACCATCCCGAAGTCCTCGTCGACGGGCGCGTAATAGACGGCGAGGCAGCGCGCATAGAGATCGGCGAGCCGCCCCTCGTCGATACGCCCGGTGAACTCCACTTGCCCGTTCAGACCCGCCGCGAGCTGCTCGAGCCGCTCGCGGTCGGGACCTTCACCTGCGATCACGATCTTCAGGCTGCGATCGCGCTGCGCCGCTTCGACGAGTAGGTCGATTCTCTTCGCACGATCGAGACGGTTGACCGAGAGCACGTAGCCCTCCGACGCCGACGTGCGGTACGGCAGCGACTGCGGCGGATGCGGCAGCAGCTGCGCGTCGATGTTGTTGAAGCGCTGCAGCCGGTCGGCGACGTTGCGTGACGTCGCGAATACCTTGCGCGCTTCAGCAAGCGAAACAGCATCAACTTGCTCAATAGCTCTTCGCGTCGCGCGGTCTTCGGGGCTCTCGTCGAACTGTCCGAGCTCCGTGCGGTCGTAGTCGTACGCCTGCCGGAACTGATGCAGCACCCAGACGACCTTGTTCGGATGGCGCACGCAGTACGCCGGGAACTTCGTCGCGATCACGCGATCGATCGGACGGCCGTCGGACTCGGTGAGATCGGCGAGCCGCCAGAGAAACGCCTGGTCGAGCACGCGCGTGCCGGGGTACCACTTGAACGGGATCGTCACGAGCTCCGTCTCGTGGCCGCGTGCGCGAAGGGCAGCGACGAGATCGTCGGCCATGACCTCCGCGCCGCCGCG
>DASUKC010000080.1:0-31925 GCA_036278975.1 Gaiellaceae bacterium
GGAGGCCGAAGCGCATTACGAGCTTCGCCGAGAGGCCGAGCGAGCACGCCATCATGATCACGTTGCCCGGCAGGAAGGCGAGGCCGACCTCGAGCGGGCGGTAGTGCAGCACGAGCTGCAGGTAGAGCGCCGAGAGGAAGAAGAGCGCGAACATCGCCGCCGCCCACAGGATGCCGACGAGGTTGGCGGTGCTCAGGTTGCGGTGGCGGAAGATCCCGAGCGGCACGAGCGGCGCGGCGACCCGCGACTCCCACGCGACGAACGCGACGGCGACGAGGGCGGCGACGAGGAGCAGCCCGAGCGTCTGCGCCGAGGCCCAGCCGGCGCTGTTGCCGTTGACGATCGCGTAGACGGCGAGCACGGTCGAGCCGGTGATCGCGACGGCGCCGGGCACGTCGAGCCGCCTCCGGTCGGCGCCGGTCTCGACCGCAGGGAGCAACCTGAGGCCGGAGACGGTGACGAGCACGCCGATCGGCAGGTTGACGAGGAAGATCCAGTGCCAGCCGACGAGGTCCGTGAGCACGCCGCCGGCGAGCACGCCGATGCTGCCGCCGCCCGACATCACGAACCCGAAGACGCCCATGGCCTTCGCGCGCTCCGAAGGCTCCGTGAAGAGGACGACGATCAGCGAGAACGCCACGGCCGAGACGACCGCGCCGCCGAGCCCCTGCACCGCGCGCGCCGCAATCAGCATCCCCTTCGTCGTCGAGACGCCGCACACGAGGCTCGCGACGGTGAACGCGGTGGTGCCGATGAGGAAGAGGCGCCGGTGGCCGAACAAGTCGCCGAAGCGGCCGGCCAGCAAGAGGAACCCGCCGAACGTGAGCATGTACGCGTTGACAACCCACGCGAGCGACGTCTCCGAGAAGCCGAGGTTGTCGCGGATCGTCGGCAGCGCGACGTTCACGACGGTCGTGTCGACGACGATCATCAGGTCGCCGACGCAGAGAATCACGAGGGCGAGCCAGCGGGTGCGGGAAGAAAGGTGGTCGGTCATCGCTTGTCACCCTAGAGACGATGCCCGCCGTCGCGATTCATCGGTCGCTGCTATACTGAACCTAATGGTTCAGTCTTATCCAGCGGTCGACCGCGCATTCGCGGCGCTCGCCGACCCGACCCGTCGCGCCGTCTTGGAACGTCTGGCCGGTGGCAGCAAAACCGTCAGCGAGCTCGCCGAGCCGTTCGGCATGTCGCTGACGGGCATGAAGAAGCACGTCACGCTGCTCGAAGACGCAGAGCTCGTGACGACGGAGAAGGTCGGCCGCGTACGCCGCTGCACGCTTGCTCCCTACGCATTCGAGGGCATCAGCACGTGGCTCGGCCGGCTCGATCGGTTTGCGCAGGTTGTCGAACGGACGAAAGGAACACGATGAACAAAGAGACATTCTCGACCGAAGAGAAGGCCGCGATGCGCGCCCGCGTGAAAGAGCTGAAGCTCGCGCAGGAAGGCGAGGCGGCGATCACCGCCTCGCTGAAGAAGATGACGCCCGCGGATCGCGCGATCGGCAAGCGGATTCACGAGCTCGTGAAGGAAGCCGCGCCGCAGCTGACGCCGAAGACGTGGTACGGCATGCCCGCATATGCGAACAAGAGCGGCAAGGTCGTCATCTACTTCCGTGACGCCGGGAAGTTCAAGGAGCGTTACTCGAACCTCGGCTTCAACGACTCGGCAAAGCTCGACTCGGGAACGATGTGGCCGATCATGTACGCGATTCCGAAGCTCGCGAAGTCCGACGAGGCGAAGATCCGCACGCTGATCAAGAAGGCGACGAGCTGATGCACGAGACGACCGTGACCAAGCCGAACGAGCTCGAGATTCGCGTCGAGCGCGTCTTCGACGCGCCGCGAGACCACGTCTTCTCCGTCTGGACCGACCCGGAGCTCATCCCCGGTTGGTGGGGCGAGAACACCGTCGTCGAAGAAATGGACGTGCGTCCCGGTGGCGTGTGGCGCTTCAGCACCGGCTTCGGCGTCGTCGAGGGCGAGTACCGCGAAGTCGATCCGCCGGCGCGCCTCGTGCAGACATTCCAGAACCATCTGCAGACGCTCGAGTTCGAGGACTTGGGCGAGCAGACGAAGCTCACGCAGACGATGCGCTTCGCGACGACCGAGGAACGCGACACGACGATGAACTACGGCGTCGAAGAAGGTGCGAAGGGCGGCTTTGCCCGCGTCGACGATGTACTTCGCCGATTGGCGGCACGCTGATCGACTAGGCCGATGCTCGGCGCAAGTCAGTAGTTCCTCCCGATCCTCCACGTCGTGTTCTCGGGCACGGTTGCCCAATGCACCCCGACGTCCGCGCGGTCCCCATAAGCCTCCGCGACGACGAGAACAACCTGTTCCTGCCCGAGCATCAGGTGACGTTCCATGGCGAGGCGCCCGGCCCCGTCGATCACGCCGGCCGCCGCTACGTCTTCACGCACACGGTCGAAGGCGGATACGCGGGCGGTGCGACGATCTACGTCTTTCGCGCCGTCTAGCTAGGTTCACGCAGATGAAGAAGCTCTACGAGCCGCGGCTGCGCGGGTCGACGGAGCCGTGGTGGACGGTTGAAGCACCGCCCGACCCGGCGACGGAACCTCTTGCCGGGGCTGAAGAAGCCGACGTCGCCGTCGTAGGCGGAGGGCTCACCGGGCTCTGGACGGCACTTGCGTTGCGCGCGCGCGGCGCCGATGTCGTCGTGCTCGAGGCCGAGCGCTGCGGTGACGGCGCAAGCGCCCGCAACGGCGGCTTCCTGCACGGCTACTGGTCGTCATTGCCGCGGCTCGTCGACGTGTTCGGTGCGACGCGCGCACTCGAAGTCGCGCGCTCCGCGGATGGCGTCGTCGACGCGGTGCGCGCGCTCGGTGAAGACGTCTGGCTGACCGAAGGGGGAACGCTGCTCGTCTCGACTGCGCCCGCACACGACGCCCGGCTCGACCGCGACGTCTCCGTCGCACGCGATCTCGGCCTGCCGGAGGAAGCGATCGAGCTACGCGCCGACGAGCTCACGGTCCGCTCCCCCCTCTTCCGCAAAGCAGTCCGCAATCGCGACGGCGGGACGGTGCAGCCGGCTCGGCTCGTGCGCGCGCTGCGCCGCGCCGTGATCGCATCAGGTGCGCGTCTCTACGAGCAGTCGCCGGTGCTCGAGCTGGAAGACGGCGTCGTGCGCACAGCGGCCGGCTCTGTGCGCGCACGCGACATCGTCGTCGCAACGAACGCGTGGGCCGTTCGTCTCCCGCAAGTCTCAGCGCGGGCTGCCGTATTCCGCAGCGCGATCGTGCTCACCGCGCCCGTACCGGACCTCGAAGCGCGGATCGGCTGGAGCGGCGGCGAAGCGATCTCCGACGCGCGCACGTACATCCACTATTTCCGCCCGACACGCGACGGCCGCGTGCTGATGGGCAGCGCGTCGGGCGAGACAGCGCGCGCGGAGCGCGGACTGCGCGCGTTCTTCCCCGCGCTCGACGACGTCCCCGTGGAGTACGCATGGGAAGGCCCGATCGACGTCTCGAGCGACCGCCTGCCGTTCTTCGCCACCGTTCCCGGGTCGCGCATCCACTTCGGTGCCGGTTACACGGGAAACGGGGTCGGCCCGAGCTGGCTCGGCGGCCGGCTGCTCGCGTCACTCGCGCTCGGGGATGACGTGTCCTCACCGCTCGTACGGAGAGAACCGGCGCGGCTACCGCCCGAGCCGCTGAAGACGATCGGTGCACAGCTCGTGCGCCGTGCCCTGCTCGCGGTCGACGAAGCGGAGGCGAAGAATCGCCGCGCGCCCGTCGCACGCGCGGTCGCCGCGCTGCCGCGCGCGTTCGGTCTGCGCGTCGCGTCGCGCTAAAGCTGTCTCACACGACGTCGTCGTGGCTGTGCAGCAACGCGCGGAAGCTGAGGCCCATCGCGCTCATCGCCTCATAGAGCTGGCGCCGCTCGTCCCGGAGCCCGACGAACGTCTCGACCATCCTGCGCTCGCCCTCTTCGGTGAGCGCGATCAACGAGACGCGACCGTCGCGCGGCGACGTCGACTTCGTCACGAGGCCCGCCTGCTCGGCGCGCTTCACGAGCTCGCTCGCCGCCGTCTGGCTTAGCGAGAGCTGGCCGCACAGATCGGTAATCGTCGCCGTCTCGTTCGGCCCAGTCTTGATCCCGAGCAGCAGGTCGTACCGCTGGGGGGTGAGCCCCGCTGCCGAAGCGATCTCCTCCGTACGCACGAGGAAGCGGCGCAAGGCCGCGCGAAAGCCGGCGGCGCGCTCCAACTCGAGGTCGGAAATCGTGTGCATCTCCCTAGTTCAGCACGACCGGGTGGACATTTCCATCATGACATGGTGTACTTTCGGTACGCGGGTGGTCGCCCCCAAACGCCGCCCGGTTACGGCGGCCCGGTGGTTGAGCCCTCTCCACCACCGGCGCCGCCGGCCCTTTTCCTAGACCGACGCGGTGATGGTGATGCCGCCGCGGGCCTTCTGGCGCAGCGTCACGCGCACGCTCGGCTTGTCGATCTCGAGCGCCGCGGCGACCTCGTCGCGGATCTGCACCGCGAGCGCTTCGCAGAACACGCCCTGATCGCGGAAGCGTGAGAGGTAGATCTTCAGCGACTTCGACTCGAGGCAAAGCGCGTTCGGCCGGTACTCGATCGTCGCGTTGTAGAAATCCGGCTGGCCGGTGATCGGGCAAACGCTCGTCAGCTCGTCGCTCACCAGCTCCACGACCTCGACGCCCGGGTTCGGGAACGTCTCGAGGCCGGCGTAGGCCGAACTGCCTGCGTGTCCGAGCGCGACGAATTCCGGGTCCACTACTCGAGCCAGTCTGTGATGCGAGAGGGATGCGTGTGCAGGCGCGCGCGACCACCGGGTGCGGCGTCGACCACGATCACGCTCACCGCAGCGCCAAGGGCGACGCGCAACAACTCTGCTTCAGCCATCCCGCGAGGCTAACGCATGTTCCGTCACCATCGGGCGTGGTTACACTCGAAGCGTGGCGACGAGCGAAGAACGCCTGATCGAGCTCGGCCTGACCAGCTACGAAGCGAAGGCATACCTCGCGCTCGTGCGCCGCGACTCTTCCGTACCGGCCGACGTCGCGCGTCTCTCGGGCATTCCGCGCCAGCGCATCTACGACGTGCTCCACACGCTTGTCGAGAAGGGGCTTGCGTCGCACCGGCCCGGCCCGCCCGCAAAGTACGCGGCGGTGTCGCCGGAGTACGCGATCGAGCGGCTGCTGCTCGCCCGGCGGGAAGAGCTCGATCGCGTCGAGCGCACGAGCCGCGAGATGATCGAGCTGCTCGTCCCCGCGTTCGCGGCAGGACAGAAGGAGCGCGACCCGCTCGACTACATCGAAGTGCTACGCGACAGCGCCGCGATCAACGAGCGGTTCGACGAGCTCCAGCGGAACATCCAGGACGAGATCCTGATCTTCACCAAGCCGCCCTACGCCAAGCCGGCCCAGGACAACGTCGAAGGTCTCGCCCTGCTGCGCGAGCACCGCGCGCGCAGCGTCTACGAGTACTCGGCACTCGACGACGATGCGTTCGCCGACGCCGTCCGCGTGTTCATCGCCGCCGGCGAAGAAGCCCGTTTCGTCGAGCAGCTTCCGCTGAAGCTGGTAATCATCGACGAGACGATCGTGATGTTCGGCATGGAGGACCCGGTCGCCGGGCCGGCCGAGCTGACGATCGTGGTCGTCGACCACAAGGCGCTTGCCCGGATCCTGAAGATCGCCTTCGAGTCCGTCTGGAGCACGGGGCTCACGATCGACGAGCTCGAGGCCAAGCGCGACGACACCGGCGGCAAGTCGCACCTTCAGCTCGCCTAGCCGACTGATTCGGCAGTCAGTCCGGCCGGTTTACATCCCTCCGCGCGCGGGGAGACACCACTCACAGTGGTGCCATCCTCAGGAGGAAACGCATGAAACCAAGGATTCGCGCTGCGGCACTGATCACTGCCGCCATAACGCTTCTCATCGCATTTGGCGCGCTCGGCGGCCGTAGCGCCAAAGCCGACGGGCTCACGAATGCGAAGCATTTCTTCTGGGGCGCGGGCACTCCGCTCGCCCAGACCGCGGCCGACTCGACCGCGAACGATCTGATCTACCACGGCGGCAACGCCGGGTCCGGCGCGATCGGCGTCGAGACCACCCCGGCCGTCTATCTCATCTGGTGGGGCCCGCAATGGGCCGACGGTTTCACCACCGAAGACACAGACGGGAAGATGTATTCGAGCAGGACGCTCCAGAAATACCTCAAGTCCTTCTTCCAGAACGTCGGCGGTAGCGGCTGGGCGAACATCCAGACGCAGTACTGCAACATGGCGTTGCCCGGCACGACATCGTGCGTCGGCGGCGCAGGGTTCGTGACGAACCCGACGGGTCAGCTGAAGGGCGTCTGGACCGATCCGTCGGCAGTACCCGACGACATCATCGGGCTCGGCCTCGCCGAGAATCTCGTCGACGACCCGATCGCAGCGGAGGCGCAACGTGCCGCCGCGCACTTCGGTTACAACCCGCAGGCGACGTACATCGTGCTCACGCCGCCGTCGACAATCGCGACGGGACAGCCGGTGTACTGCGGCTACCACACCCAGACCACATCGATCGACGGGCTCGGCAACCCCGACCGCATCCAGTACGCATTCATCCCCTGGCTGAACGAGAACTGGCCGGGTGTCGGCACCACCGGCTGCGGCATGCACAACGTCAACGCGACGAGTGATGCGTTCGGCAACGGCATCTTCGACGGCTACAGCATCGTCACCGGCCACGAATACGCCGAAGCAGTCACGGACCCGGACAACATCGCGTCCGACCAGGACGGCTGGAACGACGTCCAGGGCAGTGAGAACGGCGACAAGTGCGCGTGGACGAACACGCAGAACATCGCGCTCGGCGGCAACCAATTCGCCGTGCAGCCACTCTGGAGCAACGAGGCATACGACGCGACCGGCAACGGCTGCGTGGTCTCCAGGTAATCGTCATGAAGAAGATCGCTCTTCTCGTTGTGATCCTCGCGGCCAGCTCGGCCGCGGGGATCGCCGTTGCGAGCACCAGCTCGGTGACGATCACGACGCCGAAGGTGAACTCGTCGCTCGCCCAGCATCACAACCCGTACACCGCGGTTGCGGGCACCGTGTCGTTCGCGAACTCCGCCCCAGCTACCTCGCGCTTCTATTTGCGGCGAGACGGCTGCGGCACGACAAACGACAACCCGCACCTGAGCATCACGAGCGGCACCGACGCCGGTGACGGCTGCGGCCTGATCCTCGACCAGGTCGGCCTCGTCGGCGACGCTGCCCCGCAGGCGACGTTCACCGACTACGCGGCGAGTGACGGCATGCCGCTTGCGCTCGACGGGACGCACGCAATCAACGGTCAGGTCTCACTCAGCGGTGGACAGGTCGGCCTCGCAGAAGTCGACGTCACGCTGGAGGCGTTGATCGGCGGCCAGGCGGTGACAATCGGCAGCGGCAGCGGCAGCGCACTGCTCGACCCAACCGGCACGAGCACTCCGGTGCCGTTCACGATCTCACCGAACATGGCGCTCGATGGCTCCGACGTGCAGGCACTCGACCTGCGGGTCACGATCCACGGGCCGAACGTGTACAGCGGCTTCGTCGCGCTGAGCGGTGCGTCCTACGTCGACGTTCCCAGCTACACGGCAAGTGTCAACAAGTCGGTGAGCATCTCCCTCGACGATCCGACGTTCTCGTCGCCGATCCCCGCGCGGGTCAGTGGAAGCACCTGGAGCGTTGCGATCCCAACACCTGCGGTCGGCAAGCACACGATCTACGCCGAGTCCACGCAGGGCTTCGACACGTCGTCGCCCGCATCCACGACCTACACGGTGAAAAAGTGATGAAGCTCAAGAAGACACTCACAACGATCGCCCTCGCCGTCGCCACCGCATCGCTCGGTGCTGGCTCGGCGACTGGATCGACGTCGCTCGCCCAAAGCACGCTCCGCCATCCGCTCTACATGCCGGATGCAAGCCACCAGACGGCATCGGCGCTACAGCCGCCACCGATCTGCTGCGCACCCACCGGGCCGCCCGTCGCCGGTGAGCCGGCGCCGGTGAACATGGCGTACTTCGGCGGCCACGTGCAAGTGACGCCGAAGATCTACCTCGTGTTCTGGGGCTGGGGCGAGACAGGCGCGTTCGACCATTCGACGCCCGGCATGCCGACGTACGACCCTGACGGCGCGGCCGCACGTATGACTGCGTTCGTACAGGCGATGGGCGGCACCGACTGGGCCGGCGTCTCGACGCAGTACTACGAGACCGTCAACGGCCAGAACGTCAACATCCAGAACCCGTCGAACGTGTTCGGGGGCGTCTGGTACGACAACACGAACCCGATCCACAACAACGTGAGCGGCCTCGAGCTCGCGCAGGAAGCGCAGCGCGCGGTCGCCCACTTCGGCGTGGTCGATCTCGACAACAGCCAGTTCGTGATCGCACAGCCGCAGCTGTACAACGAAGCAGGCTTCAACTCGGGCGCCGGGTACTGCGCGTGGCACGACTACACGCAACCGCAGTACTACCCCGGCGTCCAGCCTGGCATCTCGTTCACCAACATGCCGTACGTCTTGAACTCCGGTTCAGGCTGCGGCGAGAACTCCGTGAACACCGACTACTACGCCGGACGGCTCGACGGCTTCACGATCGTGATGGGTCACGAGATCGAGGAGACGATCACCGACCCTGGCGCAGAGGACGTGATCAACGGCGTGAACCTCGGCGGTTGGTACGACTACTCCGCTTACGAGAACGGCGACAAGTGCGCGTGGGTCGGTTACAGCGAAGGCCTGCTGCCGCCCTCCGTCGTGCCCGGTGGCGTGAACGCCATCACCGGTAACGATGGGCAGCAGTACCCCGTGCAGTCGCTGTGGAGCAACGACTCCGCCGGCGGTGTCGGCTACTGCGCCGGCGCCGGCGACGACTTGCCCGTAACCGGCTAGCCCAGCTCCTTCCGGGGGAAGCGGAGGGCGTCTACCTCGGTGGGCGCCCTCCGGGTTCATCTCCGCTTCACATAGGCATACATAGCCTCGGAGCATGCGCTGGCTCGCACGGATCGCGATCGGCGTCGTAGCGGTCGCGTTTGCGAGCAGCTGCGGTTCGTCGCCGACCGCTCAGAGGACGACGGAGGTGGCGAAGCCGCCGCCGAAGCCGCGCACCGATCCAGCCTGGATCGCGTTGCGCCTGCCGAAGGTGCCGCACGGACCCGTTCCCGGCTACGTGCTGATCGCGGACCGCAACAACAACCGGCTGCTGCTCGTATCGCCGCAGAAAAAGATCGTGTGGCACTTCGACGCGCTTCGCGGCCCGGACGACGCGTTCTTCACGCCGGGATGGCGCTCGGTGATCACGAACGAGGAGTTCAACGACACGCTGCGGCAGGTCTCGCTGCGGCCGCAGCGCATCGTCTGGTCGTACGGGCACGCAGGCGTGGCGGGCGCGAGCCCGGGCTATCTCAATACACCCGACGACGCGTATCGCTTGCGTTACGGGGAGACGACCGTGGCCGACATTCGCAACTGCCGCATCGTGACGCTCACCCCGCACGGCAAGGTCGCGCGCGTGCTCGGCGGCAGCTGCGTGCACGACCCGCCGAACGGCTTCGCGAGCCCGAACGGCGACACGCCTCTGCCCGACGGCGGGCTGCTCGTCACTGAGATCGGCGGCTGGATCGACCGCCTCTCCGCAAGCGGCCGGCTGCTGTGGTCGGTGCGCTCGCCGGTCTCGTATCCCTCCGACGCACAGCTGCTCCCGAACGGGGAGATTCTCGTCGCGTCGTTCGAGTCGCCCGGGAAGATCGTCGAGCTGACACGCTTTGGCCGAGTTACTTGGTCTTTTGGAGCTCTGAGCGGGCCGGACATGCTCAACAAGCCGTCGCTCGCGGTGCGCTGGCCGAACGGGATGATCGCCGCGAACGACGACTACAACCATCGCGTGATCGTCATCGACCCGAAGACGAAGCGCATCGTCTGGCAGTACGGGCATAGCGGCGTTCCGTCCGCCGCGATCGGCTACCTCGACAAGCCCGACGGCATCGACCTGCTGCCGGCCGCGACGCTCGCGCACGGCGCGCTCCCAGCGAAGAAGGCAGCAGAGTCGGCGCTGCAGATCACGCGCGTCGGCACGCTGCCGCAAGCGACGTCGCGCATCGCAGCGGTCGTGGTTGGCAACCGCATCATGGCGCTCGGCGGCCTCGTCGGCGGGAGCTCCTCGACGCAGATCCTCGCCGGGCCGCCGTCGCATCTGGTCAGCGTCAGCTCGCTGCCGATTGCGACGCACGATGACGCCGCCGTCGCGCTCGGAACGAGCATCTACCTGCTCGGGGGCGGACAGGCGACGTCGAGCGACGCGGTCGTGCGCATCTCCGCTGCAGGACGCGCGCGACGCGTCGGCTCACTCGGCGAACCACTCTCCGACCTCGGCGCCGCAACGATCGGCAACACCGCCTACATCGCCGGCGGCTACACCGGCGCGAAGTACGCGACGGGGATCCTCGCATTCCGCGGCAGCACGCCGAAGCTCGTCGCACGGCTGCCGGTCGGCCTGCGCTATGCCGGCGTCGCAGCGCTGAACGGGAAGCTCTACATCGCAGGCGGTGTGACGACGACGGGCGACAGCAATGCCGTGTACTCCTTCGATCCGCGCACGCGCCACGTGCGCCGCGTCGCGACCCTGCCGTCACCTGTGGCGCACGAACCGCTCGCTGCGCTCAACGGTTCGCTCTACCTGATCGGCAGCTCGATCCTCCGCATTTCACCGCGCGGCGGCGTGCGCGTCGCCGGACATCTTGCGTCGTCGGTGCAGAACGCGGCTGCCGTGACGATCGGACACGCGATTTACGTGCTCGGCGGCGACGGCACGAATGCCGTGCTACGTATCCTGGCGCGATGAGCTGCACGCACCTCGACCAGATCGAATTGGCCGAGCTGCCGGCGGAGATCGAGGGTTGCGAGGACTGCCTGAAGATCGGCGGCACGTGGGTGCATCTGCGGATGTGCCAGACCTGCGGGCACATCGGCTGCTGCGACAACTCGCCGAACCGCCACGCGACCGCGCACTTCCACGAGACGACGCATCCGATCATCCGCTCGGCCGAACCGGGCGAAGATTGGTCGTGGTGCTACGTCGACGAGCTCGCTTTCGAGCTTGGCTAATGGCCGGTGGCCGAGAAGTGCATGTAGTCCTTGGTGTTGCCGTACCAAGAACCGCCCCAGCCCCAGCCGACTGAGACGAACGTGTCGAGCACGAAGTTCGTCACCATTCCTTTGCGCAGCGGCGTGCGCTTCACGAAGCTGAGCGCGGTCTTGTCGCGCGTCATCCCGCAACCCACATAGGGGTTCTCGACAGGGTTGAGGTCGACCGCTTCCCCGTAGGCGTGCTCCGACCAGTGGCCGGTGCCGGTCCCGCCCGAGCACGGTGACGGCACCGCCTGCCTGCACTCCATCGACGCGGTGATGTCGCCGTCTCTCGGACGTCCTTTCACCGGCCCGTACTCGTCTGAGAAGCGCATGTGGCGAATCGGGAAGCGCGCCGCGTACAGCTTGCGGAACACGACGATCAGCGGGCGGACAGCCGACCGGTTCACGACAAGCTGGCCCGGATGCGCGCGGCCGTCAAAGCCGTAATAGGTCACATGCAGGATGCGAAGGCCGGAGAACGCCACGGGACAGCCGGAGTGCCACTCGCCGGCGGCCACGATCGCGGCCTGCTCCTTGGCACCAACGGGCGAGGCCCAGCTGGCGAACGGTGCTGGGTGCTGCGCGATCACCTAGAGCAGTGTGTCCAGGCCCCGCGTCAACCCAAACCGCCCAAGCACCGATCGAACGGCGAGCAGGGTTCCGTCCACATACGGCGCGGGCGTCGTGCCGGGGTCGTGGCGCAGCGTCAGCCGCTCGCCCTCGATCGCGAAGATCACCTCGGTCGAAACGACAAACCCCGGCAGGCGCACCGAGTGCACGCGCGTCCAGTCGGCGTCGCCGAGGCGCTCGGCGAGCTCGCGTGCCGTGCCACTCGGCGCGTCCGGCTTCGTGTCCTTCGCGTAGTCGACGACCTCCCATCGGTCGAAGTGCTTCGCTGCTTCGGTCGCGAAGCGCAACACAAACGCCGCCGACAGCGAGAAGTTGCCGGCCGCGATCACGCCGACGCTGCGCTCACGTGCCCGCGCGTCAATCTCCGCGAAGTCGCCGGCGGAAAGCCCGCTCGATCCGATCACGACGTTCACACCGCGCTCGAGCGCGGCCAGCACATTCGCCTTCACGGCGTCGGCATGCGTGTAGTCGACGAGCACGTCGGCGTCGGCAGCGTCGAGCGCAGCCGCGACATTCGGATACGCCCCGGAGCGCGAGATGCCGGCTACCAGCTCGAGGTCGTCCGCAGCCTGCACAGCTTCGGCGATCGCGCTCCCCGTCCATCCGGTCGACCCGGCGACGGCGACGCGAATCACGTCAGCCGTTGCCACACGTTCTCGAAGAGCTTCCGCGCGCCCGGCCACAGAAGGATCTTGCCGCCGAAGTCAAGGACCCCGGCGCTGAACACGCGCGCGCCGCTCCAATGCTCGTAGTACGTCATCTCGGCAGTTCGCCCCGGGCCGAAGAGGTCCGGGATGTTGCAGAGCACCTGGACCGTGCTGGGTGACGACTTCGCGCGCGCGTCGATCTCGATGCCGTAGATTCCGAACTGGCTTCCGTTCTGCATCCCCGTCCCGGCGAATGCCCACGGCGCCGTGTCGGCGCCGACCACCGTGAACGGCGCGCGGCGCTGCCCGCGATCGCTCGCGACGTACTGCACACCGCAGAGCGCAGCTTCGGGGCGGCCGAGCTCACGCCACTCTTTGATGAGCGTGAGCATGCTCTCGGGCCGATCGACGCGACGAAAGAAATTGTTCGCCGACATGAAGAGCAAGTTGCCACCCAGGTCGCGGAACGCTTCGATCGTCGTGTACATCCGCGACGTCACGTACTCCGTGTGACCCGGAAACACGATGAGGTCGTACGCCGTACGCAGGTCGTGCGGCGTCGCGAACCGCTCGATGTCCTCGTCGGCGTACATGTCGACGGCGATGCCGTTCCGCGCAAGCCATTGGTAGAAGGCAAGGTCGTAGCTGCGGTAGCGGTACGGCACGCCGCGCGTCGAGTTCGGGCGCGTCAGGTCTGCGTGGTTCGTCTTCCAGCGCGCGTACCAGGTGTCGCCCCAGCCGTCGCCGTCTGCGTCGAAGAAGTTGTAGGCGCCCCACGTGGTGGTGGGGACCATCACCGCCACGCGGGCGATCGGGTTCAGCGGCCGGATGACGAGCGGCGCGTAGCCGACGCGGCCGTCGTCGGCGGTGATCTGTGCCGCGTACATGCCCGACTGCCAGTCGCTCGGGATCGAGATCGGGATCGGCGCGGGCGCGCTCGGGTTTGGAGTCCAGTCGACGGTCATCGGGTCGCCGACCGGGACGCCGTTGATCACGTTGTTCACGTACGTCGGGATCGACTCCGGCCCGCTGCGCAGCATCTGCACCGTCAGCGACTGCGCGTCGGTCGCGACGACAAGTGGTAGAGCGTCGGTCGGGCGCGCGCTGCGCGACGCAAACGCGGCGTCGACGCCGAGCACCCGCGCGACGACGTGGTCGCGGGCGACATGGACGCCGCTCTGTGCTGTCAGCCTGAGGATGTAGGTCCGGGCGGGAAGTGTCGGCGCTGGCGTCCAGTTGAGCTGATGCGAGCCTGGGCCGAGCTCCACGACTTGCTCACCGATCGCCGACTGTGCACCGGCGGCCGGTTGCTCGGAGGCGACGCCCTGGCCGGTCACGAGGACGTCCAGCGTCACGCGCGAGCGGCGACCGAGCGTGAAGTGGACGCGCGCTGTCGGCCGGGTCGGGCCGAGCGTTGCGAGGTTCGAAGTGTCGCCCGCGAACGGCCGGCCGCCGTTCCCGACCTGCATCGCACCGAGCAGCCCAAGTGCTCCGCGCGCACGGCCAGTCAGGCCCAAAAGCCCCCCGAGAGCCGTCCCCCCGAACACCAGAAGCCGGCCGCGTGTCCCGCTCCAACTCATCGAACGGCCCGAAGCGTAGACGCACCGCTGATTTTTCGGCGCCAGCGTCGTCTTTAGGATCAGACCATCGACCGGAGGAGGAGCGTTGGCACGGACGATTCTGATGCTCGGAACGCGCAAGGGAGCTTTCCTGCTCGAAAGCGACGCCGATCGGCGCGACTGGAAGCTGCGCGGCCCGTACTGCGAAGGCTGGCCTGTCTATCACGTGGTTCGCGATGCGGTGACCGGCGCGATCTATGCGGCGGCCGCGAGTGAATGGCACGGCTCGGCGGTGTGGCGCACGACCGATCTCGGCGAGACGTGGACGCACTCGAGCGAGGGGCTCGCGTACGACGAGTCGAGCGACAAGAAGATGTCGAAGGTGTCGACGCTTGCAGCCCGCAATGGGCGCGTGCTGGTCGGCGTCGAGATGCCGGGCATCTTCACGAGCACGAACGGCGGCGACACGTTTTCTCTTTTGTCCACCCTCGAAGGGCAGCCTGGGAGCGAGATGTGGGATGACCCGGAGAGCCAGCCGCCCGGCCATCTCGGCATCTCAGGGTTCATCCTCGACGACGAGGACGACGCGCGCTTCTGGGCCGTGGTGCAGGGCATCGGCATGTTCGAGACGGCGGACGGCGGCTCGTCGTGGACGCCGCGCAACCGCGGCCTGCGCGCGGATTGGCCGCGTGAGCACGAAGAGGTCGGCTTCTGCGTGCACAAGCCGGTGCGTTCGCTTGCAGATCCGCAGCGCATGTATCAGCAGAACCACGTCGGCATGCATCGCAGCGACGACGGCGGCCATTCGTGGACGGAGATCACGGAAGGCTTGCCGACGGAGTTCGGCTTCGCGGCGGCGGCGCATCCGCACGACCGGGAGACGTTCTACGTCATCCCGCTCGACCCGCAGCACAGCCGCACGATGCCGGACGGCCACGCGTCGGTTTGGCGCACGCGCGACGCAGGCTCGAGCTGGCAGCGGCTCGACAACGGGCTGCCGAAGAGCGAGGCGTACGTCGGCGTGCTGCGCCAGGGCATGGTGGCGGACACGTATGACACGCCCGGCGTGTACTTCGGCACGAGCACCGGTCAGGTGTTCGCATCGAACGACGAAGGCGATTCGTGGAACGAGATCGCGAACTACCTGCCGCCGATCTCTTCCGTGGACGTTGCGATCATCGACTGATGGCTGATCTTCATCTCCCCACCACGCTGCTCCCGCTGTTCGCCGGCCTCCCGCGCCGGCTCGACGTGGATGCGGCGACGGTCGGGGAGGCCATCGACAAGCTGAACGAGCAGTGGCCCGGCTTGCGCGACCGTTTGTGCGAGCCGGGCCCGCTGCTTCGTCCGCACATCAACGTGTACGTCGATCGCACGCGCGGCGATCTCTCGTCGCCGCTCGACGATCGCTCGCGCGTCGACGTCATCGCCGCGATCTCGGGCGGCTAGCGAGGTTCGGGGGTCAGACCCGGGCCTGACCCCGCTACCTATGCACGTGCATAGGTAGGATCGCGAGGTGGCAGAGGAGACGTTTACGGCGACAGAGGCGGCGACCGCCCTCGGGATCAGCGTCGACACGCTGCGACGCTGGGATAGAGAAGGTCGCATCAAGACCAAGCGCGATGCGAGAAACCGTCGCGTCGTCACTGCCAAAGAGATTGATCGCGTACGCGGAGACGAAGTTGGCACGTACCTCAGCGCACGCAACTACTTCAACGGGACCGTGACAAGCGTCGAGGTCGACGGCTTGATGGCGCAGGTCGAGATCGTCGTCAACGACCCGCTCCGCGTCGTAGCCCTGGTGACGCGAGATGCCGTCGACGAACTCGGCCTCAAGCCGGGGATGCGTGCCGCGGCGGTCGTCAAGTCGACCAACGTGATGGTGCAACGGTGATGGGGTTCCTCGCGGCCGTGCACCTGACTGTCTTCGCAGCCGCATCGCTGACGAACGTCTTTCCGAAGATCGCCTCGAGCCCCAGCTACTCGTTCGGCGGCTCGAACATGCTCGCCGCGCAGATCGAGCAGGGCGCGCCGGCCGACGTCTTCGCCTCCGCCGACACGAAGCTCCCCGCGCAACTGCATGCGAAAGGCGCGTGCGGGACACCGGTCGTCTTCACCCGCAACGCAGTCGTCATCGTCGTCCCACGCTCGAACCCCGGCCACATCCGCTCCGTCACCGATCTCACACGGCGCGGCGTGAAGATCGACGTCGCCGCAACCGGCGTCCCCGTGGGGAACTACACGACGAAAGTCCTGCGCACGCTTCACCTACTCGGTGCCGTCACGAAGAACATCGTCAGCCGCGAGACCGACGTGCGTTCGGTGTTGTCGAAGGTCGCGCTCGGCGAAGCTGACGCCGGGTTCGTCTATTCCACCGATGCGAAGACCGTCGCAGGAAAGGTCACCGTGATCACGCTGCCCGCACGCGCGCAGCCGAACGTCCGCTACGCGGCCTGCGTCGTAGCGACGACCCACCACCGCTCGACTGCGCAGGCATTCGTGCACGGGCTACTCCGCTCGAGCGCACAAGCAAAGCTCCGCGCAGCGGGTTTCCTCTCACTCCCGTGAATCGCCATCTCGCTGCGCTTGCGGTCGGAGCCGCGAGCCTTGTCGCGCTCGCGTTTCTACTGCTGCCGATCGTCGCGATCTTCGCGCACACGTCGCCTGCGCATCTCGTCCATCAGTTGTCGAACCCGGTCGTGCGCGACGCCTTCATCGTCAGTGTCAAGACGAGCGTCATCGCACAGGTGCTGATCATTCTCTTCGGGACGCCCGCCGCGTACCTGCTCGCAAGCCGCCGCTTCCCTGGGCACGCACTCGCAGTGACGCTCGTCGAACTGCCGCTCGTGCTGCCGCCCGCGGTCGCCGGCATCGGCCTGCTGGCAGCGTTCGGCCGCTTCGGCCTGCTCGGCTCGAGCCTGCACACGCTCGGCGTGACGCTGCCCTTCACGCAAACAGCGGTGACGATTGCCGTCGCCTATGTCGCAAGCCCGCTCTACGTGCGCCAAGCGATCGCTGCCTTCGAGGCAACCGACCCGAACCTCGCCGCCGCGTCGCGCACGCTCGGCGCGGGACCTGTGCGCACGTTCTTCCGCGTCGTGCTGCCGCTCGCGCGCGGCGGCCTGATCGCCGGTCTCGCCCTGTCGTTCGCGCGCGGGCTCGGCGAGTTCGGCGCGACGATCATGTTCGCCGGCAGCCTGCAGCGCGTCACGCAAACCATCCCGCTCGCGATCTACGCCGAGTTCGACCAGAACTTCTCCGCCACGCTCGCGATGAGCGGCGTGCTCGTGCTCGTCAGCGTCCTCCTCCTACTCGCGCTCAGGATCGGGCTCACATGGCAACGCTCCACCTCGACAACGTCACCCTCCCTCTTCGGTCTTTCACACTCGAACTGACGCTCGAAGTGCGCGGCACGGTCGCGCTGGTCGGACCCTCGGGTGCAGGGAAGACCTCGGTGCTGCATGCGGTCGCCGGACTTCGGCGCATCGCGGCGGGTCGCATCGCCGTCGACTCGGCCGACTGGACGAGCCTCCTGCCTGAACAGCGCGCCACCGGGCTCGTGTTCCAGGACTACGCGCTCTTCCCGCACATGACCGTCCGCCAGAACGTCGAGTACGGCGGCGACGCGCGCGACTTGCTCCAAAGGCTCGGCATCGCGCACCTGGCGAACGAGCGCCCAGCCAAACTGTCGGGCGGTGAACGCCAGCGCGTCGCGCTCGCACGCGCGCTCGCGAGAAAGCCAGACGTGCTGCTGCTCGACGAGCCGCTCGCCGCCCTCGACGCGCACACGCGCACACAGGTGCGCGGCGAGCTGCACGAGCTTCTCGGCACGCTCGACATCCCGGTGCTGCTCGTCACGCACGATTTCGAGGACGCGGCGGCGCTCGCATCGCAGGTCGGCGTGCTCGTGGAGGGAAAGCTGCGTCAGCTCGGCACGCCCTCCGAGCTCGTCGCCGCGCCGGCCGACGCGTTCGTTGCCTCATTCACCGGCGCCAACGTGCTCGCCGGCTGGGCAGCGCCGTCGCTGAATGGATCGACGCGCGTGCAGCTCGCCGACGGCACGACCATCGCTACCGCCGACAGCGCGCGCGGCGAAGTCGCTGTCGCGGTCTACCCGTGGGAGATCACGGTCGCGACGAGCCCGCCGCACGACTCCGCGCTCAACGTCATCCACGCGCCGATCCGCAGCGTCGTGGAGCTCGGCGCGCGCGTGCGTGTGACGCTCGGCCCGGTAAGTGCCGAGGTCACCGCCGAGTCGGTGGCACGGCTCGGCCTACGCCCCGGGCAGGACGCCTACGCGTCGTTCAAGGCGACGGGGACGAGAATTCTCTAAGCGATCAGCTGCTCGACACCGGTGAGCAGCTCCAAGTTCGCGCGGAGCGCAGCCGTCGCGCACTCCGCCGCACCGGTCGCATCCGCCCCACTGTTTTCAAAAACACTGAGACGTTCCGCCGCCTGACGCGCGTGCTCGTCGTCGAGCGTCGAATGAACGCGGAAGTACGCCGTCGCGGGGTCATCGCCGGCGAAGCCGTAGTGCGTGCGCAGCCCGTCGAGCTTCGACTGCGACACGGCCGGCTGCATCGACTCGATCGCGTACAGGACGGCGTTCACTTGGGCTGGTGACTCCGCCGCGCGGAGCGCATCGACGAAGGCCTGCGTCTCGGTCGTCGGCTCGTCGCGCGTGCCGCCGATACCGTCGACGAACTCGTCCCAAAGCTCGATATGCGCTGCCTCTTCGCGCGCATGCTCCGCGTCGCCGTCACGCGCAGCGAGCTCGGCGAGCGCGACGACTGCGTGGCGGTACTGCCCTGCGTAGACGGCGAGTTGCTCACGCGTGAGCTCGCCTGCCGACCACTGGAGATAGAACGGGTGGCGGAGGGTGTGGTGGCGCTCGCGTTCGGCGTCGAGCCGCTCGATGAGATTGGTCATGCGCGGAACCTACTAGAGGGCGCGGAGCGCGGCGAGAGCCTCGTCGACCGTCCCGACGATCGAGCCGCCGGACGCATTGATGCAACCCTCGACGAACAGGTTCAGCCGCTGGCCGGTGCGCAAGGAGCGCAGGTCGGTGAGCAGGCCGACGATGCCTTTGCGCCAGGGCTCCGTTTGCATCAGGGCATGGAAGATCCCGATCTCGCAGGCCGTGCCGTCGTCGACGAGCAGCCCGTCGAGGATCGCCAGCATCGCGTCCGCCTGCTCGATGCCGCTGCGATCCTTCGCGAAGATGGCGTCGGGCGAGCGGTCGTCGGCGTCGATCGTCTCCTCATGCGGCACGAACACGACGTGCCCCTCCGCCCGCAGCCGCCGGGTGCAGTCGTCGATGAAGTCACGCTCGTAGGGCGTAAAGAGTGGCGCCGCGAAGTAGATCCGCATGCAAGCGAATCTACCTCGCGGGCCGTCAGAGTCCTAGCGCGGCGAATGCGCCGTGGTGGAGACGCACTTGCCGAACGCGTTCTTCAGGTTGTGGTTCTTGCCCCACTTCTGCGCGAAGGCAGTGGCGCCGAGGGACTTCAGCTCAGCGCGGCACAGCTGGGCAGGGTTCATGCCGCCATTGCCGGTGACGAACGTCTGGTTGTTGATCTGGACGTCACGCACGAGCACCGACTGGACCTTCGGATTGAAGAACCAGCCCGAGTCGACCGTCAGGTCGATGCTCGTCACGTCCTGCGATCCGACGAGCGCGAGCGCAGCGTTATAGGTGCTCACCTGGGTGCCTGACTGCACCTGCGACGTGTCATAACGCCCCGTGTCGTTGTTGCCGATCAGGTTGCCGGACGACTGCCACGTGTTCAGCGCGCAACCGGCGAAGTTCGGCGACGGGCCGAGATAGACGAACACGTTCTTGCCGCTCGCGAGATGCAACGTGAAGCGCGGCGAACCGCCGCCGCAACCGCCGGCGATCGGGTCGAACTGCGTCGACAGCTGCGTGAGATTCGCGAACGTCGTGCCGGCGGGCAGGTTGTATGACAACGAGCTCGCGTCATCGGTGGTCGAGCTGTTCGTGAGGTCGGACACCAGCGCGACAACACCGGTACCCGACGGCTTGCCGTGCTTCGTCGTGCCGGCGGCCGAGGCCACCGCGATCAGCGCGACGCCCGCAACGGCGAGCATCAACATGGCTCTCTTGCCCATGCATCCTCCTTCGATCGGGTTCACCTGCGTCTTCCCGCTGCGTATGAGCAAACTGTTCGCGGTGCGTAACGCTGCGTCAGACCCCACGAGGCTCGGGAACTCGATCGTCAACTTCTTCGCCGTCGAAGAGGGCGGCCGCTGGACGGTCCTCGATGCAGGGCTCCCGGCGTTCTGGCCGCAGCTCGAGCAGAACGGGATTCGCCCTGAAGCAGTCGAAGCCGTCGTGCTCACGCATCCGCACTCCGACCATGTGGGCGTGGCCGAGCGACTGCGACAGCACGGCGCGCGTGTGTACGTGCACGAAGCGGATCGCGAGCTCGCCCTCGATCCGGAACCGATCACCGGCGAGCGGTCGCTGTTGTCGTACTGGCGTTACCCGACGGCGTGGCGTCTCAAGTCGCGCTTCGCGCGGCACGGCGGATCGAAGCTGAATCCGATCGCCGAGGTGACGACGTTCACGGACGGTGAGCAGCTCGACATCCCCGGCCGGCCGCGCATCATCCACACACCCGGTCACACCGAGGGGCACTCGGTGCTCCAGCTCGAGGACGGCACGCTGCTGCTCGGCGACCTGCTCTGCACGTGGAACCCGCTCACCGGCAAGCGCGGGCCGCAGCTGATCCCAGCAGGGCTGAGCAAGTCGTCGGCTCAGATGCTCGCGTCACTCGACTCACTCGAGCACCTCGATGCGCCGACGCTGCTCTTCGGTCACGGCGAGGCGTGGTACGGCGGCGCGCCCGCCGCTGTGGCCCTGGCGCGCGCTACCGGGCCGACCTAGCGCGTAGGCAAATGCGGTAGCTCGAGCCCGTGAGGCGGTCGAGCGTGTGCAGCCCGGGGTAGAAGCTCGGTCGCTTCAGGTCGAGCTCGATCGTGAAGCCCGCGCGCTCGAGCTCGTCGCGCAGCTCGCGACCTGTGCGCAGACCGATGTGCGTCGGGTTCTGCTTGAGCAGGAAGTCGTGCGCCTTCATTCGCTCGATCACGTGCTTGGGATTCGGCGTGTGGATCGACAGCGTGCCGCCCGGCACGAGCACACGCTGCGACTCCGCGAGCATCCCGCGCAGCGTCGCGTCGTCGAGATGCTCCGTCACGTCGGCAGCGACGACCTTGTCGAAGCTCGCATCTTCGAACGGCAACCGCGCGGCATCGCCGACTTCGAAGCGCAAGCCCGGAAATCGCTCGTGCGCCTTCTGCACGCCAAGCTCGGAGAGGTCGACGCCGACCGGATCGCAGCCGAACGTCGAGAGGTAGTGCACGATCGCTCCCGCCGCGCTCCCGACGTCGAGCACACGGTCTCCCGGCTGCGGGTCGACGAGCAGGCGGACGTTCTCGAGCCGCATGCGCGTCCACGGCGTCATGCGTTCGTACTCGGAGGCCATCGCCTCCATGAACTCGTCGTCGTACTCGGCGCTCGCGCCCGTCTTGATCAGGCCGAGTCTCATCCATACGCCTCGAGAGTCTTGTCGATCACGGTGTCCCAGCCGAAGCGCTCCTGTGCGCGTGCTCGTCCTGCCACGCCGAGTCGCGTGCGCAACTCCGGGTCAGCGAGCAACGACTCCACTGCGGCCCGCATTGCTTGAGCATTCCGCGGCTCGACGAGGATGCCGGTCTGTTCGTCGACGAGCTCGAGCAGGCCGCCGCCTGCGGCGGCGACGACCGGCCGCCCGTACGCCATCGCCTCGGCTGCTGCGAGACCGAAACCTTCGCGCTCGCACGGAGCGACGAGCACCGCCGCACGCTCGAGCAGACGACCCGCCTCCTCGTGCGATACCGCGCCGAGCCCGTTCGGGACAAGCGAGCGCAGCGGCCCGTCGCCGGCTACGACCAGGTTCAGGTCGCCGACCGCCTCGACCAGCGTGTCGATGTTCTTCTCCGGCGACAGACGGCCGAGATACAGCACTTCCGGCGGCTCGGCCGGCGGCCCGGGCGCTTCGGGAATCGAGACGCCGTTCGGAATCACAACGACGTTCGCGACGCCCGCGGCGCGCACCGCCGACGCGACCGTCTCCGACACGCAGATGACCGCGCGTGCGCGACGAAGCAGCGCGCGCACGAAACGTGGATAGCGGCGGGCTAGCTCAACGTCGGAGAAGCGGCCGGCCGTCCCCGAGCCGTGCAGCGTCACGACGAACGGTTTCCCGGCGAAGCGCGCGACGACGGTCGTCAGCAGCCAGTGCGCGTGCACGACGTCTCCTTGTGCCGCGCGCGTCGCGCGCAACATGGAAAGCAGCATCGCGGGTACCGCCCAGGGCTTCCGGCGGACGTTCGCGGCAACACCGGCGCCGTAGGCAAGGCCGAAGTCGCGATACACACCCGGCGCTACGACATCGACGTCGACGCCACGCGCCCGCAGATGCTCGACGGCATCGGCGACGAACCGGCCGGCGAAGTCATCGGCTGAGCGTGGCCAGGAGGTGGTGACGACGACGACCCTCACGGGCCGCGACGCTAGCGCAGGTCGCGCTCGCGCTGCCGGATCTGCGCGAGCTTCGACTCGAGCTCGCCCGCGAATTCCGCAAGCGTCTCCTGGCGCGCGCGCACGAGCTCCAGCTGGCGTTCGACGAGTGGCATGGCGGCCTCGACGATACGGAGGCGCTCTGCGTCGGTCGTCGACTCGTGCCATTGATCCCGCAGCACGGCGCGTGCTTCCTCGTTCTCGGCCAGCTCGATCAGCTCGTCGAGCGAAAGGCCCAACAGGTCGCGAAGCCGAATCAGCTCTTGCAACCGGACGACGTCGGCCTCGTCGTAGTGGCGGTGCGAGCCTTTCGCACGCGTCGTGTCGCCGCCGAGCAGTCCTCGCTCCTCGTAGTAGCGGATCGTGCGTGTCGTCACGCCGAGGCGCTCGGCTACTTCGCCGATCCGCAACTCACGCGCGGGCGCCGTCACGCGGCCTCCTCGAGCGTGAGCGGGTCCATCACGACGGGCTCGTAGTGGTACTTGCCGCCGCGGAGCAACGACGCAACGGCGGCGACGAGACATGCGACGATCGCGAACACGAACGCGTACACGAGCGCAGTATGGAACGGCGACGAGATCAGGTGCGGGAAAAACTCGCGGCCTGTCAGCGCGGAGCTCTGGCCCGGCGGCAGCGAGTTGAGGACGTGCGGCCCCAGCAGCGTCGCCATCGGGTTGTAGCCGAGCAGCGACGCGAAGAGCGTGGCGACCGGCGGCAGATGCGCGATGCGCATTGCGTCCGAATTCGGCACACCGTGCGCGACAAGACCTGACTGCAGCGTGTGCGGCAGTACCGAGGCGAGTCCGACGATCATCAGCGTGAAGAAGACGCCGATCGACAGCACGCTCGCAGAGTTCTGGAACGTCGCGAGCATGCCCGCACCGGCGCCGCGCTGCGCCGGCGGCAGCGAGTTCATGACGGCGGCGTTATTCGGCGGCGCGAACAAACCCATGCCGACGCCTTGCACCACGAGGATCAGCGCGAACCAGATGTACGAGAAGTTCACGGGCAGCACGATCAACATCCCGAACGACGCGGCCGCGATCAGCATCCCGCCGGTCGCGAACCCTCGTGCGCCGAAACGATCGGAGAGCCAGCCAGACGCGGGACCGGCAACGAGGAAGCCGGCAATCAGCGGCAGCATGTAGATGCCGGCCCACAAAGGCGTCTGCGCAAAGGAGTAGCCGTGCTCGGGCAGCCAGATTCCCTGCAGCCAGATGATCAGGATGAACTGCAGGCCGCCGCGGCCCATCGCCGCGAGCAACATCGCGAGATTGCCGGCAGCGAACGCGCGGATGCGGAACAACTCGAGATGGAACATCGGCTCGGCGACGTGCAATTCCACCCAGCAGAACACGCCGAGCAGCGCGAGACCGCCGAACAATGTCGAGAGTACGAACGGGTTCGTCCAACCCATGTCGTGACCACCGTACGGCTGGATGCCGTACGTGATGCCGATCATCACGCCGACAAGCCCGAGCGCGAACGTCGAGTTTCCCCACCAGTCGATCTTCGCGGGGCGGCGCTCGGCTGTTTCTTTCAGAGACCTATACGCCCAGACTGTTGCGAAGACGCCGACCGGGACCGACACGAGGAACACCAGCCGCCACGAGATCGGCGCGAGCACGCCGCCGAGCACGAGCCCGAGGAACGAGCCCGCGATCGCCGCGATCGAATTCACACCGAGCGCAAAGCCGCGCTGATTCGCCGGGAACGCGTCGGTGAGGATCGCGTTCGAGTTCGCGAACACGAGAGCGCCGCCGAC
Organism: Gaiellaceae bacterium; assembly: GCA_036278975.1. Taxonomy (GTDB): domain Bacteria; phylum Actinomycetota; class Thermoleophilia; order Gaiellales; family Gaiellaceae; genus PALSA-600. The sequence continues at coordinate 24,346 of DASUKC010000080.1, forward strand.
GCCCTGCCCGACTCGCATCACGATCAGCCAGATCGCGGCGGCGCTGCCTTGCATCCACGTGACGGAGAGGAGAATCGAGAACACCGTGAACACGGCAAAGCCGAGGTTGAACATGCGCACGCGGCCGTAGATGTCGCCGAGCCGGCCGAGGCTGACGAGCAGCACGGCCATCACGACCATGAAGCCGAGAATCAGCCAGAGCAGATAGCTGGTGTTGCCGGGCGCGAGCGGGTCGATGTGGATGCCGCGGAAGATGTCCGGCAGCGCGATCAGCAGGATCGACGCGTTGATCGTCGCCATCAGCATTCCCAGCGTCGTATTGCTGAGCGCCACCCACTTGTAGTCCAGAGCTTTCACCTTACGTCAACGTTAACTTTACCACCTTTGGCTCGCTCACAGTGATTTCGGCCTCGGCCCCGGACTCTTCGACCGGCCAGCCAAGGGCTTCGAGGAACGGCTCGACGGGGTCGAGGAACCCGATCAGCGGCGTGCGGTAGTGCATCGGGACGACCACCCGCGGCGCGAGCTCGCGCAGCAGCGCCGCCCCGTCCTCGACGGCCGTGGTCGGCCCGCCGCCCGCCGGGAAGAAGACAACGTCGACGTCGCCGAGTGCTTCGCGCTGCTCCGAACGGAGGGCGGGCTGGCCGAAGTCGCCGAAGTGCGCAAACGTGATGCCGTCGAGCGCGAAGCGAAAGATCACGTTCGCGCCGCGCTGGGTGCCGGCGACAGCGTCGTGCTCAGACGACACGCCGACGACTTCTCCCACCGGTGACTCGTGCGTGCCCGCCTTCGTGATGATGACGGGGTCGCCGTCGACAACTTCGATGGCGTTGTGGTCGCGGTGGTCGTGCGTGACGAGCAGGAGATCCGCCGTCACGTCTGCGACGGGCGGGTAGTTCCACTCCGTTCCTGTCCATTCGAACTTGCCGAACGGATCGATGAAGACTGACTGCTCTTTGCCGCGCAGCAGGAACGCGCTTTGGCCGTACCAGCGAATGTTCATACCGCAGTCTTATCTGAGGACGAACAGGCCGCCGACGCCGAGCCCGAAGACCACGACCGCGAGGATCGAGTCCGGCCCGAGACTGAAGCGCGTGCGCAGCGGCCTGCTGATCACGCCGAAACCGTAAATCGCGGTGAGCGCGACGCCGAGCGACGCGAGCCAGGCGTTGGTGTCGCCGGCCGACGGCAGCACCGGCTTCATCGCGACGATGTCGGCGAGCAGGAAGAGGCACACCTGGAACGCATTGCCGCCGAAGATGTCGCCGATCGCAAGCGCGTTGTCGCCGAGCTTCACCGCGGCGACGCCGGAGCTGATCTCGGGGAGCGCGGTTGCGAGCGCGAGGATCGTGGCGCCGAAGATGACGCCGTTGATGCCCGCCTTGTTCGCCAGCGAGTTGCCGCTCGTCTCGAGGAAGACGCCGGCGACGAGCGTGACGGCACACGCGGCACCGAAGAGACAGGCGACGCGCGCGGTGGACGAGCCGGCATAAGGGTGTTGTTGGTTGGGCATCGCCTCGCGGTGGTTCTTGCGCCCTCGCTGCGAGCCCGTCATCTCGATCTGCCAGTGGGGTTTCTTACGGGCCTTGTTGATCACGTAGAGACCGACCGTCCACACGACGACGATCGCGAGCGACGCAGGGCTGACGACGCCGCCGATCGCGAGCGACGGCCGAAGTAGCGCGCCCATCAACACGCCGGAGACGACGATCATCACGAGCAGCGCTTCGAGCACCGGTGTCAGCGCGCCGACGAGGAACGTGAGCGGGCGCTCGCGGCCCGACGCGAAGTCGCAGATGACGAGCACCATCGTCTGCATCGCGATGCCGCCGATCAGGTTGCCGGCCGCGAGACCGAGGTGTCCCGACGAGGCGGCGGAGATGGTGATCGCAAGCTCCGGCAGGCTCCCGGCGATCGCGAGCAGGAGCAATCCCCCGAGCTCTTCACCGAGCCCGAGCCGAACGTCGAGCGCATCCGTCGTCTTGGAAAGCAGGTTCCCAGCGCCCCAAGTCGCCACCGCCCCCGCGAGGAAGACGAGCACGACAAACGGAGTCGCGAGACTCCCCATCGCGTTCGAGTATGGGCGACTAGCCGGACGTTGCTGCCGGGCGGCCGGTTGCGACCAAGGCGATCGCGCCGCACGCGAGCAGCACCAGCGCGGCGATCAGCATGCACGCGTGCAGGCCCGAACCGAACGCGCTCTCTGCTGCGCCGATCACCTTCGAGACGACCGCTTCGTTGCCGGCCGCCGCAGGGTTCTGCTTCACGGCTGCTTGAGGATTGGCCGGCACGCCGCCGTGCGTCACCGCGTTGATCACGAAGCCGCGGAACGAGTCCGGGATGCCGATCTCCTTCAGCTTGCGTGTCAACGACGCGTTCAGCTCCGCGTTCACGATCGCGCCGAGCACGGCGACGCCGAGCACGCCGCCGAGCTCGCGGCTCGTGTTGATCGTCGACGCGGCGGTGCCGGAGCGTTCGGCGGGGACGATTGCGAGCACGGCGGCCGTGACGGTGACGAGCGCGAGCCCGAAGCCGACGCCGACGATGGCGAGTGCGCCGGCGAGCAGCGGCACCGATGGGTTCGGGTTGAGCAGCGCGTCGACGGCGAACATGCCGCCGCCGGCGATCACGCAGCCGGCGACCATCGGCCCGCGCGGACCGACGCGCGCGGTGAGGCGACCGGCGCCGATGCCGGCGACAGCCATCGCGGCGGCCATCGCGATGAACTGCAGGGCGATCTTCCAGCCCGAGAAGTTCGCGATCAGCTCGAGGTAGAGCGCGGTGAAGAAGAACACTGCGAAGAGCGCGAAGTTCGTCCCGAACGCGACGAGGTTCGCGACGGTGAACGCCGGCATGCGCAGCAGGTCGAGGCGGAGCAGCGGGTCGCTGCTGCGCGACTCGACGAGCAGGAAGAGGAGCGCGCTCGCGACCGCGATGACGAAGAGCAGCACGATCCACCAGTGCGTGAAGCCGACCGTCTCGCCTTCGATCACGCCGAAGCTCGCGGCGGTCAGCGACACGACGCTGATCGCGAGCCCGGGCACGTCGAGCTTACGGCCGATTGGATCCTTGCTCTCCGGCACCGCGCGCGCCGCGACGAGGAACGCGAGCGCACCGAAGGCGAGGTTGAACCAGAAGACGGCGCGCCAGCTCCACTCGGCGACGAGCACGCCGCCAAGGATCGGGCCGATCGCGAGCGCGACGCCTGACACGGCGGTCCAGACTCCGAGCGCACGCGCGCGCGGGCCGGGCTCCGGATAGATGTGGCGGATCAGCGAGAGCGTGCCCGGCTCGGAGCCTGCGGCGCCGATACCCATGATCACGCGCCCGGCGATCAGCATGTCGGTCGAGTGCGCAAGCACGCCGACGAGCGAGCCGGCGCAGAAGATCGCGAGGCCCGCGAGCATCACGCGCTTGCGGCCGAGCAGATCGCCGAGCGTGCCGCCCGTCAGCATCAGCGCGGCGAAGCCGAGCATGTAGCCGTCGACGATCCATTGCAGCCCCGCGACGCCCACGCTGAACGTCGACTGCACGCTCGCGAGCGCGACGCTGACGATCGTGTTGTCGAGGAACGTCAGGAAGAGAACGGCGGAGACGGCGCCGAGCGCCACCTCCTGCGGGTGCCTGAGCCTGAAGGGCACGCCGCCGAGTCTCTCCGAAACGGCGGACGGGTACCAGGTACGTACCAGGGACGTGTCTGGTCCGTCACGGACGTTCCACAGCCGGGAATAGATAGCCCGGCACTTCAGTTTCTGTAGTTACTATGGAGCTACGAACCGGCCTAGGAGCGTGAAGGTGGCAGAGAAAATCCTCCTCATCCCACTCGACGACACCGTCGTCTTCCCCAACATGACCGTGACCCTGCCCCTCGAGGCGGGGGACGAAGATCGCGTCTTGCTCGTGCCCGTGCACGAGGGCGAGTACGCGAGCATCGGCACGGTCGCCGAGATCGTCGAGCGCGGCCAGATGCCCGGCGGCGCCCCGGTGCTCACCCTCAACGGCCTGCACCGCGCATCGATCGGCGCGGCGGCGAACGGCCCCGACGGCCGGCTGTACGCCGAGTTCGAAGAGCACCCCGACGAGACGCCGCCGCCGATCAAGACACGCGAGCTCGAGACCGAGTACCGCGCAGTCGTCGAGGAGATCCTCGATCTGCGCAACGCGGACTCACGCGTCGGCGACTTCCTGCGCATGGTGCGCGAGCCAGGCGCGCTCGCCGACACGTCCGCGTACGCGCCCGACCTCACGTTCGAGCAGCGCGTCGAACTGCTGGAGACGCTCGATGTCGTGGAACGCCTCGAGCTGGCGCTCACCTTCCAGCGCGAGCGGCTCGCAGAGCTGCAAGTGCGGCGTCGCATCCGCGACGACGTCGAGTCCGGCGCGCAGAAGCAGCAGCGCGAGTACTTCCTGCGTCGCCAGATGGAGTCGATCCGCAAGGAGCTCGGCGAAGACGACGCGGCGGTCAACGACGACTACCGCAAGCGCATCGAGGAATCGGCGATGCCCGACCACGTCCGCGAGCAGGGGGAACGCGAGCTCTCGCGCCTCGAGCGCATGGGCGAGAACGCGGCCGAGTCGTCGATGATCCGCACGTACCTCGACTGGTTGCTCGACGTGCCGTGGGGCAAGAGCTCCGACGAGAAGCTCGACCCCGCACACGCGCGCGAGATCCTCGACGCCGACCACGCGGGCCTGCAGGACGTCAAGGACCGCATCGTCGAGTACCTCGCCGTGCGCAAGCTGCGTGAAGAGCGCGGTATCCCGAACGACAAGAAGAGCGGCGCCATCTTGACGCTGATCGGCCCGCCCGGCACCGGCAAGACGTCGATCGGCGAGTCGGTCGCGCGTGCGTTGAACCGCGAGTTCGTGCGCATGTCGCTCGGCGGCATCCGCGACGAGGCGGAAATCCGCGGCCACCGGCGGACGTACATCGGCGCGCTGCCAGGTCGCCTGGTGCGCGCATTGCGCGACGCCGGCACGATGAACCCGGTAATTCTCCTGGACGAGGTCGACAAGGTCGGCGCCGACTGGCGCGGCGATCCGTCGGCCGCATTGCTCGAGGTGCTCGACCCAGCGCAGAACCACTCGTTCCGCGACCACTACCTCGATGTCGAGCTCGACCTCTCGCAGGTCTTCTTCATCGCGACCGCGAACGTCGCCGAGACGATCCCGGACGCGCTGCTCGACCGCATGGAGGTCATTCGCTTCGACGGCTACACCGTCGACGAGAAGGTCGCGATCGCTCGCGGTTACCTCTGGCCGCGGCAGCGTGAGCGCAACGGCCTCACCGAGACCGAAGTGAACGCGTCCGACGACGTGCTGCACAAGGTCGTCGACGAGTACACGCGCGAAGCCGGCGTTCGCCAGCTCGAGCGCGAGCTCGGCAAGTTGCTGCGCAAGGCGGCGATGAAGATCGTCGAAGGAAATGCGACGCCGATCGCAGTCGACGACGCATTCATCCGCGACGCGCTCGGGCGGCAGCGGTTCTGGCACGAGGCGGCCGAACGCACCGCTGTCCCGGGTGTCGCAACGGGTCTCGCGGTCACCGGCACCGGCGGCGACGTGCTCTTCGTCGAGGCCACGCGCATGGATGGCGACGAGCGGCTGGTGCTCACGGGCCAGCTCGGCGACGTGATGAAGGAGTCCGCGCAGATCGCGCTCTCCTGGGTGCGTGCGCACGCCGACGACATCGGCGTCGACTCCGACCACACGCGCGGCGCGTTCCACGTGCACGTCCCGGCGGGCGCGATCCCGAAGGACGGCCCGAGCGCCGGCATCACGATGACAACCGCGCTTGCGTCACTGCTTACCGGCCGCGCCGTGAAGCACACTGTCGGCATGACCGGCGAGGTCACGCTGCAGGGACGCGTGCTCCCGATCGGTGGGTTGAAGCAGAAGGTGCTCGCCGCGCACGCGGCCGGGCTCACGGAAGTGATCATCCCCGAGCGCAACCGTCCCGACCTGGACGACGTGCCGGAAGACGTGCGCGACGCGATGACGTTCCATCCGGTGCTCAACGTCGACGAAGTGCTCTCACTCGCACTCGAAACGAGGGCGGAGCCCTCAAAGAGTCCATTGTCGAATGCGCTGCAAGCGGTGTAATCCGGTTCCCGAGGAGGTCCGCCGCGCGGCGGGCCTCCTCGAACGCCGTTGGACGATCTCGATCCTCTACGCCTCGAGCGAGGGTGCGGAGCGCTTCAACGAATTCCGCGACGCACTCGTCCGCGTGCCGCCCGCGACGCTCGCGGCGCGCCTGAACGATCTCGTGCTCGCCGGACTGCTCGAGCGACATGTGCTCGACACGCGTCCGCCCGCCGTCGAGTACCGGTTGACGGTAATCGGCAAGCGGCTCGAGCCGGTCGTGCGCCAACTCGTCGCTTCTTTTTGAAAGGCGGCAGGGCGGCGCCGGACCAAGTGGGCCGGGCCGCCGCCCCACCTTCGCGACCTGCTTCATCGACGTCCGCCTGCGGCAGCGGTGCGTCGGCGCCGGTCGCTGCGCGCAAGTCTAAACCGATTCGAACAGCGCGGCCTGGCCCTGGCCGACGCCCACGCACATCGTCGCGACGCCGTATCGAACGCGTCGCCGCTTCAGTTCGTGAAGGAGTGAAACAGCGAGTCGAGCGCCGCTCATCCCGAGCGGATGACCAATTGCAATCGCGCCTCCGTTCACGTTCACGCGGTCGTCGTCGATCTCCAAATCGCGAATCACCGCAAGGGATTGCGATGCAAACGCTTCGTTCAACTCCCAAAGATCGACGTCGGCCGCGTCGATGCCGGCGCGCGCGAGCAGCTTGCGCACGGCGGGCACAGGACCGATGCCCATCACACGCGGATCGACGCCGGCAACCGCCGATGCGACAAACGCGCCGAGCGGCGCGATCCCGAGCGCGCGTGCTGTCTCCTCGGACGCGACCACGACTGCGGCGGCGCCGTCGTTGATGCCTGACGCATTGCCGGCCGTGACGGTGCCCCCCGCGCGGAACGCGGGCTTGAGCGATGCGAGCTTCTCGGCGGTGGTGTCAGGACGCGGATGCTCATCTTGCGTCACGTCTCCAACGGGGACGATTTCGTCGCTGAAGTCGGCGGCCGCCCAGCGCTGCTGCGAACGCAACGCGAACGCGTCCTGATCTTCCCGCGACACACCCCAGCGCTCGGCGACGTTCTCGCCGGTCTCGCCCATGCTCTCGAGCGGGAACAGTTCTGCCATGCGCGGATTGGGGAAGCGCCAGCCGAGCGTCGTGTCGTAACTGGTGCGATCGCCGCGCGCCCAAGGCGCGTCCTGCTTCGCCATCACGAGCGGCGCCCGCGTCATCGACTCGACGCCGCCGGCGACGAAGAGGTCACCGTCGCCCGCGATCACCGCGTGCGCTGCGCCGGCAATCGCGGCGAGACCCGACGCACACAGTCGGTTGACGGTGACGCCTGCGACGGACTCGGGCAGCCCCGCCAGCAGCGCCGCCATGCGCGCGACGTTGCGGTTGTCCTCGCCTGCCTGGTTCGCACACCCGAGCCAAACGTCTTCGATCTCCCCTGCCGGAATGCCTGAGCGCTCTACGGCCGCGCGGATCGCAATAGCTGCG
>DASUKC010000081.1:0-5409 GCA_036278975.1 Gaiellaceae bacterium
ACCAATTCTTCGCGAACTCCCTCGCTGACGGCATACGCGAGCCGCTCCTCGAGGAACGCCTTCACATCCGAGACGACATCGTCGTAGCGCGGATCGACTTGCATCGTCCGCGGGGTGCCGAGCATGTGCATCAGACAGAGATAACAGCCGGCGTCGGCAACGACACCTGCGAGCTCGGGGTCGGAGCGCAGCGCGGTGACATCGTTGACCATCTCGACGCCGAGCTCGAGCGCACGCCGGGCAACCTCCGCCTTCGACGTGTCGACCGACACCGGCGCGCCCGCCAAGTCCGCGAGCACAGGCTCGATGCGGCGCAGCTCTTCGGCCGCGTCGATGTCCTCGGCACCGGGCCGCGTCGACTCGCCGCCCACGTCGACGATCGACGCGCCCGCGTCGAGCATCCCCCACGCCGAGGTCACAGCCGCGTCGGTACGGAAGTGCACGCCGCCGTCCGAGAACGAGTCGGGGGTCACGTTGATCACGCCCATGACAGCCGGGGCCGGGAAGCGCTCGTCGAGTGGCACGCGGTTTGACATCACTGAATACTTAACCTCGTGGAGGCGGGATGGAGCTACCTCGGTAGCCTCGCCCGCCGCCTGCGCTGGACGATCGTCGGCGCGATCATCTCGGGCCTCGCCTGGCAGGGCGCGGCGATCGCGTCGCCGCTCGTTGTCCGGCGGGCGGTGGATGCGGGGATTCTGCACGGTCACACGACCGCGCTGTGGTGGTCATGCGCTCTGATCGCGATTCTCGGCTTGATCGAGGCGATTGCCGGCGGCTCGCGCCACTACTTCGCGATCCGGAACCGCGCGAAAGCGGATGCCGCGGTCCGCGACGGGATCTTCCGGCGTGCGCTCGAGCTCGACGCGCATTACCACGACCGCGTCGGGGCGGGCGAGCTCATCTCGCGCGCGTCGAACGACGCCGAACTGGTCGCGCGCCTGTTCGACTCGATCGGCCACACGGTCGGTTACTTGCTCACGGTCGTCGGCGCCTCGACGGTGCTGCTCGTCATCGACTGGCGCCTCGGCCTCGCCGTGCTCGCGCCGCTGCCGTTGATCAGCGTCGGTATGGGGCGCTACTCGGCTCGCTACGCGGTGCGCACGCGCATCAACCAGGAGCGGCTCGCCGAGGCGACGGCGCTTGCCGAAGAGACGATCGCGGGCGTGCGCGTCGTGAAGGGGCTCGGCGCCGGCGATGCACTGTCGGCGCGCTTCCGCGAGAAGTCGCAAGAAGTTGTGCGCACGGCGCTCGACGTCGCTGCGATCGATGCGGTGTTCCTGCCGGTGCTCGAGATGCTGCCGCTCGCCGGCATCCTCGTCGTGCTCTGGTACGGCGGTCACCTCGCGCTGCACCATCAGATCTCGCTCGGCACGTTTGCGGCCTTCACGTTCTACCTCGCGCTGCTCGTCAACCCGCTGCGCACGATCGGGCAGCGTGTGAGCACCGTGCAGCGCGCGAATGCTGCGGCCCGCCGCGTTGTCGAGGTGTTGAGCGCCGAGCCGGCGGTGGTCGAGTCGCCGAACGCACAGCTCTTCCCCGAGCGTTCCGACATCCACTTCGAAGACGTGATGTTCCGCTACGGCGACGAGACACCGGTGCTCGACGGCTTCACGCTCACCATTCCCGCGGGCACGTCGCTTGCGCTCGTCGGCGCAACAGGCTCCGGCAAGTCGAGCGCGGCGGCGCTGCTCGCGCGCTTCTACGACCCGCAGCGCGGGAGCGTGACGATCGGCGGCGTCGACGTGCGCACGATCCAGCTCGAGGAGCTACGCCGCAGCGTGGGGATTGTCTTCGAGGACACGTTTCTCTTCGGCGACACCGTGCGCGGCAACGTTGCGTTCGCGGCACCGGACGCCTCCGACACGGCGGTCATGCGCGCGACGCGGCTCGCCGGCGCGGACGAGTTCGTCGAAGAGCTGCCTGAGGGCTACGAGACGCTGCTGGGCGAGCGCGGCTTCTCGCTCTCCGGGGGCCAGCGCCAGCGCATCGCAATCGCGCGCGCGATCCTCGCCGACCCGCACGTGCTGATCCTCGACGACGCGACATCGGCAGTCGACGCGACGAAGGAGCACGAGATCCGCGCCGCACTCGCCGAGGTGATGGCGGGCCGCACCACACTCGTGATCGCGCATCGCCCGGCGACGATCGCCCTCGCCGAGCGTGTTGCCGTGATCGAGGACGGCCGGGTCGTCGAGCAGGGCACACACGAGGAGCTCGTCGCACGCTCGCCGCGCTACCGCTCGTTGCTCGCCCTCGCGGCGCAAGAGGCGGCGTGATCGCGCCGCGTATCAGCGAGTTGCTGCGCCCGCAACGGCGGCTGATCGCGGTCGCGGCGGCGGCGATGATCGGCGCGACCGGCATCGCGCTCGCCGGGCCGTTCCTCACGAAGATCGCGATCGACCGCGGCATCACCCGCCATCACGTCGGGACGATCGACCTCGTTGCCGGCATCTACGTGGTGCTCGTGTTGCTGCGGCCGCTGCTCGAGCGCGCGATCGTGCTCGGCAGCGCGCGCGCCGGCGAGCGGTTCCTCGGGGACCTGCGCGTCGCGGCGTTCGACAAGCTGCAGGAGCTCTCGATGCCGTTCTTCGAGGAGACGCGCGCCGGCGTGCTCGTCTCGCGGTTGACGAACGATGTGCAGACGCTGAGCACGTTCACGCGCACCGTGCTGATCGAGGTGGTCGGGTCGATGTTGCTCTTCGTCGTGACGCTGATCGTCCTGGTCGCGATGTCGCCGCTGCTCTCGCTGGTGATGCTCGTGTCGGTGCCGCTGCTCGCGTGGTCGTCGTTCCGCTACGGCAAGCGCTCGCGCCCCGCCTTCCTTGCGCTGCGCGATCGCGTGGCCGACACGATGTCCTCGCTGCAGGAAGGCCTGACCGGCGTGCGTGTCGTCCAGTCGTTCGGCCGCGAGGACGAGCGCTACGCGTCCTACTACAGCCGCTCGAGCGCGCAGGTGTCGGCATGGCGGCGCATCTCGCTCGTCAACATCGGCTTCTTCCCGGCGATCGCGTTCGCGCAGGCGCTCGCGCTGGCGGCGGTTCTCGTCGCGGGCGGTTACCTGCACCGGCACGGCAAGGTCACCGTCGGCACGATCGTCGCGTTCGCGCTGTATCTCATTTCGCTCTTCGACCCGATCGCGCGCCTCGGCGACTGGTACAGCGAGTTCCAGTCCGGGCGCGCCGCGCTGGTGAAGATCAACGGGCTGCTCGAGACGCCTGTAACCGTTCAGGGCGGCGGCGGCACGCTGCCGTCCGACGGAGCGCTCGTCGCCGAGCACCTCACGTTTGCGTACGGCGACAGCCCGCCCGCAGTGCGGGACGTGTCGCTGACCGTCGAGCAAGGCGAGCACCTCGCGCTCGTCGGCGCGACCGGTGCAGGCAAGTCGTCGCTGGCGAAGCTGCTCGTACGCGCGTACGACCCCAACGCCGGCCGCGTGTCGTTTGGCGGAACCGACCTGCGCGACGCGACGCTGACGTCGCTGCGGCGAAGCATCGTCTTCGTGCCACAGGAGGGTCACCTCTTCTCCGGCACGCTCGCCGACAACGTGCGGCTCGCGCGGCCCGGCGCATCCGACGAGGAAGTCCGCGAGGCGCTGCGCGCGATCGGCGCGCTGGCCCGGCTTGCGCCGCTGCTCGACGTCGACGTGCGCGCACGCGGCGTGCGCCTCTCCTCCGGCGAACGCCAGCTCGTGTCGCTCGCGCGCATCGCGCTGGTCAATCCGGCGGTAATCGTGCTCGACGAGGCGACGTCGGCACTCGATCCGCACACGGAGCGAACCGTCGAAGAGGCACTCGCATCGCTTGCGCGCGGACGCACGATGATCACCATCGCCCACCGCCTATCAACCGCCGAGCGTGCCGACCGCGTTGCGGTAATGGAGCGCGGCGTGCTCGTCGAGCTCGCGTCGCACGACGAGCTGGTCGCACAGGGCGAGCGTTACGCGCGGCTCTGGGCTTCTTGGGCTGCGGGTACCGGCGCGGCAGCCTGAGCGCGCGGCTGCCGCTGTACGAACCACAGCCCGAGGAGCACGATCGCTCCGCCGACGGCGATCTGCCAGCGCAGCGGCTCACCGAGCACGATCACTGACGACGTGACGCCGAACACGGGCACGAGCAGCGTGAACGCGGCCGCCTTCGCGGAGCCGATCTTGCGTACGCCTTCGTAGAAGAGAACAAAGGCGACGACCGTGCCGAGCGGCGCAAGGTATGCGATAGCAAGCCACGTGACCGCGGGCGCGTGCGCGAGCTTGCCCCAGCCAAGGATCGAGAACGGCAACAGGATCAGCGCACCTGCGATCGCGGCGTACGTCGTCGCAAGCGTCGAGTCGAAGCGTGTGGTCGCAGCGCGGCCGAGGATCGTGTACACGGCCCAGCAGACCGACGCACCCACCAGGATCAGGTCGCCGACGAGCCGGTGCGTCGACTCCGAGCCGCTCGGATCGACGACGACGAGCAGGCCGACGATCGCGATCGCAAAGCCGAGCGCGACGGCACGCGTCGGCCGCTGGCCGAACACACGCCACGCAAGCAGCGTCGTCATCACGGGAATCAGCCCAGGGACGAGAATCGAGCCGTCGGTCGCCGGCGTGCGCTGCAGGCCGAAGAGAAAGAACGCGTTGTAGACCGCGATCCCCGAGATGCCGAGCGCCGCGACCAGCGGCCAGTCTGCGCGCCTCGGAAACGGGACGGCACGGCCGCGGTAGCGCGACCATGCCCAGAGCAGGATCGACGAGAGGACGAAGCGCACGAACGCGACCGTCAGCGGCGGCGCATGGTCGACGGCGACCTTGCCCGCGGGCCACGTGCCGCCGAAGAGGACGGCGACGACGAGCAGCTGTGCGTATGCGATCTGGCGCGCAGTCACGGAGCACTCAACGTACGGAAACGCGATCGCCTTCCGGGGACCTTTCGACCCGTCCGCGACGTAACGTGACCTTATGCGCCGTCTCGCTCTGGCAATTTGCGCGGCCGTAGTGTTGGCCGCGCTGCTGCCGTCCCCCGGCGCAAGTGAAGGCACTGCGGTCTGCGGCGCGTCAGCCGTCCACTACCGGACTGATCCGCGCTCGCCCGACGGCGTGCACGGCATCCCGTGGATCGCCTCCACGAACACCGGCTTCCACGGCTATCTCTTCTATTTCGGCGGCACGCGCTGGGCTCGAACGCGGCCCGCTCGAGTCCGAATCTTCACGACGCAGGCACACGTGAAAGTGAACCCTAAGGTGCTCTGGATCGCCCAGCATCCGTCGAGAGCGACGCTGAAGATCGTCGGCACGCGTCTCGACGGTCGCGGCTCGTTCGCCGCGACGCATCGCGCGGCGATCGGCGGTCACCAGTTCCCGTCATACGTTTTGGTCCCGGCGGCGGGATGCTGGCGCATTTCCCTGCGAAGCGGATCGGCCCACGGCTC
>DASUKC010000082.1:0-9451 GCA_036278975.1 Gaiellaceae bacterium
GATCGCGCACTCGCTCGACACGCTCGGCGCGCCGAAGGTCGACTCTGCGAAGCGCGCGATCAACGCGCTCAACCCCGACGTCGACGTTCGCACCTACCGCGAGCGCCTCACGTCCGAGAACATCGACCGGATCCTCGACGAAGGCTGGGACGTGATCGTCGACGGCGCCGACAACTTCCCCACGCGCTACCTGCTGAACGACGCGTCGGTGTGGCACAACATCCCCGTCGTCCACGGCTCGATCTACCGCTTCGAAGGCCAGGTCACGGTGCTGAAGCCGCATGAGGGCCCTTGCTACCGCTGCCTCTTCCCCGAGCCGCCGCCGCCGGAGCTTGCGCCGTCGTGCGCGGAGGGCGGAGTGCTCGGCGTGCTGCCGGGGATCATCGGCTCGCTGCAGACGAACGAGGCGCTGAAGCTCGCGCTCGGCATCGGCGAGCCGCTCGTCGGCAGGCTCCTCCTGTTCGACGCGCTTTCCACCGAGTTCGACGAGGTGCGCATCGATCGCCGGCCCGACTGCCCGGTCTGCGGCGACAACCCGACCATCACTGAGTACATCGACTACGTGGAATTTTGCTCGGCCAGATGATCAACGTCCGCATCCCACCGGTGCTACGTCCCGAAGCGGGCGGCGCGCGCGAGATCGAAGCGCAGGGCGCGAACGTGCGCGAGCTGTTGGAGGACTTGCAGGCGCGGCTGCCCGAGCTCGGCGACCGCGTCTACAACGGCAGCGAGATTCGCCCGTTCGTGAACGTCTACGTCGACGGCGAGGACGTGCGCACACGCGACGGACTCGACACGCCGCTGCGCACAGGGTCGACTGTGATTCTCCTACCGGCCATGGCCGGTGGTTGCTAGCTCGCTGCTCGACCTGATCGGCGACACGCCGCTGGTCGAGCTGCGGCACCTCTCACCGCCCGGCAGAACGATCTACGCGAAGCTCGAAGGGCAGAACCCGACCGGCTCGATCAAGGATCGCGTCGCGCTCGCGATGGTCGAAGCGGCGCAACTCGAACCGGGACAGGAATTGCTCGAGCCGACGAGCGGGAACACCGGCATTTCGCTGGCGCTCGTCGCGAAGCTAAAAGGGCTGAAGCTGACGTGTGTGATGCCCGCGAACGCGACGGCCGAACGCCGCGCGCTGCTCGAGCTTTACGGCGCAACGATCATCGAGTCGCCTGCGGAGCAGGGAACCAATGGTTCAGTGCGCTTGGCGCAGGAGATCGCTCAACGCGAGCCGCGCTACGCGATGCTGTTCCAGTACGCGAACGAGGCGAACCCGCGCGCGCACTACGAGGGCACGGGCGCGGAGATCGCGCGCGAGCTGGAACGCGTCGACGCTTTCGTCGCCGGCCTCGGCACCGGCGGCACGCTGATGGGCGCGGGCCGCCGTCTGCGCGCGGCATTCCCGGACGTGCAGGTCGTCGCGGCGGAGCCCATGCCCGGCGACCTCGTGATGGGGTTGCGCTCGCTCGACGACGGATACGTCCCGCCCGTGCTCGACGTGTCGCAGCTCGACCGCAAGCTGCTCGTCTCCGGCGAGGAAGCAGCGGCCGGCGCGCGCGAGCTCCTCAACCGCGAAGGCATCTTCGCCGGCGTGTCCGCCGGCGCGATCGTGCACATCGCGCGCCGCGTCGCGGCGGAGCTTCCCGAAGGAGCCGTCGTCGCGTGCGTGCTCGCCGACGGCGGCTGGAAGTACTTGTCGGCCCCGTTCTGGCACGGCGAGGAGCTCGACGAGGGGAAGCTCTGGTGGTGATCCCGGACGCGATCCGCGCGCAGTTGCACGCGCACGCGGCAGAGGAGGCGCCGAACGAGTGCTGCGGCGTGATCGTCTTCCGCGACGGCGTGGCGGAACGCTACGTACGCGGCGTCAACAAGCTTGCGTCGCCGTATCGCTACGAGCTGTACCTCGACCCGGTGCTCTGGTCGGAGCTCGGCGACGAGCAGGCGATCTTCCACTCGCATCCGGAGACGGAGGCAAAGCCGTCCCGCACCGATCGCGAGAACATCGGCGAATGGGCGGGACAGCCGTACCTGATTTACAGCCTGCGCCGCGACGAGCTACGCGCCTGGCGCGTCACACGGGAAAGCGCGGAGGAAATAGTCCTCGACTAGCTGACGGTGAACGAGCCCTTCATGAACGCCTTGTGGGGGTCGCAGACATAGGTGTACTTGCCGCGCCTCAACTTCAGCTTCCACGTCGTGACGCCGGTGCGGCCGACCGATGTCAGCTTGTTCACGCCGGGGCCGATCAGGTGGAAGTTGTGGATGCTCGACTTGTCGCTGATCTTGAAGATGTAGGTGCCGGCCTTCAGCTTCGTCACCTTTGTCTTGCCCTTCTTCAGCGTGATCGTGAAGCCGGGGCCAGTTGTGCCGGTCAGCGTGATCGTGCCGGCCGTCGCGGTGGACGCGGCGAGCAGCGCGACGAGGGCGAGCAAGAGGACGTACTTCATCTGAAAATCACTCCTTGTCCGTGTTCCCTTGAAAGTAGCGCCACCGCGTAGAGTCGGATTCGTGGAACTGACATCGGTCGTACCCGCCGAAGCGATTCTGGAGCCGCAGGGCCGCTATCTCGCGGACCTGATGGGACGCGGAGTGCAGGGAACAGCCGATGCGGTGGTGCTCCCGTCGACGACGGAGGACGTCGCCGCGGTGATGCGCTGGTGCTACGAGCACAATGTTCCCTTAACCGCGCGCGGCGGCGGCACCGGGCTCGCGGGTGGCGCGATTCCCGTCTCGGGCGGTGTCGTCATCGGCTTCGAGCGCCTCAACAAGGTGCGGCAGTTCGACCCGCTGCTCTGGCGCATCCACGTTGAGGCAGGTGTCACAACCGGTGACGTGCAGCGGCTCGCGCGCGAGAACGGCTTGCGCTTTCCGCCCGACCCCGGCGCGGCGGAGATCTCGCAGATCGGCGGCAACATCGCCTGCAACGCCGGCGGCCCGCATGCGTTCAAGTACGGCGTCACCGGCCATTGGGTCACCGGCCTCGAGGTCGTCGTGCCGCCGGGCGAGATCGTGCACATCGGCGGGCCGATTCGCAAAGACGTCGCCGCGTACGACCTGAAGAGCCTCTTCGTCGGCTCGGAGGGAACGCTCGGCCTGATCACGGCTGCGTGGCTGCGGCTCGTCCCCGCGCCGGAGCTCGAACTGCCGGTGATCGGCTTCTATCGCGACGCCGATGCCGGCGTGTCGGCGATCGAGCGCGTGCTCGCGTCCGGCGTCGTCCCGGCGGCGATCGAGTACCTCGACGGCGTGACGCTCGAATACTCAGGCGGCGCCTATCCGTTCGGCGTGCCCGACGGCGCGGCGTTCATGGTGATCACGGAAGCCGACGGCTCCACCATCGAAGCGCGTCGCGTCGCTGCTGAGCTACACAGCGCTTTGGCAGAAGAGGCACTTGCTGTGCACGCACCAGACGATGCAGGCGACGTCGCCGAGCTGTGGCGCTGGCGGGGCGGCGCCGCGTTCGCGATCCTCGCGCAGCGCGGCGGTGCGTACAGCGAGGACATCGCGGTGCCGCTCGACCGCCTGCGCGACGTCGCACGCGAGACGCTCGAGATCGGCGAACGGCACGACGTGCCCGCGCTTTCTTTCGGCCACGCCGGCGACGGCAACATCCATTCGACGTTCCTCTTCTCGTCCGACGACGCCGGCGAGCAGCAGCGCGCCGATGACGCATGCCACGAACTGTTCGAGCTCGCGCTTCGTCTTGGCGGCACGGTCAGCGGCGAACACGGCATCGGCTGGCTGAAGCGCGGGCAGCTTAAGCACCAGCTCGGCAGCGCCGGTTACGACCTGCACATGAAGATCAAGCAGGCGTTCGACCCGCAGAATCTGCTCAACCCTGGGAAAAAGATCTAGTGCGTCGCATTCCGCTTGGGGCGCTGCAGGAGCGGCAGTTCCGGCTGTTCTTCACCGGTCAGCTCGTCTCGCTGATCGGCGACGCGATCACTCCATTCTGCCTCGCCTGGGCCGTGCTCGGCCTCACCCACAACTCGCCCCGCGACCTCGGCTTCGTGATCGCCGCGAAGGCCGCGCCGCTCGTCGTCTTCCTGCTCATCGGCGGCGTGTTCGCTGATCGCCTGCCGCGCCGGGCGGTGATGCTCACCGCAGACGTCATCCGCATGGGAATTCAGGGGGCGACGGCGGGCCTGTTGCTCTCACACAACGCGACGATCTGGGAGCTCGTGGTCCTGCAGGCGTTCGCAGGCACGGCGACAGCGTTCTTCAATCCTGCATCGACGGGGCTCACGCCGATGACCGTCAGCGCGGAGCGACTGCACGAGGCGAATGCGCTGCGCGGCCTCTCGATGTCATCCATGCAATTGCTCGCGCCTGCGCTCGCCGGTCTTTTGATCGTGACCGTCGGCGCGGGCTATGGGCTCGCTGTCGATGCGGGGAGCTTCGGCGTCAGCGCCTTCTACCTTGCCCAGCTGCAACTACCTGCGCACGTCAACCTGCCGCCACAGTCATTCGTGCACGACTTGCTTGACGGGTGGCGCGAGTTCGTCTCGCGCACGTGGGTGTGGCTGATCGTCGTCGCCGCGTCGCTCGGCAACATGATGAACGCGGTGTGGCTGGTGCTCGCGGCAACCTGGGTCAAGGACGGCCACGGCGGCGCCGGAGCGTGGACGGCGATTCTGGTCGTCCAGGCAGTCGGCGGTCTGATCGCAGGCGCCGTTGCGCTGCGCACGAAGCCACGCCGTCCGCTGTTCGTCGGCGCCGTCGTGCTCGTTCCCGGCTCGCTTTCGTTGGTCTTCCTCGCGTTGAGGCTGCCGTGGGAGACGTACGTTGGTGCGGCGCTGTTATGGGGCTTCGGCGGGATGCTGTTCAACACGCTTTGGGAGACGACGCTGCAGCAGCACGTCCCCGCCGCAGCTCTGTCGCGCGTCAGCGCCTACGACTGGTTCGGCTCGCTGCTCTGCACGCCGGTGGGCCTCGCGCTCGCGGGCGTCGTCGCCGCGGGAGTCGGGTTCAGCTCAACCCTTTGGATCGCGGCCCTGGTCGACTTCGCCTCCGTCGGAGCGATGCTCGCGTCGTCCAGCGTGCGGAACCTAAAGCGGCTTGACGAACCCGAGCTCGAGTACGGCGCGCAGCAACTCGTCGCCGACTGACTCGAGCGTGATGCCCTTCGGATCGATCAGCGCGTCGATCTCGTCCGGCTCGATCTCGAGCTCCGGCTGCGTGCCTTCGTCGAGCATGAGTGTGACGTCGGTGACGTCGCCTTCGAAGTCGAGCTCCTCGCGGAACCACGCGTTCTTGACGAGCCGGAAGCGCATGCGCCTGTAGTCGCCTTCGGCGAGTAGCGCAAGTGACTTCAGCACGCGTTCCGCCTGCGCGCTGCCGTCCTCCAAGTCGTCCTCTTCCACGGGCTCCGCGTGCACGAGATGGCGCGCGCCCGCGCGCTTGCGCAAGACGACGACGCCTTCGGTCACCCAGCCCGCGCCGAGCTCGGCGAGGTACGACGCCCACGTGTCGAGCGCGGGGCCAACCGCGTCGGCCATGAGGTGATCGGTCCACCCCGCTGCGTGGTCGAGCGGATCGGCGCCGCGGATCGGGTTGATCCACGCATCGCAGCCGCTGTCCTCGAGCCACGCGTGAATGTGGTCGTCCGGATCGTCTTCGGAGCGGCCGAGCCAACTCGCGGTGAGCGTGGCGTAGCCGCCGTCTGCGAGATGCGCCGCGGCGTCGCGCACCGCGCGCTCGGAGAACGAGTCGCCGCGCTCGCCCGCGTCGCGGTATTGCCAACGACTCTCAGGCGACACGACGTACGGCGCATTGCAGGTGATCAGGTCGAACGTCTCGCCTGCGACCGGCTCGAAGAGGCTCCCTTGCCGCGTCTCGACGTTCGCGAACCCGTTCAGCGCGGCGCCGATCGCGGTGAAGGCGAGCGCGCGCGCGTTGATATCCGTCGCGATCACGTGATCCATATGCCGTGCGGCAAAGAGCGCGTGCGCCCCGTTGCCGGTGCCGACGTCGACAGCGCGGCGACCGCGCGGCCGCGGCGTGAGCGACGCGAGCCAGAACGATGTCGGCGTGTAACTCGCGACCCAGCCCGGCGGGTCGGCCAGCCCGACGGAGAATCCGTCGAACGCGAGGTACAGGCCGTCCGTCGGGACGATGCGCCCGCGCGGCAGCACAGCACCGTCGACTTCCGCGACGAAGCCGAGCGCTGCGAGTTGCTTCACGCCAGGGATGTCCGCCTGCCGAACCGGCAGGTGTAGGAGTAGCAAGCGGATCAGCTGGTCGAGCTCGTCGTGCCCGAGCCGGCGGTCGAGCACCGGAACCTCTTCGGCGTCGGCGGCGGGGCCGTCGTCGCCGAGCCGCTCGACGATCGCGTCTTCCGTATAACCGGCCGCGCGCAGAACGTCGCCGAGCGCGGCGGCGGCGTCGAGGTCGGCAATGGGGTCCCAGCTCACGCGCGTGTGAGCCTGAGATCGAGGTACTTCGGAGTGCCGCCTGTGCGACCCGGGACTTCGCGCAGGTCGTCGAGCGTAAAGCCGTTCCCGAGCAGCGCACGCAGGTAGCCCTCGATCGTGCGATGGTGATGCGCGACGTGGTGCTCGCCGAGCGGAAGTAGGTGCTCCTCCTCGGCGAAATACGAGCTGATGCGCAGCTCGCCGCTCGCTTCGTCGAACGTGCCCGCTTCCATGACCGGATGCGCAAGTCCCGCGACGAGCGTGCCGCCGCGCTCGAGCACACGCGCAAACTCGCGCACCACCTGCTCGAGGTCGACGATGTGCATGAGCACGTTCACACACAGCACGAACGAGACCGCACCATCGGCGAACGGGAGCTCTTCTGCTGCGGCGACCTCGTAGCGGCCGGTCGGATCCGCTTCGCGTGCCGCGTCGACCAGGGTGTTCGAACGGTCGACGCCCACGACGTCGTACCCGAGCTCGGCGAGCTCCCGCGTCCAGCGGCCCTCGCCGCAACCGACGTCGATCGTGAGTCCCGCGGCGACCGGGAGCAGCTCGCGCAGCACCGCGTCGTGCTCATGCGGATGCGTGCTCGAGCGAACGAGACCGATCCAGTCCCCGACGCCGGACTCCCAAGCCTCCCTCTCTCCCATCTCAGGAACGGTAGGCGATCCGCTCGCGGCTGCCGCTCTTGCCCGACCGCACCATCGCGTCGCAGATCTCGGACGCGCGGTAGCCGTCCTCGAAGGTGGCGCCGTACGGGGCGATGTCGGTGTCGTCGGCGATCGCCGTGAGGACGTGGTGCAGCTCGTGCATGAAGGTATCGCCCCAGCCGACGATGTGGCCGGGCGGCCACCAGTACTGCCAGAACGGATGCGTCGTCTCGGAGACGAGCACGGTCTTGAACCCGCGCGCCCGGTCGCCATCCGCGCGGAAGACCTGCAGCTCGTTGAGGCGCTCCATGTCGAACATCAGCGACCCCTTGGTGCCGTTGATCTCCCACTGGAACGCGTTCCTGTGCCCATGCGCGAAGCGCGTCGCCTCGAGCGTGCCGACCGAGCCGTTCGCGAACTCGACGGCGGCTTCGACTGCGTCGTCGACCTGGCGGCCCTCGAGGAAGGTGTGCGCGAACCCCTGCACGGTGTCGATCTCGCCGTTCAGGAAGCGCGCGAGGTCGACGACGTGCGTCATCAGGTCGCCGAGCGCGCCAGATCCCGCGGACTGGGGATCGAAGCGCCACGTGTCGAGGGACGCGTCGTCACCCCAGTCTTGGAGATAGCGCCCGCGGAAGTGGCGAATCGTGCCGAGCTCGCCCGCGTCGATCATCTCGCGCGCGAGCCTCACGGCCGGCACGAAGCGGTAGTTGAACGCGCAGAGGTGCTTCACGCCGGTTGCCTCGACGCGCTTCCAAATGTCGTAGCTCTCGCTCGCGTCGCGGCCGAGCGGCTTTTCGCAGACGACGTGCTTGCCCGCTTCGGCGGCGGCGATCGTCGGCTCCGCGTGCAGCGAGTTGGGGCCGCCGTTGTCGAAGAGCCCGATGCGCTCGTCGGCAACGAGGTCGCGCCAGTCCTGCGTCGCGTACTCCCAGCCGTAGCGGCGAGCCGCCTCCGCCGTCTTTTCGGGGTCGCGTCCCGCGATCCCGAGCAGAACCGGCTCGAGCGGCGGCGGCCACGCGATGTACGCCATCTCCTTGAGGGCATGCGAATGCGCCTTGCCCATGAAGGCGTACCCGAGCATGCCGATGCCGATCTCCGTCACGTCAGCGATAGTACGCACATGGCCACTTCACTAGTCAAATGGGGAATCATCTCGACGGCGGACATCAACCGGAAAGTCATCCCGGGCGCGCACGCGTCCCCGAAGGTCGACCTGGTTGGTGTCGCAAGCCGCGACAAAGATCGCGCCGAAAGCTACGCACGCGAATGGGAGATCCCGCGCGCGTACGGCACGTACGACGACCTGCTCGCCGATCCGGAGATCGAGGCGGTGTACATCTCGCTGCCGAACAACATGCACACGGAGTGGTCGATCAAATCCGTCGAGGCGGGCAAGCACGTGCTCTGCGAGAAGCCGTTCACACGCCATCCGGACGAGATCACGCAGGCCTGGGACGCCGCCGACAAGGCGGACCGCCTGCTCAGCGAGGCGTTCATGTACCGCCATAACCCGCAGACGAAGAAGGCGAAGGAACTCGTCGAGAGCGGCGCGATCGGCGAGCTACGCCTCATCCGCTCGACGTTCAGCTACGGCCTGTACGACGAATCGAACATCCGCCTGCGCACCGATGTCGACGGTGGCGCGTTGATGGACGTCGGCTGTTACAACGTCTCGTGGTCGCGCTGGATCGCAGGCGAGCCCGAGCGCGTGTCGGGCGACGCGTGGTACGGCCCGTCGGGGACCGACTGGGTGTTCACCGGGACGATGCGCTTCGCGAACGACGTGCTTGCTGTGTTCGACTGCGGCACCGCGATGACCGACCGTGACGAGGTCGAGATCGTCGGCAGCGAAGGCTCGCTGTTCCTCGACGATCCGTACCACTGCAACGTGCCGGTGATCGAGCTTCGGAAGGAGAGCGGCACCGAGCGCATCGAGCTCGAGCGCGAAGACTCGTATCGCCTCGAGCTTGAGAACCTGAGCGACGCGATTCGCGGAGAGTCCGAGCTGCTGCTGGGACGTGACGACGCGATGGGCCAGGCCCGCACGCTCGCAGCGCTGCATGACTCCGCAAAAGCGAAGTGAAAGAGCGGGCGGCCCAAGCGCTCGAAGTGGCCGGCGTCGTCCTGACGCCGGCCGAGCGCGAATCGATCGAGATCGCCGACTTCGGCCTCGGAGAGTTCGAGACATACGGGCTCGCGATCCTCGTCTACGTGAATACGGATCGCGTGTGCGCCAAGGAGCTCGTCATGTTCCCGCACCAGATCTGTCCCGAGCACCACCATCCCCCGGTCGGCGACGACCCAGGGAAAGAAGAGACGTTCCGCTGCCGCACAGGCCTCGTGCACCTGCGCGTCGACGGCTACGACGCGGTGACGCTG
>DASUKC010000083.1:0-12849 GCA_036278975.1 Gaiellaceae bacterium
TCTCTCCGGCATCACGGTGACGAGCGGCCGCGCGACGATCGGGCCTGGTGCGCGGCTCGGCAACGTCTACGCGACGCTCGACGCGCACGGAGTCGCGATTCCCGCCGGCACGTGCCCCAGCGTCGGCATCGGCGGACACACGCTGGGCGGCGGCTTCGGCCTCGCGTCGCGTGCGTGGGGGCTCGCCTGCGACAACGTCGTGTCGCTGCAGATCGTCACGGCGGACGGCTCGATCCTCACCGCCGACGCGACGCATCACAGCGATCTCTTCTGGGCGTGCCGCGGTGGAGGAGGCGGCAACTTCGGGATCGTCACACGCTTCGTCTTCCGCACGCATCGCGTGAGCACGGGCTCGTATTTCGTCGCGACGTGGCCGTGGGCGCAGGTCGACCAGGTCGTGACGAAGTTCCTCTCGTGGGCGCCGACGCGTCCCGACGTGCTCGGCTCGATTTGCCGCCTCGCCGCGGGACCGGGCGGCCCGACGGTGCAGGTGTTCGGGCAGTACCTCGGCCCCCAGTCGGCGTTGAGCGCGCAGCTCGCGTCGCTGACGCCTGCGGCGTCGCATCTCACCGTCGCGCCCGCGGTGTGGCTTGACCTCGTGCGGCGCTGGGCCGGCTGTCTCGGTCACAACCTGCCGAGCTGCGCGGCGCCGGTGAATCAGCCGTTCTACGGCTCGTCGAGTTACATCGCCAAGGTGCCGAGCGCGTCTCTCGTGCACCGCTTCGGCGCGACGATCGCCGCTCGCGGCGCCAAGTCAGGCGCATTGCTGATCGATTCCTACGGTGGCGCCGTCAACCGCGTCGCGTCGACCGCGACTGCGTTCCCACACCGCAACGCGATCGCGTCGGTGCAGTACTTCGCCGCCGGCTCCGATCCGTCTGCGAAGGCGTGGGTCGAGTCCGCGCGCACGACACTCGCGCTCACGATGGACGGCGACGCGTATGTCAACTACTGCGATCCCGCGTTGCCGAACTTCCTGCACGCCTACTACGGCGCGAACCTCGCGCGGCTGCGCACCGTCAAGCACAAGTACGACCCGCACAACCTCTTCCACTTTGCGCAGAGCATCAAGTGATCGAGACCACGCTCGAGACCCGCTGGACGGACTTCGACGCGCTCGGCCACGTCACGCATGCGGCGTATCCGGTCTACCTCGACGAGGCGCGCGATCGCTATCTACAGGCGACGATCGGCGGCTTCAGCGACTGGCCGTGCGTGGTCGCGCACGTGTCGATCGACTACGTGCGGGAGATTCGCTACCCGTGTCCAAGAGTTGTAGTTCGCACGAAAGTAGTCGAGGTGGGGCGGACGAGCGTTGTGTTCGAGCAGGAGATCGACGACGCCGTTCGCTCGCGGTCGGTGCTTGTCGCGTTCGATCCGGAGACGCGCACGTCGCGACCGATCACGGACGACGAACGGGCGCGTCTTACCGGCGCGTGACCGACCTTCGGTGCCAGGCAAGTGCCAGGCACCGTCAGCCCCGGTTGCACGACATTTGCACCGTTTGGACACGCCGGCGAACCGACCTTCGGTGCCAGGCAAGTGCCAGGCAAGTGCCAGGCACCTAGCGCGGCGTGATCAAGCGCGCGCCGCGGCCGTGCGTGGCGAAGCTGAACAGCCAGCGCAGCAACACGAGCAGTCGGTTCTGGAAGCCGATCAGGTAGACGAGATGCACGCCGAGCCACAGCACCCAAGCAGGGAAGCCGCTGGCGCGGATCGGCCCGACCTCGGCGACGGCGCGTGAGCGGCCGATCGTCGCGAGGTTGCCTTTGTCCTTGTATTTGAACGGCCGAGTCTCGTCGCCGGCGATCACGCGCGCGACGTAGCGGCCCTGCTGCATCGCGACCGGCGCGACGCCGGGGAACAACTTCTCGCCGACGCGCACCATGTCGCCGAGCGCGAATACGTCGGGATGGCCGGCGAGCCGGAGATCAGGTTGCACCGTGACGCGTCCGGCGCGATCGGTCTCGACACCGGCAGCATCGGCGAGCGCGCGCGCGAAGCTCGCCGTCGTGACGCCCGCCGCCCAGATCGCGGTGCGCGCAGGAATCTCCTCGACCGCGCCGGCCGCGTTTTGCACGCTGACGCTGCCGGCGGTGATGTCGACCACCGTGTGACCCACGAGCGGCGTCACGCCGAGTGTCTGCAACGCGTGGAACGCCTTCGACGAGAGCTTCGGCGTGAACGCGCCGAGCACACGGTCGGCGGTCTCGACAAGCAACACCCGCGTCTGTTGCGTGTCGGCGCTGCGGAAATCGCGTGCCAGCGCATCGCGCGCGAGCTCGGC
Organism: Gaiellaceae bacterium; assembly: GCA_036278975.1. Taxonomy (GTDB): domain Bacteria; phylum Actinomycetota; class Thermoleophilia; order Gaiellales; family Gaiellaceae; genus PALSA-600. Next base: position 2,288 of record DASUKC010000083.1, read on the forward strand.
GATCTGCCCGGCCATCTCGACGCCAGTCGGGCCGGCACCGACGACGACGAACGTGAGCCACGCCGCGCGCTTCGCAGGATCGCTCTCCATTTCCGCCGCCTCGAACGCGCGCAGGATGCGCGCGCGGATGTCGAGCGCGCCGGGCAGCGATTTCAGCTCGGGCGCGTGGGTGCGCCAATCTTCGTGGCCGAAGTAGGAGTAGCGTGAACCGGTCGCGACGACGAGCGTGTCGTACGCGAGTGTGCTGTGCTCGTCGCCGTTCGGCAGCGAACCGAGCTCAAGCGTGTGCGCGGCGAGGTCGACGCCTGTCGCCTCCGCGAGCAGCACCCGCACGTTCTTCTGCCGCTTGAACACCGCGCGCAGCGGCGACGCGATCTCGCTCGCCGAGAGCGAGCCGGTCGCGACCTGGTACGCGAGTGGCTGGAAAAGGTGGTAGTTCTGGCGGTCGACGAGGGTGACCTCGACCGGCGCCCGGCGGAGCCCACGCACCGCCTGGAGGCCCCCGAAGCCCCCTCCGATCACGACGACTTTCCGCACGTTGCAATGGTGCCTGCCACGTTCTGGGCCGGGCGCCTAGGTACCGTCAGACCCCGTCGATACGGTGTCAATCCGCCATGGGTCAGGCACCTTTCGTTCACCTCCACGTCCACTCCGAGTACTCCATTTTGGACGGGGCGTGCCGGATTCCCGACCTGGTGGCCCGAGCAGCGGAGCTGGAAATGCCGGCCGTCGGCCTCACCGACCACGGCTCGCTGGCGGGCGCCGTCCAGCTCTGGAAGAACACTCGCGACACGGGCGTGAAGCCGGTCGTCGGCTGCGAGGTCTACGTCACCGACGACCGCCGCGCCCAGCAGAAAGGCCAGGCGCACCTCACGCTGCTCGCCGCCGACAACACCGGCTACGGCAACCTGATCAAGCTCTCCAGCCTCGGCTACCTCGAGGGCTACTACTACAAGCCGCGGGTCGACTGGGAGCTCCTCGAGCGCCACTCGCAAGGGTTGATCGCGCTCTCCGGCTGCCTGTCAGGGCGCGTCTGCAAGGCGCTCGAAGAGAACCGGCAGGGCGACGCAGCATCCGAGCTCGATCGCCTCGCGCAGATCTTCGGCCGCGACAACACCTACGTCGAGCTGCAGAACGCGCATCTCGATGTGCAAGCCCGGATCCTCCCGCAGCTCGCCGAGCTCGCAACGAAGAGCGGCCTGCCGACCGTCGCCACCGGCGACGTGCACTACCTCCGCGACACCGACGCGCGCGCACACGAAGCGCTGCTCTGCATCCAGTCGGGCGACTCGCTGAAGAACCCCGACCACTGGAAGTTCGACACCGACCACTTCTATTTCAAGTCGCCGTCGGAGATGGCTCTGGACTTCCCCGGCCACGAAGACGCACTCGCGCGCACGCTCGAGGTCGCGGAGCGCTGCAACGTCGAGATCGCACTCGGTGGACTGCACTTGCCGACCTTTCCCGTGCCGGAAGGGCGCGACGCATTCGACTACCTCGTCGAGCTGTGCGAGCGCGGCCTGGAGCGCCGCTACGACACCGTCACCGCCGAGCTTCAGGATCGCCTTCGCTACGAGTTGAAGGTGATCAAGGAGATGGGGTTCACGGACTACTTCCTGATCGTTTGGGACTTCATCCACTTCGCGAAGACGCACGGTGTTTCGGTCGGCCCAGGCAGAGGTTCCGCAGCCGCCAGCCTCGTCGCATACAGCCTCGAGATCACCGACCTCGATCCGATCCGTCACGAGTTGCTGTTCGAGCGGTTCCTCAATCCAGGCCGCAAGTCGATGCCGGACATGGACATCGACTTCGCCGTCAACGGTCGTGAGCGCGTCATCAACTACGTCACCGAGAAATACGGCCGCGACCGCGTCGCGCAGATCATCACCTTCTCGACGATGGCGGCCCGTGCCGCCGTGCGCGACGCAGGCCGTGTGCTCGAGGTTCCGTACGGCACCGTCGACCGGCTTGCGAAGCTCATTCCCGAGGGACCCGGCCAGACGCTGGCGGAGGCGACCGAGCTACGCAAGGCCGTCGAGACCGATCCTGTGGCGAAGGAAATCCTCGAGCTCGCAGAACCGCTCGAAGGGCTGACGCGCGCCGACTCGATTCACGCTGCCGGCGTCGTGATCGGCTCGGAGCCGCTCTACAACCTGGTGCCGCTGCAGCAGAAAGGCGCCGACCAGGAAGTCGTCACGCAGTTCCACATGAAGGACATCGAGGCGCTCGGCCTGCTCAAGGTCGACTTCCTCGGCCTGCGCAACCTCGACGTGATCGACAAGGCCTGCGAGCTGATCGGCAACCTCGACATCTCGTCGATCCCGATGGACGACAAGAAGACCTACGAGATGCTCGCGCGTGGTGACGCGATCGGCGTCTTCCAATTCGAGTCGTCAGGCATGCGCGAAGCGCTGCGTCAGGTGAAGCCGACGCAGTTCGACGACCTCGTCGCGCTGGGCGCGCTCTACCGCCCGGGCCCGATGCAGTACATCCCGACATACGCGGCACGCAAGAACGGCCGCGAGCGCGTCACGTACGTCGACCCGCGCCTCGAGCAGATTCTCGGTGGCACCTTCGGCATCAGCGTCTACCAGGAGCAGAGCCTGCAGATCGCGCAGGTGGTCGCCGGCTTCAGCCTCCCGGAAGCAGACGACCTGCGGCGCGCGATCGGCAAGAAGGACCACAAGCTGATGCAGTCGCTGAAGAAGAAATTCAACGACGGCGTCATCGCGGGCGGCGGCTCCGAAGCTGTTGCGCGCCAGCTGTGGGAGGATCTCGAGAAGGCGCAGGACTATTCGTTCAACAAGGCGCACGCTGCGTGTTATGCGCTGATCTCGTACCGCACGGCATGGCTGCGCGCGAACCATCCGTGCGAGTACATGGCCGCGCTCATCTCCTCGGTGATGAACACCAAGGACCGCGTGCCGTTCTACGTCAACGCGTGCCACGAGCTCGGCATCGAGGTGCTCCCGCCCGACGTGAACGAGTCGCAGGTCGACTTTGCGGTCGTCGAGGGGAAGATCCGCTTCGGTCTGAACGCCGTAAAGGGAGTGGGGGAAGGCGCGGCACGAGCAATCATCGCCGCGCGGACCGACGGCCCCTTCGAGCACATCTGGGATTTCGTCGGCCGCGTCAGCACCTCCGATGCGAACAGGCGCGTCGTCGAAGCGCTCGTGAAGTGCGGTGCGATTCCTGGCTCGCGCAAAGCAGCGCTCGACGTGCTCGACCGTGCTTTGGGTGCAGCTGCGGAACGGGAATTGCGCAAGGACCAGGTCTCGATCTTCGACTTCGACGACGAGGAGAGCTCAGGTAGCTACTACGAGCCGCTGTCGACGGAGGAGTACGAGAAGAGCGAGCTGCTGCGCCTCGAGAAGGAAGTGCTCGGCCTGTACGTCTCCGAGCATCCGCTCTCCGGCATCCGCGACCAGCTGCGCCGCAAGGCCGACGTGACGATCGCCGAGCTCGAGCGCCGGCGTGACGGCGAAGTCGTCACGGTTGGCGGCATCGTGTCCGCGCTCAAGCACATGACGACGAAGCGCGGTGACCAGATGGTCTTCATGCGTCTCGACGACGTCACCGGCGGAACCGAGTGCGTGGTCTTCAACTCCACGTACGACAAGGCGCGCGAGCTGTGCACCGTCGACCGCATCCTGATCGTGAAGGGGCGCGTCGACCACAAAGAAGGCGAGACGAAGCTGATCGCGATGGAGGTCTCCGCGTTCGACGCCGTGCCCGACAAGAAAGAGGTGCGGCTGAAGGTCGACGCGACGAAGCTCCCCGCCGGCTTCATCGACGAGCTGCGGATGCTGATCACCGACTTCCCCGGCGAGGCGCCCGTCTACCTGCACTGCAAGACGTCGCTCGGCCCGAAGGTCTACGCCCTTGGCCCGCAATTCAAGGTGAGCCCGGCGGCCGACTTCTACGCAGAAGTGAAGGTGCTGCTTGGCGAGGCGGCCGTAAGTTAGAACTCCGTTAAATCAGCAGATCCCCCAGCATGGGGAGAACCGCTACGTTCGTTGTACCGAAGCAAGGAAGTAGATGACGATGCCGACTGCAGAAGTCAACATTCAGACAGAGCTCGACCAGGTCGAGCACTGGCGCGCCCAGGAATTGATGCGCGCCGGCTACTCCGCGGATGCCGCAGCCGAGCTCGCGCCTCGCCACGACATCGACCTGCACCACGCGGTGCAGCTCGTCGAGCGCGGCTGCCCGGCCGAAGTCGCCGTCCGAATCCTTCTGTAGGGCCGGACTCTCGCGCCGCTAGTCTCCCGAGCGGTGTTGCTCGCGTACATTCCGTCGCCGCACAGCGGCGAGCTCAGCCTCGGCCCACTGACGTTGCACATGTACGGGCTCACGCTGCTCGTCGCGATCCTCGCGTGCATCTGGGTCACCGGCCGCAGATGGGTCGCGCTGGGTGGCGACTGGGATCTCGTGTGGCGCGTCGCCGTGTGGGGCGTCGCGTTCGGCGTCGTCGGTGCGCGCGCGTACCACGACATCACGTCGTGGAGCGAAGTGCCGGACCCGAAGTGGAAGGGCATCTTCGAGGTCTGGGAGGGCGGCCTCGGCATCTGGGGCGGCGTCCTGCTCGGCGGGCTCGCGGGCGCGTGGGTGATCAGACGCGCCGGGTTCAACGCGCGGATGTTCATGGACGCTGTTGCGCCGGGCTTGCTGCTCGCGCAGGGCATCGGGCGCATCGGCAACTGGTGGAACCAGGAGCTGTACGGCAAGCCGAGCAAGCTGCCCTGGGCGCTGAAGGTCGACGTCGACCACCGCCCGACCGATCCGAAGTACGCGAACGCTGCGACCTTCCAGCCGACGTTCCTCTACGAGCTGATCTGGGACGTCGTCGGCGTCGGGATCCTGCTGTGGGTGTCGCGCCGCTTCCGCATCAAAGCGCCCGGCCTGTTCGCGCTGTACGTCTCGTACTACACGTTCGGGCGCTTCTTCGAGGAGCTGCTCCGCATCGACCCGGCGCACCATTTCGCCGGCCTGCGGTTGAACGCATGGGTGTCGATCATCGTGTTCCTCTGCTCGACCGGCTTCTTCGTCTGGTGGCAGTTCTTCCACGACGAAAGCGCCCAGTCGATGGGCAAGAAGCCGCGGCCGCAGCCGCAGGGGCCGAAGATGGCGATACCGCGCGGCCGCGTCCGCTAGCCCGGTTACGCTGCCCAAGTGGCAGTAGCCGTCCGCGAACTGGAGCTGGACCTCGACGCATTCGAGGGGCCGTTCGACCTGCTGCTGAGCCTTGTCTTGCGCGAGGAGATCGAGCTTCGCGAGGTCGAGTTGGCGGAGATCGTCGTCTCGTTCGTCGAGCATCTCGCGCAGAAAGGCGAGCTCGATCTCGACGCCTGCGGCGAGTTCCTGATCCTGATCGCAGCGCTGCTCGAGCTGAAGGCGCGCGGCATGTTCCCGGACGAAGACGCCGAGCTGGCCGAGCTCGAGCCGGAGGTTGCCGCCGAGGAGCTTGCGCGCCGTCTCGCCGAGTACCGGCGCGCCAAGGAGGCTGCTCAGTGGCTTGCGGAGCGCATGCACGAGCGGCGGAACCTGCACTTCCGCGTCGGCCCGGCGCCGCTGGCGCCGCAGTCCGAGCGCAAGCTTGCCCAGCAGGACCCCGAGAAACTTGCGGTCGCGCTGCGGCTGCTCGCGATCGAGCCGCCTCAGCCGTCCGTTGCGCACATGGCGCTTCGCTTTCCGCCGGTCGCGCAATTCCTCGAGAAGTGGCGCTCGCTTTTGCTGCACCGCACGCGCCTCGACTTCGATCAGGAAGTCGCCGGTCTCTCGCGTGTCGAGATCGCCGTCGCGTTTTTGGCGCTGCTCGAACTGCGAAAACAGAACGAGATCGCGCTGTCGCAGGCAGCGCCGTTTGCACCGATAAGGATTTCCCGAGCCGAGAACGAAAGGAGTCTGTCGTGGACCGTCCGCTCCGCTTGATTCCCACCCAGCCCACCGCGGCGGACGGCCTCGCGAGGATCGTCGAGGCGCTGCTCGTCGTCGCCTCGCAGCCGCTCTCGCTCGACGAGTTGGTCGCAGCCACCGAGACCGATCTCGCGTCTGTCGAAGAAGCGCTCGAGGTCGTCGCGAACCGCTTCTCCGAGGAGGCCAGCGGCATCGTGCTCGAGCGCGTCGCCGGCGGCTACGCGTTCCGCGCCTCGGCCGAGGCGTCGGAAGCGTGCGCGCGCCTGTTCGAGCGGCCGGCAGAACGTGGCCTCTCGCAAGCGGCACTCGAAACGGCGGCAATCGTCGCGTATCTCGGGCCGGTGTCACGGCCGGAGATCGCGCGTATCCGCGGCGTCAACGTCGACGGTGTGGTCGCTGGTCTCGTCGAACGCGGGCTGATCGCCGAGAGTGGGCGGGACGACGAATTCGGTGCGATTCGCTATCGCACGACGCCGCTGTTCGAGCGCATCTTCGGGCTCGAGTCGCTTGCTGCACTGCCGCGTGTCGACGACCTCGGCGCAGACGTCGCGGAGATTCGCGAGCGTCTCGAAGCGGTCGCGGAGAAGCGCCCGGCATAGGTTTGTAGACAATCCGGTCATGCGCCTCAATGCCTGGCTTGCGCGCGCGGGTGTTGCGTCGCGTCGCGGCGCCGACGACCTGATCAAGGCCGGCCGCGTCACGGTGAACGGCGAGCCGGGCCAGCTGAACACGTTCGTGCAGGCCGATGACGACGTTCGCCTCGACGGCGAGCCGTTGGCGAAGCAGAAGCTCGCGTACGTCCTGCTGAACAAGCCGATGGGCGTCGTGACCACCGCAAGCGACCCGCAGGGCCGCGAGACGGTCGTCGATCTCGTCGACCACCCGTCGCGTGTCGTTCCGGTCGGGCGGCTCGACCTCAACACCACCGGCGCGTTGTTGCTCACCAACGACGGCGCTCTCGCACACCAACTTGCGCATCCCAAATATGAAGTGGAGAAGGTCTACGTCGCGGTCGTCGAGGGTGAGCCCGACGACGCGACGCTCGAACAGCTCCGCCGAGGCGTCGAGCTGGAGGACGGGATGACTGCGCCGGCGCGCGTGCAACGGCTCGGGCGGCAACGCGTCGAGCTGTCGATCCACGAAGGACGGAACCGGCAGGTGCGCCGCATGCTCGACGCGGTCGGCCACCCCGTGCGCTCGCTGCACCGCACGGTCTACGCGGGCTTGACCCTGGAAGGGCTGAAGCTCGGCACGTGGCGCGAGCTCCAGCCCTCCGAGGTCGACCGCTTACGACGAGGCGAGTGACTTCGCCTGGTCGATGAGGCCCTGGCATTGATTCACCAGATCACCGCCGGCCTTCACTGTCGTGTTGTTGAACTCCGCGTCGAAGAGCGCGGTTCTGATCTTCGTCGCGAGTGCGTCGTGCTTGCTGCCCAACGCCTTGATTTTGGCCAGCACAGCTTCGTACGCGCTGTCGTCTGATGCCGAGCCCGACTTCAGCGCGGCCGTCTCGGCGAGCAGCACGTCGGTGCCGTATTCGCCGACGCTCGAGTTGAGCTGCTTGTAACAGACCGCGAGCTTTTGGAACTGGCCCTGCGCGGTCTTGCCGGGCTTGATCGACAAGTCCTCTGTCAGCACACGCCCGTCGCCGATGTAGTCGTCCTTCAGGCCGGTGAGGGCCATGATCGTCGGCCGGACGTCGGCCTGGTCGGCCCACGTTCCCTTGTTGTCGATCTGCGTGTCGAGCGTCGTGCCCTTGTTCGCATCGCCGGACGAGTTCGGCCCGTTCGCGGCGTCAGACCCGTCGATGCCGAGTGTCTTCACACCGGGGCCGACGAGGCCGATCCAGGTGTTGTTGATCTCCGGCGCGTAGTAGCCGTGGTTCCAGGCGTACTGGTTGGTGATCTTCACGCAGTTCGTCGGCGCGGTCGCCGCCGTCGTGCCCGTCAGGCACTTCGGCGAAGAGTCGCTCGTGCCAACCGAGAAGTAGACGTCCGGTATCGGGAAGACGCTGAACGTCGGCACCCGCGCAGGATCAGCGTTGCTGAAGTGCAGCTGCTCCTCGCCGGTGCTGTCGACCATCCATTTCGTCGCCGGTTCGGTAGCGCCGTCGAACGGGTCGTTGACGGTGATGCTGCCGAAGTCGCGTTCGAGCTGACGGACGACAGGTTCCGGCTGGTTGCCGGTGACGTAGACCGATTCGCCTTGCGGCTCGCTGGCGAACGGCGTGGTGTTGTTCGTCTCGTACTGGAGCAGTCCGTGCACGGCGGCGTTGACTTCGCCGACCTGACCGACTGCGTAATTGCAGATGTAGCTCGTCGTCAGCGGCGTGCCTGTGCACGACGGCGTCTGTGCCCTGCCTTCGTTGGCGCCGGAGAAATGGTCGCCTTCGTCGGCTCCGAACACGAACAGCGTGTTCTTCGGTGTGAACCCGTCGTCGGCCAGCCGCTTCAGGAACGTGCTGAACGCCTGGTTGTACGACGCGGTCGTCTGGTAGTAGCAGTTGTCGCCGGGACCGTCTGCGTAGCCGATGTCCGGCTTGCCCTTGTACGTCGACGCGGGGCTGCACGGGCCTGCGTCAGCCGAGGACACTGCGTGCACGTCGGAGATGTACGAGTACACGACCGGCACGCCGCTCTCGAGCATGTCGGCGGTGTAGGCGAGCGACTGGCCCGCGGTGATCGGCCCGAAGCCCGGGAAGCCGGGCGTTTTGGCGTACTGCCCGTCCAGCTCGGTGCCGCTCAGGTCGGTCAGGTTCCCCGCCGCATCGGTGACGGGGAAGCTGTCGCCGTTCGAGAACGTTCGGTTGCCGCCCGAGTTCGCGGCGCCGGCGAGGACCGGTTGGAGGTACTTGTGCCCGAACAGCGCCTGGTAGCCGGTGTAGCCGCCGGGCTCGTCCGGCAGGATGTCGCCGACCGCGGAGCTCGTGGGCGTCGTCTGCCCGTACTTCACGGCCTTCGCGTCCTCGCACACCGCGTTCCCCTGCGCGCAATGGATCGCAACGCCGAGGTAGTCGTTCGTCTCCTGATCCTTGAACGAGTCGGAATCAGCAGCGGTCTGCGCCTGCTCCGGTGAGCTCGCCCCGAAGACGTTTGCGATGTCGGGGTTCACGTTCTCGAGCTCCAGGTTGACCGACGACACGGCGCCGACGTTGCAACCCGCGCGGGTGTAGGGCACCCACGGTGCGGGAGGCGTCGTGGTGCCGTTGCTGGTCGGCGGCACCGTTGCCGAGTAGTCCATCTGCGGGAAGCTGTCGGCTCCGCCGCCCGTCCAGAAGCTGAAGACGCTTCGCTCGGGCGTCACGCCGCCCGAGGATGTGAAGGCGTAGTAGCTGTTGCCGACGTTCATCCCCTGGCGATCGCCGTACAGGCCGGTGAAGTTCGTCACCAGGTCGTTCGCCGTATGGCCGATCAGCGGCGTGTGGTTGTTCGACAGCAGCGTGCCGTTCTGCGTGATGAAGTCCTTGAGCGCCGGCATCTGCTCGATGTCCGACAGGACGCTCGGGTTGTCGCGGTTGAAATGCACGTTGTCGAACACGATGTCGACGACGTGCTTGATGCCGTTACCAAGCTGGCAGCCCGACGTCGCCGTGGCTGCGTTGCTCTTCGATGCGTGCACCGTCGCCGCAACGACTGCGAGAACCGTGCATGCCGCAGCAAGGACGGCGATGGCCGCCCATCTCGTTCCCTTCATTCGATTCCCCCCTGGGTCGAGTTGCTGTTCGCCGACGCTAACGAACCGCCGCCGGCGCTGTCGCGCCCAAGTGGAACCACCCTGTTTACGGAGTGACGAACCCCATCCGCTCGTACATCGAGGCGAGGGTCGGCGCGGCTGTGACGCGTGCCTTCTCGGCGCCCACGGCGAGCAGGCGGCGCAACTCGCCCTCGTCGGCGCGAAGCTCGTAGTAGCGCTTCTGCACCGGCTCGAGCACCGCGATCACCGCTTCGGCGACGGCGTTCTTCAAGTCGCCGTAGCCGCTCGACGCATAGGCCGCCTCGACGTCGGTGATCGCGCGGTTCGACATCACCGCGAGGATCTCGATGAGGTTCGACACGCCGGGCTTCGACTGCGGTTCGTATTTGACCTCGCTGCCCGAGTCGGTGACTGCCGAGCGCAGCTTTTTGCGGATCACGTCCGGCGGGTCGAGCACGAGCACCGTGCCCTGCGCGGTGCCGCCGGTCGTCGACATCTTTTTGCTCGGCTCTTGCAAGTCCATGATCCGCGCGCCGACGGTGGGGAAGATGCCGAGCGGAACCTTGAACGTCTCGCCGTAGCGCGAGTTGAAGCGCTCGGCGACGTCACGCGCGAGCTCGATGTGCTGGCGTTGGTCGTCCCCCACCGGCACGACGTCGGTCTGGTAGAGCAGGATGTCGCCCGCCATCAGCACGGGGTAGGTGAACAGTCCGGCGGAGACGAACTCCTTACCCTCGCCTTTCTCTTTGAACTGAGTCATGCGGCCGAGTTGTCCGAACCCGGTGACGGCCGAGAGCAGCCAAGCCGCCTCAGCGTGCGCGGTGACCTGGCTTTGCAGGAACAACGTCGACTTGTCGGGCTCGAGACCGACGGCGAAAAGCAGCGCGGCGAGGTCGAGCGTGCGGTCGTGCAGGTCCACCGGGTCGTAGTCGACCGTGATCGAGTGCAGGTCG
>DASUKC010000084.1:0-7155 GCA_036278975.1 Gaiellaceae bacterium
GTATCCCGGGGGCGTGATGATTGTGTTCGGGCGGGCGAAGACAGCCGGGATGGCGAGGGCGAGGGCCAGGAACGCGAAGAAGTAATAGAACTGCATCGTCAGGTAGAAGGCGTTCGACGCGAGTGTGCCCGCAAGGGCGGCTGTGCAACCCCAGGCGAGCGGGCGGACGCGAGCGGCCAGCGGGTCGCTCGCCGCGGCGAGTTGCCGGCCGAGCGCGCGCGCCTGGTGCAGTCGCACGAAGACCCAGATGAGGAAGATCGCGAATAGGGCGGTGCCGATCAGCCCGGTCTCGACCAGAAGCGCGACGTAGTACGAGTGCGGCCCCCAGTTGTTCTTGCCGGTGACGAACTCGTAGTAGACGGAGAACGTGTTCAGACCGAGCCCGAACAGCGGGTCGACGTGCAGCATGTGCGGGATGAAGCTGTACACCTGGAAGTGCGCGTTCTCCGAGCCGCCACTCGTCTGCACGCGGGACTTGAGGACGACGCTGAAGAAGTGCTTGCGCGAGAGCACGATCGCCAGCAGGACGGCGCACGCAGCGCCGATCGGAGCGAGCAGCTTGGGCGAGCCGAGGTAGTGGCGGTACGGCAGGGCCAGGATGAGTGCGCCGACACCAAGCCCGAGCAAGCCACTGCGCGACAGCGTCGTCGCTTCGACGAACAGCAGGAAGCCGATTGTGAGCATCAGCCAGAGACGTAGGCGATGCCCTTTCTCGATCCGGAGGTAGAGCGGCGTCAGGATCAGCAGCGGAACGATCAGCATGATCCCGAGGTGGTTCGGGTCGCCGGTGAGCGCATTCGGGCGGTAGACGCTCGCGCCGTTCACTGCGCCGTACACGTTGATCTGGCTCGCGCCGCCGGTGATCGGTGAGAGCAGCGATGCGTCGAGGTTCCCGCCGCGCCGCGCGTCGAGTAGCTGCAGCACGCCGTAGACGGCGTTCGCGACGAGCCCGACGCTGAACCAGCCGAGCGCCCGCCAGTAGTACGTGCGGCCGCGGCGCGCGAGCCACACGATCGCGGCGGCGAGGAACGCGAAGTGGATGATCCACTTCGTCAGTCCCTTTGCCCACTGTGCGAGCGCATCTGAGTCCGACAAGTCGAAGAAGCCGCACAGGTAGACGACGAGGAACAGCGCGAAGAACCCGAGTGCGACCGCAGCGGTGCGCGGCACGCGCGGTCGTTTCGTGGACCCGACGAAGAGAACGAGGAAACAGAGCGCGAGGACGTCAGAGATGGAGACGTTGCCCGCGATGTTCCAGTGCACCTTCTCGAACGTCGCGACGAACAGCGTCGCGAGGAAGAAGAAGCTCGTCGCGCGCCTCACGTCAGCTTCTCCAGCAATCGCGCGAGATCCTCGACGCGCGCGCGTCGCGACACCTTTGTGCGCGCGGCGGCGGAGAGCTCGACGTCGGCGAGCGTGCCGGCGCGCCACCGTGCGTCCAGCTCACGCAACGCGGCGGTGATGCCGTCGGTGTCCTCCGGCGCGACGACGACTCCGGCGCCGGTCTCGCGGATCAGCTCGGCGGCGGCGCCATCCGGGGGCACGAGTGCAAGTATCGGCCGCTGCGCAGCGAGGTACTCGAACACCTTGCCGCTGAGGACACCCTTTCCGCGTCCACCCGCTTCGGGAATCAGCAACAGGAGCACGTCGCTGTCGCGCTGCAGCTCGAGCGAGCGGCGGCGCGGCGCATAGGGAATCAGCTCGAGCCTGTCGCCCAGCTCGAGCGTCTCCGCCCACTCGCGATCAACGCTGCGGAAGTCGCCGAGGAAACGCGCCGTCACGTCGGCGAGGCCGCTCTGCTGGAGCGCGGTGAGGAACGGCCGCGGATCGCGCTTGCCGAAGAACGAGCCGGCATGCGTGATGCGCAGGCGATCGGCTGCACGATGCTCGAAGCCCGCGAAGTCGTCGAAGTCGGAACCGTTTGCGATCGTGAACACTGCGCCCTTCGGCGAGCGCTCGCTCACTTCGGCCGCGATCGCATCCGAGACGGCGATGATCGCGTCCGCGCGCTTCGCGACGAGTTGCGCGACGGCGCGCTCGCCTTGTTCCTTCGCACGCACGAGCAGCCGCTCGGCGTGCCGGTGCGGATGGGCGACCATCGAGTCGCGCAGGTCGGCGACCCACCGCACACCCGTCGCCTTCTGCACGGCGGCGCCGATCAGATGTACCGAGGACGGCGGCGACGTCGTGATGACGACGTCGATGCCTTCGCGCTTCACGATTCGGATCGCGGCGGGGATTGCCGTGAGATTCCAGCTGACGTTCTCGTCGGGCACGAGCAGGCGTCGACCTGCGAGCTCGACCTGGCGGCGCGCGCGCACGAGTCCCGTCGTGCCGTGCAACTCCTCGGCGGGCTTGCGGCCCTTCGGCCCGAGATAGCGGGCACGGTGCACCCACGCGAGCGTCGGCGGCTGCAGTTCGTCGTCGCGGTGGATCCACTTCGGGTCGTCGGGCGCCAGCACGTGCGTCTCGATCCCGAGCTCCGGCAGATGCGTCGCGAACTTCAGCGGTCGCTGCACGCCGCCGCCGCCGGCCGGCGGGAAGTACAGCGTGACGATCAGGACCTTCACCTTGGCAGAGGGTAGAGACGGCCCTTGCGAATCGCCCACGTTGCGCCGTATTGCGCGGGAACGGCGGGATCGTTCGTCGCCGCCCAGTGCAGGACGGCCTTGCGGCGGCCGTACGGGTCGTTCGCCGTCGTATTGGCGACGTGCGACACCGGCAGCCCGACGACGTAGAGCGGCGCGGCGGCGACCACCTCGTAGCTCTCCTGCAGCGGCGCGATCACGACCGCGCCCTCCGGCACCTTCGTGCGCAGGTTGTGTACGAGCCGAGGCGAGAGCGCGGTGGGGTCGGTCGGCGTGCGCGGGCTCCAGTGCCAGAAGCCGTGGACCGCGACGGGCAGCGCAAGCAGCGCGACGGCGAAGAAGCCGAGCACGTGTCGCTCACGCAACTCGCGCGGACGCGTGATCAGCGCGAACGTGAGCGCGGCGGCGCCGCCGATCAGCGCGATCCATGTTGCGACTGATGGTCCGCCGTGCCGCAGGCCGTAGTCGAAGTCGCCGGGCCACACGCGTTGCAGCACGATGCCGGCGGCAAGCGCAACCGGCAGCACGACGAGCCTTCGTGCGACGAGCGCTGCGGCACCGGCGAGTGCGAACGGCAGCGGCGCGAAGCCTGCAGCGCGTCGCGACTGCGACAGCGAGACAGCGTTCGAGAAGTGCACGAACAGCCACGGCACTTCCAGCAGCACCAGCACGAGGAGCGCACCGCCGAGTGCGAACGCGGCCCACTTCCGCCGCCAGGCAAGCGCCGTCACCGGCAGTAACACGAGCGCGCAGATCGCGATCACACCGGTGCGGTCGAACACCGACGCCGCCAGGCGGTAGTGATGCGTGTTCGTCACCACCAGCTCGCTGCCGTAGTGCTGCAGGCTCGCCAGCACGGCGGCGTGCGTGGGGTTGCGCGAGACGGTCTCGTCGGCGATCGGGCGCAGCCAGAGCACGGCCAATCCTGCAGGCACGATCGCGGCAGCGAGCAGCTGGAGGTTCACGCGCCACTCCCGCGGGCGGAGCGCCGCAAACGCGAGCAGCGGAATCAGCAGGAAGAGTGCGTAGGTCGGATGCACGAGCGTGAGCGCGCCGAACGCGGCGGCGATGCCGAGCCGGTTGCCGCTGAAGAAGAGAGCGAGCGCTGCGGGTGCGAGCAGCTGCCGGGCCGCCGTGCCCGGCGACGCCATCGTCGAATACGAGCCGCCGTGCCCCGGCCCGAAACAGAAGACGGCGAGTTGCGCCGTGAGCACCGACAGTCCCGCCCAGGGCGAGCCGAGCAGCGTCGTCCCCGCCTCCCACGCGACGACGCACGCGATCGGCACGAGCAGCGACGGCTCGTGCCGCATCACCGTTCCGGGGTCGAGCCCCGACAGCCACGAGATGGTCGCGAGGAAGCCGTGCCACAGCGGGAACGCGTACCCGGGATGCAGCCCGCCGTCCTTGAACTCGTCGACGGTGCGCAGGTGCAGGCTCGTCAGGTCGACGAGCTTGCGCACGCGCGCTTCGTGGAACAGCCCGTCGCCGGTAACGGCGCCTTCGGTGTGCCACACGAGCGCGCCGAGCACGATGCCTGCGAGCGCCACGATCAAACCGGTGCCAGGCACTCTTGGTGCCTGGCACTTCTTCCAGCGGCGGACCGCAATCGCGCCGACCGTGATCAGCGCGAGGACGGCCAGCGCGAGATGGATCGAGCGGTGGAAGAGGAACACCGCCGACCACGCGACGAAGAGCGCGGCCATCGTCCACGCGAGCGTCGCGGAGAGCATGCGCTGACCCAGCGCGCGCGCAATCATGCGGCCGGGCAGCAGCACGACGAGCGTCGCGAACGCGAGCCGCAGGTAGTCGATCACGCGATCAAGTCGCGGGCGTGGCCGGAGGAGAGGAAGCGGATGCCGTCGCGATACTGCTCGCGCCGCTCGCCGCGAAAGAACACCGCGCGCAACCGCAGCGAGAAGAGCAGCAGCCGGCGCACTCGCTCCGCCTGCCGCTCACCCTTGTGCTTCGCGAACCAGCGAACATGGCCGCGCAAATTCTCGACGTACATCCGGCCACCATGCGTCGCGCCGCCGACGTGCACGACCTCGGCACCTGGGAAGAACAGCACCTTCCAACCGGCGCGACGGAATCGCGTGAGCCAATCCGTCTCCTCGCCGAACATGAAGAACGTCTCGTCGAACAGGCCGACGGCGTCGGCCGCGTCGCGTCGTACGAGCAAGGCAGGTCCCGACAGCCACTCGACGGGTCTTTCGGTGGTGTGATCGAAGTTGCCGGCATACAACGGGTTGAAAATCGCGGAGCGCGGCGCGAGCTTGCGAATGAAGAGGTACTCCGTCGCGATGCGCCACAGCGTCGGCTCGCCGCGCACCGATCGCTGGAGCGAACCGTCGACGTTCAGCAACCGCGGCCCCACGACCGCTGCGTCGGGGTGTTCATCTGCATAGGCGACAAGTGCTTCAAGAGCATCGCCAACAAGCCATGCGTCGGAGTTCAGCAGGAAGAAGTAGCGGCCGTTCGCGGCGCGCATGCCGGCGTTGTTGCCACCGCCCATGCCGCGGTTGTCCTGCTCGATCACGCGCACGTCGGGAAACTTCGCGCGCACCAAGTCGAGCGTGCCATCGGTTGAGCCGTGGTCTACGAGAATGGAGTCGACGACGATCGACTCGTACTCGCTGACCGACTCGAGGCATTGCTCGACCCACGGCAACGCGTTGTAGGTGACGACGACGACGCTGACGTCGGGATCAGCCATCGGGCACCAGCGTCGCGCGACGCCCGAGCACGTACTCCCACACCACCACCGCGACGCCCGGCAGCGCGAGCAGGATCGTCATCACGAAGAACAGGAACCCGCACGCGAACGCGCGGTCGTGCGTCACGCTCAGATGACCGAGGAAGCTGACGAAGAATGCTTCGCGCACGCCGATCCCGTTGACCGTGAACGGCACGAGAATCACGAGGAAGAGCAGCGGGCCGAGCACGACGTAGGGCAGCAGCGAGAGATGAATGCCGACCGAACGGGCCGACGCGTAGATCGCGACGATGCGCGTCATCTGGGCGGCCGCGGAGATCAAGGCCACCTTGAACAACGTTGCGGGATGGTCGCGGTACCCGTGCAGCCCGTCGTACACCGCGCGCGCCACCTTTTCGAGACGGAAGCGACGCGCGTACGGAAGCGCGAAGCGCAGCCGCGCGCGCACACTCCGTGAGAAGAAGACGAACCCGACTGCGATCGTGCCGACGACGAACACGGCGACGACCCAGAGATACGCGCCGATCGGGTAGCGGCCGATCGCGATCAACAGCGCCGCGCCGGCCAGCACGAGCGTGACGGCGAGGCCGAGCGCGCGCTCGAGCAGAACCGAGCCGGTGATCGGCGTGATCTGGCCCGGGTGACGCCGCGACGTCTCGAAGATGCGCGACGCATCGCCGCCGACCGAGGTCGGCAGCACCTGCCCCACCGCGTACGAGACGAAGTACGCGCGCGTGAGCCAGGCAACGCTCTCCTTCACGTCACGCGCGCGCAGCAGCAACTGCCACCGCCAACCCATCGGCGGCACCGTGATCAGCGTCAGGCCTGCGGAGAGCAGCACCCACGGCAGGCTCGCGTTCTCGAGGATGTGCCACGTCTTGACGACGTGGATCTGCGTGAGGATGTATGTGAGCGCAGCCGAGGTGACGACGAGCGTCGCCAGGATGCGAAGCCAGCGCTTCATCAGCTCAGTCGCTCGTGCACGCGGCGGAACGCCGCGACGACATCGCGAACGTCGTCGTCGGAATGCGCGGGCGACATCGGCAGCGACAGCACCTCTGCGCCGGCGCGCTCGGACACCGGCAACGGCGGATGCGCGAACCCCCGATACGCGCTCAGCTGATGCACCGGTAGGAAATGGATCGACGTTCCGATGTTCTCCTCGGCGAGCGCGCGCTGTACGTCGTCACGCGCGGCGAAGGTGATGCGCAGGACATAGAGGTGGTTCGCGTGCGTGTCGCGCGGATCGCGCGCGACCGCCTCGACGCCGGCGAGGCCGGCGAGCCCTTCGTCGTATAGCGCGAAGTGACGGCGCCGAATCTCGGCGTGCTGCTCGACCTTGTCGAGCTGGACGAGCGCAATCGACGCGAGCACGTCGCTGAGGTTCGCCTTGTAGCCGGGTACGACGATGTCGTAGCGCGAGCCATGGCCGCGCCGCATCACACGCAGGTCGTCGATCGCGTGCGCAATTTCGTCTGAGTTGGTGCTGATCAAACCGCCCTCGCCGGCGGCGATGTTCTTCGTCGCGTAGAGCGAGAAACACGTCACGTCGGCGACGGTGCCCACCTTGCGGCCGCGGTAGCGCGACTCGGCGGCGTGCGCCGCGTCCTCGACCACCGGCAGGCCGAATGCGAGCAGCGGGTCGAGGTCAGCGGGCTGCCCGTAAAGGTCGACGGGCATGATCGCCTTCGTCCGCGGCGTGATCAGCTCGCCCACCTTTTCAGGATCGATGTTCAACGTGTCGGGGCGGATATCCGCGAAGACGGGTGTCGCGCCGCAGTGGACGATCACGTTCGCGGTCGCCGGCCACGTGATCGAGGTGGTGATCACCTCGTCGCCCGGCCCGACGCCAAG
>DASUKC010000085.1:0-2254 GCA_036278975.1 Gaiellaceae bacterium
CGGTGGAATTCCTCCGCCTGCTCAGGGCCGAGCCGCTTCAACAGCTCGATGACCGGCGGTGCCGACTGCGAGAAGAGCTCCCAGATCGCCTCGCCCGACTCCGCTTCCAGCCACAGCGTCCCGTCGACGAACTCGAGGTCGAAGTCCTCGCCGAGCATGTCTTCGACGTGATCCTCGCGGCCCCACTCGTAGGCCTCGCGGCCCTCGACCGGCTCCTCGCTGAAGCGTCGGTAGAGCTCGCCGAGCTTCGCGTTCGGCTTCCAGGCGGTGAAGCCGAGCCGCGCGCCGGGGCACGCGACGCGCGCGAGCTCCGTGGCGACGTTCGCGTGGTCGGGAGCGAACACAAGCCCGAAGTTCGAGCTGATCACGTCGAAGCACGCGTCCTCGTACGGCAGGTACTCGACGTCGCCGAGATCGAACGAGATGGCGACACCTTCTTCCTCTGCGCGCCGCCGCGCCTTCTCGAGCATCGGGTCGGCGATGTCGATCGCCGTCACGGTCGCGCCGGCTTTCGCGGCGCGCACTGCAACCTCGCCGGTTCCGGTCGCGACATCGAGCACGCGATCTCCTGGCGCGAGCTCGAGCTTCTCGATCAGCTCGTCCTGCACCGGGCCGAAACGCGCGGCGAGCTTCTCGTACGAGCCCTGCCCCCACATGTCGCTCACGCCGGCGATGTCCCCGCGATCGCTGTCAGTTCGTTGCGCACGTCCCACAGCTCCGGAAACCAACGGTCGTCGAGCAGCTCGCGCAGCACTTCGACCGGCGTGCCCTTCGTGCCGATCACGCCGCGGCCGATCATGCGCTCGACCATCAGGACGTGCCGCTGGCGCCAGTTGACGACGCGCTCGTCGAGCTCGAACAGCGCCTCGGCCAGTTGGTAGAGGCGCTCGTGCTCGCGGCCGTGCAGATAGAGGTCGACCAGCGTGAGCTCTCCGAGCTCGACTTCGAACCGCTTCCGTAGCGCCGGCGACAGCGCGTGCAGGCGGCGAAAGCCGGGCGAGTCGAAGCCTGCACCGTGGCCCAACTGAGACCGAACAGCGTGGAACTCCCACGGGCTCATGCGCTCGAGCATCGCCAGCGCGTCGGTCACGATCTCCACGCAGTGCGCCGCGCGCGCCAGGCAGCGCAGCGCGGCGTCCACATCGGCGGTGGCCGCCTCCTCGACCTCGAAACAGGCGAGCTTCAGCCAGAGCTCAGACGACTGATGGACAGTCGTGAAGAGGAGCTCGTCGCGGTGGTTCATCTCGTCCGGCGACTTCTGCAGCGCGAGCAGCTCGTCGGTGCGCAGGTACCGCTCGTAGTCGCTCGCCCCGCGCCCCGGAAGAATCGCGTCCAGCGCCACAGCTCAAGAGCATACTTCCGCTGTGGGTGACCTCTTCAGCGAGGCCGCCGGGCGGCGACTCGACGCGTCGGCGCCGCTCGCTCAGCGGCTGCGTCCTGCGTCGCTCGACGACTTCGTCGGCCAGGAGCACGTGGTCGGGCAAGGTCGTGCCCTGCGGCTCGCGATCGAGCAGGACCGCGTGCCGTCGATGATCCTCTTCGGGCCGCCCGGCTCAGGGAAGACGACGCTGGCGCGCATCGTCGCGCGCACGACCGGCGCGGCGTTCGAGGAACTGTCGGCCGTGTCGGCGACGGTGACGAACGTGCGTGAGGTGCTGAAGAACTCACGCGAGCGTCTCGGCACGACCGGCCAGCGCACGATCCTCTTTCTCGACGAGATCCATCGCTTCAACAAGGCGCAGCAGGACGCGCTGCTGCCGGGCGTCGAAGAGGGGCTCGTCACGCTGATCGGCGCGACCACCGAGAACCCCTACTTCGAGGTGAACTCGGCGCTGCTGTCACGCTCGCAGATCTACGAGCTCGACGCGCTCACCGACGACGACCTGCGCGAGGTCGTGCAGCGCGGCGCTGCCGCGCTGCAGATCGAGGTCGCACCCGACGTGGTCGAGCTGATCACGCGCCGAGCGGGCGGCGACGCGCGCAACGCGCTGAACATCCTCGAGCTCTCAGCGTCCACCGCCGGCGGCGTGCCGATCACCGAAGCGCATGTCGACGACGCTGCGCGCAAGCGGCCACTCGTCTACGACAAGGGCGGCGACAAGCACTACGACTTCATCTCGGCGTGGATCAAGTCGACGCGCGCCGGCGACGTGCAGGCGTCGATCTATTACCTCGCGGTCATGCTCGAAGGCGGCGAGGACGCGCGCTTCATCGCGCGGCGCATGATCGTGCTCGCGTCAGAGGACATCGGCAA
>DASUKC010000086.1:0-7984 GCA_036278975.1 Gaiellaceae bacterium
TCGCGTCGCGACGAGCTCGTGTCGCTGCTGCAGCGGCTGGGCGCACCGCTTGCCGACGGGCGTAACGAAGGCCTGCGACTTGCGGAGGTCGCGCAGTGAGCGAATCGATCTGGAAGAAGGAGATTCACCTGCGCAAGCCCAAGCAGCCGAAGGCGAAGAAGGCCGTCGCGCAGCCGCAGGTCGAGGTGCCGAAGGTCGAAGCGCCGAAGCCGGAAGCCGCGACATCGTTCTGGAAGAAGGAACGCCACGTGCGCAAGCAGCCCGAGCCGCTGCCGCCGCTGCCGGACGCGCTGCTCACCAAGCATCGCGACGCCACGCCGCGCGGCATGGTTGTCGTGCCCGTCGTCCCGTCGCGCGACGAGCGCTGGCCGACTGTCGACGAGCCGGCGCTTGCGGAAGAGACAGTCGAAGAGCCGCCCTACGAAGCGCCGGAAGCAGAGCAGACGCTCGACCTGCCGGTGCCCGACTTGTGGGAAGAGCCGAAGCCCGATCCGGAATCGCATTCCGTCGGCGAGCTGCTTCGCCGCTACTCGATCATCGAGAAGCCCCAGTCTGAGATTGCGCCCTCGGTCGCCGAGGCTCTCGAAGCATTCGAGCCCGAACCGGAACCCGAGCCCGCGCCCGTCGCCGAGCTCTTCGAGCGCTACACCGGCCCGTTGACGCTGCCCCAACCCGAACCGGAGCCGGAGCCGGAGCCGGAGCCGGAGCCGGAGCCTGTCGCGGTCGAGGCGCCCGAGCCGGAGCCCGAGCCGGAGCCGGAACCCGAACCCGTTGCGCCGGCGGCCGAGAAGGTTCCGCTGCTGAAGCGCGAGATCCACCTGGGCCGGCGCGAGAAGACGCCGAAGGCAAAGCGCGAGTCGAAGCGCGAGAAGGCGCCGAAGGCAAAGCGCGAGAAGGCGCCGGTGAAACCGGCGGCCGAGAAGGTCCCGCTGCTGAAGCGCGAGATCCACCTGGGCCGCCGCGACAAGCCGGCAAAGGCGAAGCGCACGAAGCAGAGCGACACCCACAAGATCACGCAAGTCGTCGGCCTGCGCATCGGTTCGACGCAGCTCACTGCAGCGCACGTGCGCAACAACGGCTCGGCCGAAGTGCTCCAGCTCGCGAGCCTTCCGCTCGAGCGTGGTGTCATCGTCGCGGGTGAAGTGCGCGAGCCGGTTGCCCTCGCGAAGGCGCTCAAGACGTTCTTCGCGCAGAACAAGCTTCCGAAGAAGAGCATCCGGCTTGGCGTTGCGAGCAATCGCATCGGCGTGCGCGTGCTCGACGTACCGAGCGTCGACGATCCCAAGCAGTTCGAGAACGCGATTCGCTTCCGCGCGCAGGAGGCGCTGCCGATTCCCGTCGCCGACGCCGTGCTCGACCATGTCGTGATCGGTGAAGAGCCGACCGAGAGTGGCGAGGTCATGCGCCGCGTGCTGCTCGTCTTTGCACACCGCGAGCTCGTCAATCGCTACGTCGATGTGTGCCGCCAGGCAGGTCTGAAGCTCGCCGGTATCGACCTCGATGCATTTGCGCTGCTGCGCGCCGTCGGACCCGAGCTCGACGGTGAGACGCGTCGGGCATCGGTTGCGGTCGCGGTCGGTCACGAGCGCACCGTGTTCGCGGTTTCCGACGGTGAGCTCTGTGACTTCACCCGCGTCTTGGAGTGGGGGAGCAACGCGATCGACGTGGCGATTGCTCGTGCGCTCAACCTGTCGCCGTCGCAGGCCGCACCGCTCAAGCTAGAGCTCGACCTTGCCGCCACCGATCCGCCCGCCGGGCTCAGCCCGATGCAGTTCGAAGTTGCGCGCGCCGCCGTGACGGAGGAGATCGGGCACCTCGTGCGCGAACTGCTCTCGTCGCTTCGGTTCTACCAGTCGCGCCCCGGCTCGCTCGATCTGCGTGAGGTCGTGTTGTCGGGTGGCGGTGCGGAGCTCGCCGGCTTCGCCGACGAAGTACAGCGCGGGCTCGGCGTTCCGGTTCGCGTCGCAGATCCGTTCGCGCGCGTGTCGCTCGGCAAGAAGGTCAAGCCGCCGCAAAGCGCAGGCTCGTACGCGGTCGCTGTCGGGTTGGGGGTCGAAGCCTGATGCGCGCGGTCAATCTTCTTCCCGTCGACGCCTACGCGGCGAAGCCAAAGCTTCCGCACGCGCCGATCGTGCTCGCCGCCACGGCTCCGGTGCTCGCCGGCGCGCTCGTCTACCTCGGCTACTCCCTCGAGCACCCGAAGGTGGCCGATCGCCGCATCGCGCTCGAGATCGTGCAGTCGCAGGTCGCCGCGATGACGCCTTCCCAGACGCTCGCCGCTCAGGCTTCGCAGGTCGCCGCCCAACGAGTACTGCGTCAGCGTGAACTGTCCGATGCACTGGGGAAGCAGCAGCCTTGGGATGTCGCGCTCGATGAGATCGGCCGTGTGTTGCCGGCGAATGCGTGGCTCACGCAGCTCAGCGCGCAGTCGCCGACGCCGGTGACCACCGCGACCGGAGCCGCAACGGCGACGGCCACGATCCAGGGCTACACGTATGCGATGACCGACGTCGCGACGGTGCTCGCCCGGCTGTCACTCCTGCCGAGCTTGAAGAACGTCCAGCTCACGTCGGCGTCGGCTTCGACGATCGGTACCAAGAACGTGATCCAGTTTCAGATCACCGCGAACGTGCAGGCGGCGACGTCGTGAAGGCAAAACAGCAACAGCTGATCGCCGTGATCGGCCTGGTCGCGCTCGGTGTGGTTGTCGGCATCGCGGGTCTCCTGCTTGCGGTGCTTCCTCAGCGATCGAAGGCGCACAGCCTCGATGCGGAGATCGCACAGACGCAGGCGCAGCTTGCGTCGTTGCGCAGCCAGACGCACCGCGGGCCGGTGATCAAGGCCGCGCAGCTCTTCCAGCTCGCCCGTGCGATGCCGGATAAGACAGACGTGGCGGGTCTGATCATCGACCTCTCGCGTGCCGCGGCGGACGCCAACGTCTCGCTGGTCTCGGTTGGGCCGCAGCAGGCGGTCCCGCAGCCGGACGGCTCGAATGGCTTCCCGCTCCGGATTCAGATCTCCGGCAGTTGGAACGGGATCGCCGACTTTCTGCACGCGTTGCGGAGCAACGTGCGCGTGAATAACGGCGGCAAGCTCTCCGTCGACGGTCCCCTCTTCACCGTGGACAGCGTGGAGCTTGCGCCTAACACCGCCGCCGCGGGTGCACCCGGCACGGCGGCCGGCCCGAAAGGTGAGCTCACGGCGTCGCTCAGCGTGAATGCGTTCTCCTACGGTGTTCCGCTTCCGACGACGACAGCCTCGACCGACACGACGTCGACGACAACTACGACTTCCGGGTCGGTGTCGGCAGCAGGGAGCACGGGCTGATGGCCGCGAGGAAACCCTCCCCGGCGCAGCAGCGCGACCGTCGCGCGAAGATCATGCTCGCCGTTCTCGGCGTCGTGCTGGTGATCGTGCTCGGTGTGCAGCTGCCGAAGCTCCTCGGTGGCAGCAAGAACGCGGCCGATACCGCGCCGCCGGTGGCGCCTGCCGCCGCCGCGACAAGTACGACTCCGGCGTCGGCCTCGTTCGCGTCTGCGCCCACGCAGCTGCAGCGCTTCACGCGTTTCGCGGCGAAGGATCCATTCAAGGCGGGCTACACGCCACCGGCCGGCGCGTCATCGACGACACCGACGACGACGAATCCCGACAAGAAGCCGCTGACGATCAACATCACCGAGAGCGCGCCTTCCGTCTCGACCGTCCCGGCGGCGCTGATGATGGTGAACGGCAAGAAGCACGTTGTCGCACTTGGTGCCGTCTTCCCGAAGAAATCGCCGATGTTCCGCATCGTCGCGCTGAGCCAGAAGTCGATCTGGATCGAGCTCGTGGCCGGATCCTTCCCGAACGGCAAGCAGACGTTGAAGATCGACCGCGGCAGCAAGGTGACGCTCGACAACGTGACCGCGGACTTGAAGTTTGTGCTCGGGCTCGTCAAGCCGACGACTGCGCCGGCGCCCGTGAAGAAGACGCCGTAGCTCGATCGAGCGATGGAGTCGGCGCGTAGACGGCGCCGATACATGTCCCGAAATGTTCCGTCGCCTGGTCCATGACGAGCAGGGCGTCGCGCTCGTGCTCGCGCTGATGACGATGATCACGCTGTCGATCCTCACCGGAGCGGCGGCAATCATCGTGTCGGTCAACCAGCATGAGTCGCTGCACTCAGCCGATGCCCGGCGGGCATTCGGGATCGCCGAATCTTGTCTCGCGTACGCGGAAGGAAACGTGTACGGCGCAGCGGCCGACCGGCCGAATAATCCCGACGCCGAGCCGTCCTCGGTGCAGACAGCGTGCGACAGCGACGGCGGAACCGGTCTGTACTGGTCGCTGGTCAACGGTGACGGCGTTACCTGGACGATGTGGGGCCAGGGAACGTACAACGGGATGTCGCGCACCGTGCACGCGCAGGCGAACGTTCCGAGCCCGGTGACGGTGCAGGAGACCGGTGTCTGGAACTACCTCTATTCCGACCAGTCCAGCGGGAGCGGCTCGGGAACGTGCGACACGACGATCGGCGGCAATACGACCGTCAGCGTCCCGACGTTCATCCGCGGCAACCTCTGCCTGAATGCGAAGTTCACCGGCTCGCAGCTTGGGGTCGGCGGCGACCTCACGGTCCAATCGAAGGGCGCGGTCGGCACCTCGAGAGCGGCCATCTCGCAGCTCTCGGTCGTGGGCAAATGCGACGGCGTGACGGCGGGAACGGGCGTGTGCAACGGCCGCACGAGCCCGATCTACGCTTCGACGGTTTCTTCGTCGCTTCCGCTCTCGCCGTTGCTGCCGGCGCTCAACCTGCCGACGAGGTACGCCGACGCAAACCCCGGGCCCGCCGCGGGCCACGGTTGCCCGGTCGGAAGCGGAGTGCCGTCGAATTTCTTCGACAACGACACGACACTCAACCTGAGCGACGGGACGATCAATCTCCTCCCGAGCACGGCGTACGACTGCGTGAACGGTTCCAATGAGATCGCGTGGCAGCCGTCGGTGACCGCTTCGTGCCCTACCGGTCACTGCCTCACGGTCAACGGCATGTTCTATTTCGACGGCAATCTCGACTTCAGCGGCGGCACGGATGTCCTCTACAACGGCCTCGGGACGATCTATGCCACCGGCAAGATCAGCACCTCCGGCAACTTCTCGATGTGTGCGGTGGCGAGCTGCAACGCAACATGGGATACGTCGGTGAGCGAGCTCGTTCTGCTCGCGGGCTGTTGGGCGAACTCGACCGGCTCCTCGCTCGTCAGCAACTACTGCGTCGACTACGGGGGCACTAACGTCATGCAGGTCGGCACGTACAGCGCGAACGACTACCGCCTCGGCGGTAATGCGACCAACTGGGGGCCGGTGCTCGCGAAGACGCTGACTCTGCTCGGTAGCGACTCCGAGCTCGTGCCGTTCAAGGTGATGCCGCCGGGGACGCCGACGAACACGTCGACGTCGTATCTGCCTGCGTCGGCACCGACGTACTGGAGCGGCTAAGTGCGCGCGAACCTGCGCAACGAGGACGGCTTCATGCTGGTCGAGCTGCTGTTGGCGTGCGTGATCCTCTCGGTCGCGCTGCTCGCGCTGATGGCCGTCTACGACTCGTCGTTCATCTCGCTGCACAAGGCTGCGCAAAAGACCGCAGCGGCAACGCTCGCGCAGAATCAGCTCGAGCTCTTCAGCGCCCTCTCATACGACAACGTCGGGCTCGACGCGAGCAGTCTCACTGCCGCGGCCGCCGACTCGACCTACTCGAGCGACGAGGCGAGCCTCACGCCGTCCGGCGGCACGGACGTCACGTTGGCGGCCGCGTGCTCGGAGACCCAGTGCCTGCCGATCCAGACGCTGACCGGCAGCGATCGTCGGAGCTACACCGTCGAGACGTTCATCCGAGACGTCGAGGACATTGGCTACTCGGGGCGGCCGGAGCGGCTCGTCACCGTGATCGTCCGCGACCCGAGTTCGACCGGTTCGCCGATCGTCGCCCAGCAGTCGTCTGCGTACGACGCAGGGCCGGCGACCGGCACGACGACGGTCGAGGGCGGCGGCTGATCCTCAAGCCCCCGGGCGGGGATGCCGATCACTGAGACATGGCGGTCTACGCCTACAACGCGATCAATGCGCTCGGCCTCGAGCTGGACGGGACTGTCACTGCCCCCGACGTCTCGTCCGCGCTAGAGCTGCTCCGGGACAAGGGGCTGCTCGCGCAGGCGATCGACGAGCTCCGCGAGTCGGACGATTCCGGGTCGGCGTCGAAGGGTGTCTTCAAGGGCGTCAAGTCGAAGTCGCTGCAGGTCTTCTCGCGTCAGTTCGCGACGATGATCGAGGCGGGACTGAACGTCGTCACCGCGCTGCTGATTCTCGAAGAGCAGACGGGCGACAAGATTCTCGCGCAGGTGATTACGCAGCTGCGCGAAGACGTCGAGCGCGGGCTGCTGCTTTCCGAAGCGATGGCGCGGCACCCGAAAGTGTTCAGCCGTCTTTACGTCGCGATGGTCGAGGCGGGCGAGGCGGCAGGCATCCTCGACATCGTGCTCGACCGCGTCGCGATGCAGATGGAGAAGGAGCAGAAGATCAAGAGCCGCGTCAAAGGCGCGATGGTCTACCCGATCATCGTTCTGATCTTCGCGACGATCGTGCTGAACGCGATGCTGCTCTTCATCGTCCCGATCTTCACGAAGATCTTCGCCGACCTGAACGGCAAGCTGCCGACGCTGACTCTTGTGGTTGTGCACGTGTCGAACGGGCTGCGTAGCGACTGGTACATCATCTTCCCGCTGTTGGGTCTGCTCGTCTTTGGTTTCATCAAAGGCAAGAAGACCGAACGTGGCCGCCAGATCTGGGATCGCGCACGCCTTCATTTTCCGCTGCGGATCGGCGACACGGTGCGCAAGATCACTGTCGCGCGCTTCTCGCGCACGCTGTCGACACTCGTCGCCGCCGGCGTGGACATCATCAAGGCGATTGAGATCACGGGAGCCGCGTCGGGCAACTGGGTGATCGAGAGCGCACTTGCAGACGTGCGTGATCAGGTTCGCGCGGGTGCGACGATCGCGGAGCCGCTGCTCGAGAACGACGTCTTCCCGCCGATGGTGTCGCACATGGTGAAAGTCGGCGAGGAAACCGGTGAGCTCGACAAGATGCTCGGGAAGATCGCCGACTTCTACGAGGAAGAGGTCGATACCGCGATCGGGGCGCTGTCGAGCATCATCGAGCCTGTGATGATGATCCTGGTCGGTCTTGTCGTCGGCACCATCGTGATCGCGATGTACCTGCCGATGTTCAAGATGATCACGCTCGTCCACTAGGAGAGCTTGGCGCGATGGCGCCCGTCGTAGGGGTCAGGTTCTCCTTCGCCCGGCTGTCATACTGTGGTGAGCATGGCCTCGCACGCTGAGCCGCTTCACCGGATGCGCTGGCTCGCCTGGGGCGCGATCGTCGCCCTCGCCGCCGTCGCCGGCATCACCTATGCGCTGACGCGCTCGCATTCCAGCGCGAGCGGCGACACCACGACGCCGCCGATCGCAACTTGGGCCGCGGGTGCGCGGCCCGCGCCCGGCTTCAATCTGCGCGACCAGCAGGGCAAGCCCGTGTCGATCGCGCAGTTCCACGGCAAGCCGGTGATCGTCACGTTCATCGATCCGCTCTGCCGCAACTTCTGCCCGCTCGAGGCGAAACAGCTGAACCTCGTCGTGAACTCGCTGCCGGTGGACGCGCGGCCGGCGGTCGTCGCCGTGAGCGTGAACATCTACGGCAACGCGCGCGCGAACCTCTTGCAGGACGTGGCGCACTGGCAGCTCGGCTCCGAGTGGCGGTGGGGCGTCGGCAGCCCCGCTCAGCTCGCGCGCGTGTGGCAGAACTACGGCGTCGGCGTGCTCGTCACGACGAAGAAGATCAACGGCGTCACCGTGCACGACGTGACGCACACCGAGGGCGCGTACCTGATCGACGGCACCGGCCACGAGCGCGCGCTGTTCCTTTGGCCGTATACGGCGGCCGACGT
>DASUKC010000087.1:0-3025 GCA_036278975.1 Gaiellaceae bacterium
GGGCGCCCCCGACGACGGCAAGGTCGTCAAGCTGCCTCGTCGCCCGAGCCACACGTCGGCCGAGGTCGTGCTGCAGCGTGACCAGTCAACGACGCCGGGATGACGCTGCCGCGCGATCCGGCGAGGATCGGGGCGATGCGAAAGATCGAAGACGCGCGAGACGCTCGCGCGTGCGTGAAGGCGGCCCGGGCCGCCGGGCTGAGCCTGGGGGCGTGGGCGCGCCGGCACGGCGTCGACGGCAGGTCGCTGCACGCTTGGTCCGTCAACATGGCGCGGGCGTCGTCGACCACCGCCATCGTCGCGAAACCACGGCTGGTGGAGCTCGTGCCGACCTCGGCGCCGCGCGGATCCGCGCGGTACATCCTGCGGGTCAGCGACGCGGTGGTCGAGGTCGGCGACGATTTCTGCGACGAGACGCTCGCGCGGGTCGTGCGCGTGCTGCGCGCGTGCTGAGCCTGCCACCGACGGTACGGGTGTTCGTCGCAGCCGTGCCGATCGACATGCGCGGCTCGTTCGATGCGCTCGCCGGCGCGGCGCGCCGCCTCGGGCTTGATCCGGTCGATGGCCACCTGTACCTGTTCCTGAACAAGCGGCGACGGATCGCCAAGGCGCTGTGGTTCGACGGCTCGGGCTGGTGCATCTTGGCCAAGCGGCTCGAGGCCGGCAGCTTCCAGCTCCCAGCGCTCCCCGACGACGTCACGCGGATCCAGATCGACGGCGCCGCGTTCGCGTCGCTGCTCGCCGGCATCGACTTCACCGCGTCGCGCAAGGGTTGGTTTCGGCGGTTGCCGGCCGCGTAGGGGATCGACACAGATCGCCAGGTGTGATCTGGTGACGCCGTGGTGGTCGTCGAGCTCGACGTCGAAGCACTGCGCGCGGAGAACGCGGCGCAGCGCGCGCAGATCGCGCAGCTCATCGAGCAGGTCGCGAAGCTCAACGAGCGCATCGCCGAGTTGCTCGCGGTGGCCCAGCGCAAGCAGCGCAAGCCCACACCACCACCCGCCGCGACGGCGCCCGTCGAGCTTGACGGCGCCGCCAAGCTTGCGTTCGACGACCGGCCCGCGCCGCCGTCGCTGGCCGACAAGCCCGCGAAGAAGCCACGCACGTCTAAGCCGACCGGCCGCAAGCCGCTGCCCACTCATCTGCCGGTCGAGGACCACGCGCTCCGCCCGTCCCAGTGCGCCCAGTGCGGCAGCACCGAGCTCGACGTCGTCGACGAGGTCGTCGAGGAGAAGCTGCACGTGGTCAAGGAGCACCAGCGACGGCGCGTCGTCAGGCGCACCACGTGTCGCTGCCGCGCGTGCCTCGCGCGCACCACGCCCGCGTCGCTGCCCGCACCCTACGAGCGCTCCAAGGTCACCTGCGACTGGCTCGCGTGGTTCGTGCACCAGAAGTTCGGGCTGCTCGCGCCGCTCGATCGCATCCGCCGCGACCTCGCCGATCGCGGCATCCCGCTCGCGATGGGCACGCTCGTCAACTTCGTCGAGCGCGCCGCGGATCTGCTCGCCCCCGTCGACGGCGTGCACTGGAAGCAGTTGCTCGCCGGCTCGTGGATGGCGACCGATGGCACCGGGCTCAAGGTGCTCGTGCCCGGCCTGGCCGCCGCTCACGACGGCTACCTCGAGCTGTATCGCGACGACGCCTGCGCCGTGTTCCAGTACGAGTCCACCAAGGCGAGCGCGGATGTCGTCGCCAAGCTCGCGCCGTTCACCGGCACGCTCACCGCCGACGCCGAGCACCGCTTCAACGCGGTCTACGAGACAGGCCGCGTGATCGAGGCCGGTTGTAACGCGCACGGCCGGCGCAAGTTCCGAGATGCGGAAGCGACCCAGCCCGTCCTCGCCGCGGAGGGCGGCGCGTTCATCTCGGCGATGTATATCGCCGAGGACGATGCGCGAAGCCGCGGCCTTGTTGGCGCCGAGTTGCTCGCGCATCGCCGCGCACGCATCCGCCCCGTCCTCGACGACTTTGCGACGTGGCTCGCCGCCGTCGAGCCGACGCTCTTGCCCTCCGATCCGCTGCGCACTGCGGTCACCTACTATCGCAACCACTGGGCCGCGCTCACCCGCTTCGTCGACGATCCCGCCGTTCCTATCGACAACTCGCCGACCGAGCGCGAGTTCCAGAACGTCGCCAAGCTTCGACTCAACATGCTGTTCGCCGGCAGCACCGAGGGCGCCCACCGCGCCTGCGTCCTGCTCGGCATCATCGCGACCTGTCGCGCCGTCGGGGTCCCCGTCCAGGCGTACCTGACCTGGGCCTTCGAGCATCTCGGCACCCACCGCGACGTCTTCGGTCTCGCCGTCGAGCAGATGACCCCGGCGGCCTTCAAGGCCTCGCTCGCCTGATCACGCGCGCGCCGTCGAGCACGGCGACGATACACGGCCGCTTCCGGATCTCGCATCCCGGCGTCGTTGATCGGTCACGCCGTGAAGCTAGCTTGACGAGCCCGCGGCAGTTCCTGCCGCAACGCCAATTGCGGTTAAGTCCAAATTGATGAGGAACACACCACCGGTGTCGATGCCGTCGGACGTGGTCTTGTACCTTCGATTCATAAACCCAACATCAATCGAAATGACTGAAAATACGGCTCCCAGCCCGACAGTCGCGCCCCACAAGTATGTGCCATCACCATTTGTTGTATCGCCACCATCGCCGTACAAGAACTGACCGTGCACGTCGAGCCAGTCCTCTTTGAACCAGTAGCGGAACGTTGCGCCAACGCTGGGTTTAAAGAAGCCTAGGTTCTTGTTGAAGCGACTCGGAGCGTCTTTGCCGTCACCGCCAAAAGGCAGCTGGACAAGGCCTAGTTGCGCGCTTGGCAACACCATGAACCCACTCGTGTCGTCGCCGCTGCAGGAAAGGGAAAGTCCACACAGATTCTGCAAACGTTTTGAGGGGTCTGCTGATGCCATGCTGCAACATAGAAGAATGATGACAATCACCGATCTCATTGGGCTGCTCCACACGCTCTCGTGAACTGAACGCGACGCATGTCGATCTCCTTATTCTCGTAGAAGTACAT
>DASUKC010000088.1:0-5838 GCA_036278975.1 Gaiellaceae bacterium
ACGCACTTCGTTCGTCCCGACGGGCTCGACGCGCCCGGCGAGTACTCGACTGCAGCCGACATCACGAAGCTCGCGCAGATCGCGATGCGGAACTCATTCGTGCGTGCGTCTGTGCAGAAAGAGACGGCGACGATCAGCGACGGGCAGGAACTGCACACATGGGACGACTTGCTCGGGCTCTTCCCCGGCGTGTTCGGCGTGAAGACGGGCCACACCGACGACGCCGGCTGGTGCCAGGTCGCGGCGGTGCGTGGCAACGGCGTGAGCGTGTACGTCACGGTGCTCGGCGGTCCGACGCGCACGGTGCGCAACCAGGATCTCGCGTCGCTCGCGGCCTGGGGCCTCGCTCAGTTTCGCGGCGTCGCTGCGGTGCAGGCCGACCGCGCGTACGCGACCGTGAAACTGCCCTACGGGCGCAAGCCGCTGAAGCTTTTCGCGCAGCGAGTGCTCAATGTGACAGTGCGGCTCGGCCACCCGCTCACCGAGACGGTGATTGCGCCGCGCTCGGCCTCCCTGCCGGTCAGGAAAGGCGCCGTGCTCGGCCGCGTCGAGATCCGCGACGGCGAAACGCTGATCGGAACCCGGGATCTGATCGCGTCACGATCGGTTTCACGGCCCGGGGTTCTGGGACGTCTAGGCTTCTACTCCCGGCGAACCGTGCATCACCTCGCCCATCTGCTGTGATCGTCACCGTCACGCTAAACGCCGCGATCGACCGCACGCTTACCGTGCCGAACTTTCAGCGCGGGCAGCGGCATCGCGCGAGCGCGAGTCTCTCGCTGCCGGGTGGCAAGGGGATCAACGTCGCACGCGCGTTGAAGACGCTGGGCGTGCCCGTCGTCGCGACCGGGTTTGCCGGTGGCGCCGCGGGAGATCGAATCGTCGAGGCGCTCACTGCCGAGTCGATCTTGAACGACTTCGTCCGCATCGAAGACGAGTCGCGCACCTCGACTGCCGTGGTCGATCCGACGGGCGAGACGTACACGGAGATCAACGAGTGGGGGCCGGCAGTGCAGCAGCGCGAGCTCGACCTGCTGCTCGACAAGCTGCACTACCTCACGCAGGGCGCGGAGCTCGTCGTGTTCGCCGGCTCGCTGCCGCGCAACGTGCCGGACGAGTTCTACGCCGAGGCCATCCGCGACCTCGCGCGCCGCCACGTCCCCGCCGCGCTCGACTGCGACAAGGAGCCGTTGCGACTGGGTGTGGAAGCCGAGCCGCTACTCGTCACGCCGAACCAGGCGGAGGCCGAGAGCCTCGTCGGCCAGGAGTTCCATGACACCGAGGACTTCCGGCTCGGGCTCGAGCAGATCACGGCGCTCGGCGCACGCAACGTGCTGATCACCACCGACGGCGGATGTGTCGCGTCGCTGCGCGAGGATCGCGAGCCGCGCCGCTTCAGCGCCGACGCGCCGCGCGTCGAGCCGGTGTCGGTCGTCGGCTCAGGCGACGTGCTGCTCGCGGGCTACGTCGCTGCGCGCAGCTCTGGCCGCTCGCTCGAAGAATCGCTGCGCGCCGCCGTCGCGGCAGGCACCGCGTCGACGCTCGAGGTCGGCGCCGGCCGCTTCGATCTACGGCAGGCCGGCCGGCTGCAAGCCGGCGTGAAGGTCAGCGAGCTGGACGCGGTCGAGACCGCCGCGTAGTCGCGTACATCGCGTAGTCCGCGCGCCCGCCGCTTGCGGGCATGAACGCACGCAGCGTTCCCTCGTGCTCCCAGCCGAGCTTCTCGAACACGCGGCGCATCGGCGCGTTCGTCACATCGGTGCTTGCCTGCACGCGCTCGAACCCGTTGTCGAGCAGCCAGTCGGTGAGCAACTCGATCGCCTCCGCGCCGAGGCCTCTTCCGCGCTCGCGGATCTCGAGCTCGATCCCCAGCTCGCACACGCCGGGCGGCAGCGCGGTCTGCGAGGTGCGAGCCTCGATCGACCCTGCGAGACGTCCATCCGACTCGATGGCCAGGTCGAGGCGGCCCTCGTGCCACTCGCCCGAATGCTCGACGCGCCGCCGCAGCACATCCTTGTCGGGCGTGCTGATCATGTGTGTGCTCGCGACCCGCTGCCGGTAGAGCTCGTCCACGTCGTCCGAGCGCAGCGGGCGAAGCGCGACGCGAGTTCCTTGTAGCTCGATCATCCGCCGTGCAGGCTAATGTTCTTCAATGGACGTCGAGAAGCTCGGCCTCGCATCTGAAGAGACCAGCCTTCCGGCGAAGTTCGCCAAGGAAGGCCTCACCTTCGACGATGTCCTGCTCGTGCCCGCTGAGTCGTCGGTACTGCCGAACGACGTTTCGACTGCCACGCGGCTGACGCGCACGATCGCGCTGGAGATTCCCGTGGTCTCCGCGGCGATGGACACGGTCACCGAGGCGCGCATGGCGATCGCGCTTGCGCGCGAAGGCGGCCTCGGCATCGTCCATCGCAACCTTTCGATCGAGGAGCAGGTGGGCGAGATCGACCGCGTCAAGCGCTCGGAGGCGGGGATGATCACGGAGCCGGTCACACTGCAGCCGGACGCGCTGGTTTCCGACGCGCTCGCGCTGATGGAGCGCTACCGCATCTCGGGCGTGCCGATCACCGATCGTGAGGGCGTGCTCGTCGGCATCCTCACCAACCGTGACCTGCGCTTCGAGCACAACGTCGACCAGCCGGTGTCCGCGTTGATGACGTCGCGCGACCTCGTCACTGCCCCGGTCGGCACCACACTCGCGGAGGCGGAGCGGCGGTTGCACGCGCATCGCATCGAGAAGCTTCCGATCGTCGACGCCGACGGTCGCCTGCGCGGGTTGATCACGGTGAAGGACATCCAGAAGAGCGTCGACTATCCGCAGGCGACGAAAGATCCGCACGGTAGGTTGCGCGTGGGCGCGGCGGTTGGTGTCGGCCCCGACGCAGTCGAGCGCGCTGACGCGTTGATTTCGGCCGGCATGGACGTGTTGATCGTCGACACGGCGCACGGGCACTCACGCGGCGTGGTCGAGATGGTCGCGCGCATTCGCGGCTTGTCGGGCGAATTCGAGGTAATCGCGGGCAACATCGCGACCGCCGAGGCAGCCGAGGCGCTGATCGACTCGGGTGCGGATGCAGTGAAGGTCGGCATCGGCCCGGGCGCGATCTGCACGACGCGCATCGTCGCGGGCGTCGGCGTGCCGCAGATCACCGCGGTGTACGACGTCGCCGAAGCGGCGTCGCGCCACGGCGTGCCGGTGATCGCCGACGGCGGCATCACCTCGTCGGGCGACGTGGCGAAGGCGATCGCCGCCGGGGCGGACTGCGTGATGCTCGGCTCGATGCTCGCCGGCACGGACGAGGCTCCCGGCGACGTGCTCGTCGTGCAGGGCGAGCGCTTCAAGTCGTTCCGCGGCATGGGCTCGCTCGGCGCGATGAAAGCCCGCGGCTATTCGAAGGATCGTTACTTCCAGGGCGACGTCGAGGACGTCGAGAAGCTTGTGCCGGAGGGCATCGAGGCGCGCGTGCCGTACAAGGGTGCGGTCGGCGCGGTGCTGCACCAGGTGGTCGGCGGCCTGCGGCAATCGATGGGTTACTGCGGCGCGCCGACGATCGACGCGATGCAGCGGGCGCGGTTCGTGCGCATCACGGGCGCAGGTTTGCGCGAATCGCATCCACACGACGTGACGATCACGAAGGACGCGCCCAATTACCGCCGGGCCTAACGGGCCTGAGGATCGTCCGGTCCTCGTCGTCGATCTCGGCGGCCAGTACTCACAGCTGATTGCACGTCGTGTGCGCGAGGCGCGTGTGTACTCGGAGCTCGTCTCGTACCGCTCGAGCGTCGACGAGATCAAGCGGCACAACCCGGCGGCGCTGATCCTTTCCGGCGGCCCCGCGTCTGTGTATTCCGACGGCGCGCCGCGGATGGATCCGGAGATCTTCGCGCAAGGTATCCCGACACTCGGCATCTGTTACGGCGCGCAGCTGCTCGCGCTCGAGCTCGGTGGGCGCGTCGAGAAGACGGGTGCGGGGGAGTACGGCAAGGTCGAGATGCGCGTCGACGGCGGCAAGCTCTTCACCGCGCTGCCGGCGGAGCAGACGGCATGGATGTCGCACCGCGACACGGTTGTCGCGCCGCCCGACGGTGCAAACGTCGTCGCGACGTCGGAGCACACGCCGGTCGCTGCATTCGAGGACGCGGCGCGCGCGGTGTATGGCGTGCAGTTCCATCCCGAGGTGGTGCACACGCCGCACGGGCAGCAGATGCTGAAGAACTTCCTCTACGAGGTTGCCGGCGCAGAGCCCGTGTGGACGCCGGCGGCGGTGATCGAAGAGCAGGTCGAGCGCATTCGCGCGCAGGTCGGCTCGGATCGGGTGCTGTGCGCGCTGTCCGGCGGCGTGGATTCTGCGGTCGCCGCGCTGCTCGTCTACAAGGCGATCGGCGAACAGCTCACGTGCGTGTTCGTCGACCACGGCTTCCTGCGCAAGGGCGAGGCCGAGCAGGTTGTCGAGACGTTCGGCGGCCACTTCCACGTGCCGCTCGTGCACGTCGACGCAAAGGAGCGTTTTCTTGGGCGGCTCACGGGCGTAACGGAGCCGGAGCAGAAGCGCAAGCTGATCGGCGAGGAGTTCATCCGCGTGTTCGAGGAAGAGGCGCGGAAGCTGGGCGACATCAAGTGGCTCGTGCAGGGGACGCTGTACTCCGACGTGATCGAGTCGGGCGGCACAGCCGGGGTCGCGGAGACGATCAAGTCGCATCACAACGTCGGCGGCCTGCCCGACGACATGGAGATGGAGCTCGTCGAGCCGCTGCGCTTGCTGTTCAAGGACGAGGTGCGCCGCGTCGGCGAGGAGCTCGGCATGCCGGAGCGGATGGTGTGGCGGCAGCCGTTCCCCGGGCCGGGACTCGCGATTCGCATCATCGGCGACGTCACCGAGGAGCGGCTCGAGACGCTACGCGAGGCGGACGCGATCTTGCAGGACGAGGTGCGCAAGGCCGGGCTGTATCGCAGCCTGTGGCAGTCGTTCTGCGTGCTGCCCGCGATTCGCTCGGTCGGGGTGCAGGGCGACTCGCGGACGTACGGCTATCCGATTGCGATTCGTGCGGTGACGAGCGAGGACGCGATGACGGCCGACTGGGCGCGCTTGCCGTACGACCTGGTGGAGCTCGTTGCGTCGCGCATCGTCAATGAGATTCCCGCGGTCAATCGCGTGATGCTCGACGTGACGTCGAAGCCGCCCGCGACGATCGAGTGGGAGTGAAGGCCGAGGGCGTCAAGACTCCTCCGTATCGCATGGAGACGGAGCGGCTGGTCATCCGCTGCTATCAGCCGGAGGATGCGCCGCTGGAGAAGGAGGCCGTCGACTCGAGTCTCGACCACCTGCGCCCGTGGATGCCGTGGGCGCAGCACGAGCCGCAGTCGCTGGAGGAGAAGGTCGCCCTCATGCGCATGTTCCGCGCGAACTTCGACGCGGGCGAGGACTTCGCATTCGGTGTCTTCACGCGCGACGAGTCGCGGCAGCTTGCGGGCTGTGGCTTGCATCAGCGTGGCGGTGCGGGCACCTTCGAGATCGGTTACTTCGTGCGGGCCGACGCGACGCGTCAGGGCATCGCTTCGGAGTTCGCCGCGGTGCTCACGCGTGCGGCGTTCGAGGTTGCGGGCGCGTTTCGTGTCGACGTCAAGGTCGATGTTGCGAACGAAGCGAGCCTCGCGGTTCCACGCAAGCTCGGGTTTCCGGACGAAGTGGTGTTGCGCTCCTGGCTGCCGCCGTTTGGCGAGCAGACCGCGGCGCGCGACTGCATCCTCTTCACGATGCTGGCGTCGGAGCTCGCAGCCTCCGGCTGCATGGCGTACGACTACGTCGCCTACGACGCCGCCGGCAACAAGATCTAGCG
>DASUKC010000089.1:0-82068 GCA_036278975.1 Gaiellaceae bacterium
CTAGAGCAAAATGAAGGATCTGCAAGCTATTGCTTGAGCTCGCTACGGGGTGGGGGAGCGGTGTCCACCCCTAGTCAGGTAGCTGGCGTGGGCGGCTGCTTCGGGAAGGTTTCGTCGACCGTGCCGAGTCCGGCCAGCGCCACACCGGTGGCGCCGGTGCTCGTCAACTAGATCGCGATCGCAGCGACCGGAGCCGCCCGAGGATCACTCCTGGGCGGCTGCCGCTGTTACTGAGTTCCAACCGCCGTCTGAACGACGAAGGCCGCCGATCTTGATGCGGATCGAGCGGCCTTCGAGAAGCGACAGGCAGTTGTCAGGCGCGCCAACGCCATTTTTAGAACTGGACGTACAACTGCCGCGAGTGGAGCGTATCGGGATCGAACCGATGACCTCCAGCTTGCAAAGCTGGCGCTCTCCCAGCTGAGCTAACGCCCCTCATCCGAAACTGTAGCCCGGGATGCCGCTACTTCGGAGGCCGCGTCGTGCTGCGCACGACCAGGTCGAGCGGGAGCGTTTCGACCTGCACAGCAGGGTGTGTGCCGGCAAGTGCCTGCAGCAGCAGCTCGGCGCCGCGGCAGCCGCTGTCGTAGAGCGGCTGCCGGACAGTCGTGAGGCCGACATACGACGCAACTTCGATGTCGTCGAAGCCGACCACGGACAATTCATCAGGCACGGCTACCTGCAGAGCGCGCGCAGCCTCGAGCACACCGAGCGCCTGGATGTCGGACGCGGCGAAGATCGCCGTCGGCGGCTCGGGCAGCCGCAGCAGCTCCTCGGCGATCGAACGCGCGACATGCCGGCTCTGCGTGCCCTCGCGCACGTATTCCGGGCGAGCGGGAATGCCGGCTGCGGACAGTGCGCGCTCGTAGCCGACGGTGCGGTCGCGACTCGACATGAAGCGGAACGGGTCGACAGCCTTGTCGCCGATGAACGCGATACGCCGGTGGCCGAGCTCCACGAGATAGTGCGTCGCGAGCTCGCCGCCATGGATGTCGTCGATCACCACCGACGGCAGCGCCTCGTGCCGTGCATCGACGAGGACGCAAGGGATGTTCGAAGTGAGCAGACGCCGCACCTCGTCGTCGGGCGGGATGAGCGACAGCACGAGCAGCCCGTCGGTGCGATGCGCATCGGCAAGCATGCGGAACGCGCGCTGCTTCCGGTCGGCCGACTCGACGTCGAAGAGCGCGAGGTCGTACGGCGAAGCCGAGAGCTCGGTGACGATCCCGCGCAGCCGCTCGACCTGTGATGCCTCGGTGAGGAACGGGATGACGACGCCGACGACGAGCGTCTGCCGGAGCGACAGATTCCGGGCGACCGAGCTGGGCCGGTAGTCGAGCGTCTTGATTGCGTCGAGGACGCGCTCGCGCGTCGACTCGGCCACGTTCGCGCGGCCGTTCAAGACGCGGGAGACCGTTGCCACCCCGACCCCGGCGTGGGCCGCTACATCGGCGATCCGCGCCGGACCTACCGGAACCGTTTCCATATACACCAACCTTTTGCCTGCCCGCCCGTCATATGTCAAGGCGGCGGCGACTTGATTTCGTAAGAAAAGGGGGATACTCTCGCCGCGTCGGATCGCTGAAACCGGTTCCACAACCCAGGGAGAGAACAGCGCCGCACCCATTTCCTTGGCCCGTTCTCCACGGCTTCGAAGGAGGAAGGCAGTAGTGATTGCTCATCGGAAGACCAGCATCGTTCGGTGGCAGGTTGCGCTCGCGCTCGTCGTCGTTTCCGCCCTCGCCGTCACAACCGGCGTGGCGCTCGGCTCGAGCAAGAGCTCCAAAGACACGACAGTCACCGCTCTGATCGGGAGCTCGGGCCCGGCCGAGACCTACGCCGTGAAGAACGCGGCGAGGGCGTTCACCAGGGTCACGGGCATCCAGCTCAACGTCATCGTCGCGTCCGATCTTGGACAGCAGCTGGCCCAGGGGTTCGCGTCGGGCAACCCGGCGGACATCTTCTACCTCGGCAACGACCAGGTCGCGACGTACGCCAAGGCGGGCGATCTTGCTCCGCTGGACAACCTGAAGAACGTCAAGTCGTTCTATCCGAGCCTCAAGGCGGCCTACACGTACAAGGGTCACCTCTATGCAGCGCCGAAGGACTTCTCGACGCTCCAGCTCATCATCAAC
This sequence comes from Gaiellaceae bacterium, assembly GCA_036278975.1. GTDB lineage: Bacteria > Actinomycetota > Thermoleophilia > Gaiellales > Gaiellaceae > PALSA-600. The sequence goes on from DASUKC010000089.1 coordinate 2,136, forward strand.
ACGGCCTCGTGGAAGGCCGCGGGCTTGACTGCCAAGAACTACCCGACGACGTGGGCGCAGCTCGCATCTGTCGCGAAGAAGCTCACGCGCAACGGGCAGGTTGGTCTGTGCACCAACCCTGAGTTCCATCGCCTCGGTGTGTTCATGATCCAGGCGGGCGGTTGGCTCGTCTCGAAGGACGGCAAGACGGCGACGGTGAACAGCAAGGCGAACATCGCCGCCTTCAACTTCGTCAAGTCGATGCTCAACGCCGGCTCGATGAAGCTCACGAACCAGCTCGGCGCCGGTTGGGGTGGCGAGGGCTTCGGCAAGAAGGAATGCGCCATGACGATCGAGGGCAACTGGATCTCGGGCGCCATGACGGCCGACTACCCGACCGTCCCGTGGATCGCCGTCCAGCTTCCGAAGGGCCCGGCGGGTGCCGGCACCCTGCAGTACGACGGTGGCTGGGGCCTGGCCGCGGCGTCGAAGAACAAGGCCGCTGCGATGCAGGCGATCTCCTACCTCACCGCCACCAAGGTCGAGATGGGGAACGCGAAGGCCTTCGGCGTGATGCCGTCGGTCAAGGCCGACCGGAAGATCTGGTCGCAGACGTTCCCGAAGTTCTCGGCATTCCTCGCGGGTGCCGACTACTCGAAGGCAATCCCGACGGTGCCGGACATCGCGACGGTCCTCGGTGACTTCAACCAGCAGCTGCAGGCGTTGCCGACGACAAGTCCGGCGACGATCCTGAATCGCGTCAACGGCGAGCTGCAGGCGGTTCTGAACAAGCAGTAGCTTCAGGGGTGGGCCCGCCGGCGTCACAGTGCGTCGGCGGGCCTAATTTCCAACCGCTCGAGAAGGGAGGCGAGAGTGGCGACGCGCGTGTGGAAGCGCTTCCGCGAACCGGGAATCCGCGGGCACGAAGCGGGTGCCGGCTGGTTGTTCCTCCTGCCCGTGATCGTCATCCTCGGGCTCTTCCTCGTGCTGCCGATCGCGATGGCCGCGTGGGTCAGCTTCTCGGACTGGAACGGCAACGGCAGCCCGCTCGGCGCACACGCGCACTGGGTCGGACTCGCGAACTACCGCGATCTCCTGACGACTCCCGGCCTAGACCAGAACAACTTCGGTGAGGCGCTGCGCAACAATTTCTATTACGTCCTGCTCGTCGTCCCGATCCAGACGGCGGTGTCGCTATTCCTCGCGGTGCTCGTCAACAAGCGCCTCAAGTTCGTCGGGTTCTTCCGGACGGCGTTCTACTTCCCGTCGGTCACCAGCTCGGTGGCGATCACGATCCTGTTTCTGTTCCTCTTCTCGCCGTCGGGAGCGATCAACAAGCTCTTGTCGTACCTCGGCGCGACCGGTCCGTCGTGGATTTACGACCCGCGCGGGCTTTTCCACGTGATTCTCGGCCAATTCGGCGTCAATCAGTCGGGCGGCCACCTCGCGAACGGTGTCTTCCTCGGCGTCACCTACTGGGACTGGCTCGCCGGCCCGAGCATCGCGATGTGTGTGTTCATCATCATGGCCGTCTTCACGACGTCAGGCACCTTCATGCTCCTGTTCCTCGCGGGACTGCAGGGCATCGACGAATCGGTGAACGAGGCTGCTGCGCTCGACGGCGCGTCCGAGTGGAAGAAGTTTCGCCACATCACGGTGCCGATGATCCGCCCGACGATCTTCACCGTCGTCACGCTCGGCGTGATCGGGACGTGGCAGGTGTTCGACCAGATCTACGTCGGGACGAAGGGCAGCCCGCTGAACACGACGCTCACGCCGGCCTATCTCTCGTTCGACACGTCGTTCAACAACAACAACTGGGGTGCCGGCGCCGCTATCGCTTTCATCCTCTTCGCGATCATCGTTTTTCTCACGCTCTTGACGCGCCTCGCCACGCGCAGCCCTGATCGTGTGCCGCGCCGCCGCCGCTTTGCGCTGACGGGCGCAATCGGCGACGAGAAGGTGTCACGCATCGGAGTCGGCTCATGATCAGCGACGCAGTAGCGATTCGCCGGCGCCGCTTCGGCAACGCGATGACGTACAGCTTCCTGCTCGCGCTTGCCGTGATCTACATCTTCCCGTTCATCATCGCGGTCGTAACGTCGTTCAAGACGGAGCCGGATGCGACGGCCAATCCGCTCAGTCTCGCGCCAAATCCCGCGACGACGAGCGCGTTCCACCAGCTCTCGGCCGATCAGGACTTCTTCACGTGGGTGAAGAACTCCGTGATCGTCACGCTCAGCGTCACGTTCCTGCGCGTCTTCCTCGACAGCCTCGCCGGCTACGCGCTCGCGCGGCTCCGCTTCCGCGGACGGGGCGCCGCGTTCGCGACGATCGTCGCCGTCATGGCGGTGCCGGGCGTTGTGCTGCTGATCCCGAAGTTCCTGATCATCCGCCAGTTCGGGATGTACGACACCTATTACGGGATGATCGTGCCGCTGCTCGTCGATGCGGCCGGCGTCTTCATCATGAAGAACTTCTTCGAGTCGATTCCGGTGAGCGTCGAGGAGTCGGCGCGCATCGACGGCGCGAACATCTTCCGCATCTACTGGTCGATCGTGCTGCCGATGGCGCGGCCGGCGCTCGTCACGCTCTTCATCCTGTCGTTCCAGGGCTCGTGGAACGAGCTGGCGCAGTTCATCATCTCGGCGCAGAGCGCCAGCCTCAACACGCTCACCAAGGGAGTCGCGCAGCTGGCGTCCGGGCAGCTCGGCTCCGGCAACCGTTATCCGTTGAAGCTCGCCGCCTCGACGTTGATGACGATCCCGGTCGCGCTCCTTTTCTTCCTCTTCCAGCGGCGGATCATGAACGCGTCCGAGGGCGCGGTAAAGGAGTAGGGAGCACGCCATGGCTGCAATCACCTTTGACGACGTGAGCAAGACCTATGGCGACGGCTTCCCTGCCGTCTCCGAGCTGAACCTCGACGTCAACGACGGTGAGTTCGTCGTGCTCGTCGGGCCGTCCGGCTGTGGCAAGACGACCGCGTTGCGCATGATCGCGGGGCTCGAGGAGATCTCGAGCGGCGAGATCCGCATCGGCGACCGCGTCGTCAACAACCTGCCGCCGCGCGATCGCGACGTCGCGATGGTGTTCCAGAACTACGCGCTGTACCCGCACATGACCGTGGCCGAGAACATCGGTTTCGCGCTTCGCATGCGAAAGGTGCCGAAGGCGGAGGCGCGCAAGCGGATCGAGGAGACCGCGCGTGTGATCGGCCTCGTCGATCATCTCAACCGCAAGCCGAAGCAGCTGTCCGGCGGACAGCGTCAGCGCGTCGCGATGGGGCGCGCGATCGTTCGCGAACCGCAGGTGTTCTTGATGGACGAGCCTCTGTCGAACCTCGACGCGAAGCTGCGTGTGCAAATGCGCGGCGAGATCTCGCGCATCCAGCGGCAGCTCGCCGTGACGACCGTCTACGTCACGCACGACCAGGTCGAGGCGATGACGATGGGAGACCGCGTCGCGGTCATGCGGCGAGGTGTGCTGCAGCAGTTCGACGCGCCCCAGCGCCTGTACGAAGCTCCCGCGAACCTGTTCGTCGCGAGCTTCATCGGTAGCCCGGCCATGAACGTGCTCGAAGGGACGCTCGGGCTTCCGCTCCCGGCCGACATCGACGCGTCCGGCAAGCGGCTGGCCGTGGGCATCCGGCCCGAGGCGCTCAGCCTCGCCAAGAACGGCGAAGGCCCGCGCGTGCGAGGCGTCGTGCAGACCGTCGAGGCACTCGGCCCGGAGCAGCTCGCGCACGTCGAGATCGAGGCGAAGCCCGTTTTGGTCGAAGACGTGCTCGAGGGTCTCGTCGACGCGGAACACTCCGACGAGTTGGCGGAGATCATGACCGACGGGCATGCGACGGTCATCGCGCGGCTCGACGCGTCGGCGTCCGTGCGCCCGGATGACGCGGTCGAGCTCGCAGTCGACACGCGGAAGCTGCATTTCTTCGACCTGGAAACCGGAGAAGCGTGTCGCTGACCGTCATCGAGGGGTCGACGTTCTGCGTCTGCGACGAAGCGGGAGACGTCGACGGGAAAGCGTCCGCATCCGGCTTCATCGCCGCCGATACGCGTTTCCTGTCGCGTTCGGTGCTGACGATGAGCGGCGAGCACCCGACGCTTCTGTCGAGCAGCCAGCCTGCGCCGCACGTCGCACGGTTCGTGTTCCGCAACCCGAACAACGCGGCCGGCTTGCAGCCGGACGAGCTCTCGATCGAGCGGGAGCGGTTCGTCGGCGACTGCATGTACGAGCGCATCCACATCGAGAACCACGGCCGACGGCACATCGTCACCGAGATCGCGCTCGAGCTCGAGGCGGACTTCGCGGACATCTTCAGCGTGAAGGACCTCGATCCCGGCTTCGGCGACCCGCCGCATGTGACATTGCCGCCGCCGCGCACGCCGACCTGGCACGAGCACGGCACGACCGCGGTATTCGCGGACGAGACGTTCGATGCACGAACCATCGTGCACTTCTCGCAGCCGTGCGCGATCGACGGAAGCCTCGTGCGCTTCCCGATCGCACTCGGCCACGGCGAGACGTGGACGCTCGACGTCGGCGTGCAGCCGGTGCTCTCGGGAGACCGGCCCCTGAAAGCAGACGAGTTCGAACCGCGTCGCGTCGCGGAACGAGAACGTGCCGTGGAGTCGCTGGCGCAGTGGGACGCGACAACCCCGCAGCTACGGAGCGGCTGGCACGACCTCGATCAGACGTGGGAGCGGTCGGTCGCGGATATCGCTGCGCTGCGCATGCGCGTCGTGGATATCGACCGCGGTTTGATCCCGGCCGCCGGCGCGCCGTGGTTCATGACGGTGTTCGGCCGCGACACGCTGATCACGTGCCTGCAGACCATGCTGTTCGGGCCGGAGCTGTCGCGCGGCGCGCTACGCGTGCTCGCGGCGCTGCAATCGGAGACAGACGACGCGGAGCGCGACGCGGAGCCCGGGAAGATCATCCATGAGATGCGGCGCGGCAAGGCGGCGCTCAGCTGGGCGGGCCGCTACTACGGCACAGTCGACGCGACGCCGCTCTTTCTCGTGCTGCTCTCGGAGCACTACCGCTGGACCGGCGATCGAAGCCTTATGCAAGAGCTCGAAGCCGCCGCTCGCCATGCGCTCGGGTGGATCGACGGCCCGGGCGATCCAGATCGCGACGGCTTTGTCGAGTACAACCGGCGCGCGGCGCGTGGTATCCGCAACCAGTCGTGGAAGGACTCCGAGGTGTCGATGGCGTTTCGCGACGGCTCGCTCGCCGACTCGCCGATCGCCGCCGTCGAGGTGCAGGGGTACGTCTACGACGCGAAATTGCGCATGGCGGAGCTTGCGCGCGACGTGTGGAACGACCCAGGGCTCGCAGCGCGCCTCGAGGCGGATGCCGCCGACCTGCACCGCCGCGTCAACGAGGCGTTCTGGCTCGACGGCTACTACGCGCTCGGTCTCGATCGCGACAAGCGCCCGATCGACGCTGTCGCGTCGAACATGGGGCATCTGCTGTGGAGCGGGATCGTCCCCGCCGACCGCGTGAACATCGTCGCGTCACTCTTGATGAGCGAGCGTCTCTGGTCGGGCTGGGGGATCCGCACGATGGCGGCCGACGAGGTCGCGTACAACCCGCTCGTCTACCACAACGGCACGGTGTGGCCTCACGACAATTCGCTTGTCGCGTGGGGGCTTGCGAATGCCGGCCGCGCCCACGACGTTCAGCTGATCGCGCGCCGGATGATCGACGCCGCGGTGTTCTTCGACCACCGGCTACCAGAGGTGTTCGCGGGGTTCGCGCGCCGGCGGACCGGCGTCCCCGTCGAATACCCGACGGCATCGCGCCCGCAAGCGTGGGCGGCTGCGACGCCCGTGCTGCTGATGCGCGCGCTGCTCGGCCTTGAACCAGACCGCGACGCGGGAGTCCTGCAGGCTCATGCGTCCGAGCTGCCGGACTGGGCCGAGGGACTGGCGCTCAGCAACGTGCAGGCGCTCGGCAAGACCTGGTCCGTGCACGTCGAGGACGGCGCCGCTCAGGTGAACGAGGCGCTACCGGCCCCTCCCGGCAAGCGCCCCGTCCCCTAGAGCAGGTCTCGCTACGCGGCTCGGGAGAGCCGCTCTTCTTGACGCGCGCGCTGGATGATCACGTCGCGATCGCCATGGCGGAGGGTGGCGCGCGCGAAGCGCTGCTCCTCCCAGAGCTCGGCGATCTGCTCCTCCAACGACTGGTGCTCGGCCTGGAGCTTCGCGTCAAAGCCTTCCGACAAGGCACGCATCACGATGACGCGGCGCTCGGACAGGCGGTCGATCTCTTCTTTGATCTCAGTCAGCTTGCGCATGTCCATCAGAACGTCGATATCGAGTCCTCCATTCCCGTAAACCTCAGGAGGCGCGAAGTGGCGGTCTGACCTGGAAAATTCGCAGGCGCTAGGCCGAGAGGCCTTCGCGGATCCTGTCGCCGACCGACGCCATCTCGAGCCTCGCGCCGGTGACGTCCTTCAGCAGCTCGTCGGCAGTCGGGCCCTGGCCGAGCGCCCACAGCTCGTGCAGCAGCTCGCCCGCTTCGCCGTGCACGAACCAGTCGCTGCCGAACTCGCTGCGCAGGAAGTCGCGCAGCTGCGCTTCGAACGCCCAGGAGCGTAGATAGCCGATGACGTAGTAGCTCCCGTCGATGTCGTCGAGGTAGCTCTCCTTGTTCACCGGCAGCTTGAGCGCGTCGGACAGAAGCTCGAAGTAGCGGGTCTGCATCGTTGCAGCGTCAGCGGCCTGGAAGAACTCGATCTCGTACATCAGCTTCGCTGCGTAACGGCGCACGATGTAGAGCTGTGAGATGGCGCCGTCGCGCGTGAGCTCGCCGGACTGCGTTACGTCGAGACGCCGGCTCAGCCACGCCGGCTCGGCGACGAGATGCTCGAGCAGGGCGGCCCAGCCCTCGGTGACCGCCATGTCGCCGAGGCGTTTCGCCTCCATCGGCAGGTCGGGGTTGGTGTTCGCGAAATGTTCCGTGTGGCCGGCCTCGTGGAAGAGCGCGGCCCAGTCGTCTTTGCCGCCGATCGGCTGCATGACCAGCACCACGCGCCCGGGCACCTCGATCGGCACGCAGAACGGCCGCGGCGACTTCTGCGGGCGCTGCTCGAGGTCGAGTTGCACGTTCGCTTGCGCGTGGATGTCGATGCCCCACGCGCCAAGGGTCGCCTCGAGCGCGGGCACCATGCGGTCCTGCGGATACCAGCGGTCGAGCTCCGGCGCGCGGAAGAGTCGCGGCACGTCCCACGGGCGTGCCTCGTCGAGCCCGATGCCGAGGCGCGAGCGGAACAGCTTGTCGGCTTCGGTCTCGTACAGCTTTTCTGTGTCGTCGAGCAGCGCGCGACATTCGTCTGCCAGCTCGTCGAGGCGGAAGTTGAAGCGCTTGTACAGCTCGTAGTAGTTCGGCTGCCCGAGCTTGGTGACCGCTTCGCGATCGATGCGCGCTGCGTCGAGGTACACCGGGTTGAGCTCGCTGTCGAGCAGGCGCACGCGCGCTTCCTCGAGCCGTTGCCGCTTGTCGCGGTCGGGCTCGTTCGAGATCTGCACGCGCAGCATCCGGTACGGCACCGTCTCGCCGTCGACGGTCGCCTCGAGCGTGGCCTCCGTGCGCGCGACGCGCGCCTGATGCTCCCTCGTCAGGTTTCCGAGGTACCCCTCACAGGCGAAGCGCCACAGTTCGATCGGCGCGTCCTCGAGGCTGAGCGCCGTTTCGACCTTCGTGAGGTCGTCGTAGCGCTCGTAAACCTGCTCGACGTCGAGCGTCTCCTTGTGGCCGGCGAAGTGGAGGTAGTACTCCTCATCCAGTTCGGCAATGAAACGATCAGCACGATCTCTGAAAGCGTCTACGGAGGTCACGATGCTCTCTACGATACGGGACTGATGCACGAGCTCACCATCACCACCGAGCGGAGGACGCAGCTCGTCGAGATCACCGAGGAGATTCGCTCCGCCGTCAACGGTGCGTCCGCCTCGGCGATCTTGATCTACGTCCCGCACACCACGGCCGGGGTCGTCATCAACGAGCGGATCGATCCCGAGCTCGTCGAGGACCTCGAGCGCGCGTACGAACAGGTGATCGACGACGGCTGGCAGTGGAAACACGAAGACCAGGACGGCGCCAACGCCCCGTCGCATGCCCGCGCGTCGCTGGCGGCGACGCCGCAGGTGCTGATCCCGCTCCGCGACGGCGCCCTCGCGCTCGGCACGTATCAGGGCGTCTTCTTCTGCGAGTTCGACGGGCCGCGCACGCGCAAGGTCTACGTCACCCCTCTGGGGTAGACACACCGCCGCCGCTTCGGCTTTACTCGTGAGTAGATGCGTCGCCTCGCCGCACTAGGGGTCGCCCTCGGGCTGCTGACGCTTGCGTCGTCGGCGTCCGGGTCTTCCACCGGCCCGATCCTCGGCGTCAGCGGCAACACCGGTCGCTTCCACTCGCAGGTCAGCCAGACGTCGCTCGTCGACCAGGCGTTTCTCGCGTGGGGGCAGGGACAGACGTGGGGCGCGCCGTTCCAGGTGCTGTTCAAGTCCCTCGGGCCGATCCCGATGATCCACCTCGGCACGAATGCGAAGGGCAGCAAGACGAAGCAGGCGGTCACGCCCGCCCAGATCGCGGATGGGAAGGGCGACTCGTATCTCTCGGCGCTGAACGCAGCCATCTCGCAATGGGGGCAAGCGATCTACGTGCGCCCGATGGGCGAGATGAACAACCACAACGTCCTCTGGCACACGACGCCCGTGATCTACCGGAAGGCTTTCGAGCGCATCTACCTCATCGTGCACGGGGGAGATCCGGACAAGATCAACGCCCTGCTGAGGAACCTCGACATGCCGCCGTACAAAGGCAGCAGCGAGACGAATCCGTCCTCTCGCGTGCGTGTGCTCTGGAGCCCGCTCTCTGGTGGCGACGATCCGGAGCCGTACTGGCCTGGCAACCGGTTCGTCGATGTCGGTGGCGCTGACATCTACGACGAGGGTGGAGTTGCGCCCTGGTCGAAATTCAACGACCTCTACACGTTCGTTCACGGGAACCGTAAGCCGTTCGCGGCGCCGGAGTGGGGCTTGTACACCATCGACGACCCGAAGTTCGTACAGACGATGTGTGACTTCTTGAAGGCGCACCCGACGGAGACGGAAGAGTTTTACGAGAGCCGTCCCGGGTCGATCTTCGATCTCGCGAACAAGTCAAAATCGCGCGCCGTCTATCGGACATGCATCACGCCGCTGGCGGGCCCGTTGCCGTCGTGGGCATCCGGTGGGCCGGGCACTGCAACTCAGCGCGCACTCAAGATCACACCGTCGCCTGCGACGGGTACGGGTCCGCTCGACGTGACGTTCGCGCTCCAGGCGCAGCTGTCCGTGCCGATCGTGCACTGGATCGTCACGTTCGGTGACGGCGGAATGAAATCGGGCGACGGCGCGCCACCGGCAACGCTCACGCACACGTACGCGGACGGCGCGTCGTATCAGGCGACGCTCACGGTGTTCCCGTCCGCGCCGTACACGCCGGATGCAGCGAAGTTCTTCGCGTACACGACGGTGAGCGTCGGCGACACCCCGTTGGTTCGCTTCGAGCCGACGCCGTCGTCCGGCAAGGCGCCGCTCAAGGTGTCGTTCCGGATCGATGTCTCGAAGCTGACGCGGCCCTCGCAGGCCTGGCGGCTCTATTTCGGTGACGGGCTCTCCACCGTCAAGGCCGGTACTCCGCCGCGGTTTGCGGGTCACACCTTCGCGAAGCCTGGGAAGTACAACGTGATGCTCGTGCTCATCGCGGCCGGCCAGGAATACATCTCGGTCGCCCCGATCACAGTTTCGTAAGTACCCTCGGAGCGTGGCCGCTCCGGTTCAGCGCGACGACCTCCTCGAGCTCGACATCGAGTCTCTCGCCTTCGGCGGGAACGGCGTCGCGCGGCTTGACGGCTTTGTGGTGTTCGTGCGCGGCGGTCTGCCGGGCGACAGCGTTCGTGCGCGCGTCACGAAGGTGCAGCGGCGCCACGCGGAAGCGGTCTCCGTCGACGTTCTCTCGCCGGGCGCGCAGCGCGTCGACGCGCCGTGTGCGCACTTCCCGTCGTGTGGGGGCTGCCGTTTCCAGGATTTCGCGTACGACGCGCAGGTCGCGACGAAGCAGCAGTGGGTCGCCGACTCGCTCCAGCGGCTCGCTGGGTTGAAGGAGCCGCCGCTCGAGCCGATCGTTCCCGCGGTCGCGCAGTTTCACTACCGCAACAAAATGGAGTACTCGTTCGCGCCGGGCGAAGACGGGCTCGTGCTCGGGCTGCACCGTGCGGGCCGCTGGGACGAAGTGCTCGACATCGACAAGTGCTGGCTCACGACGGATGTCGGCAACGCAATCCGCAACCGTATGCGGGAGTGGGCGGTCGAGGAGAAGCTCGCGCCGTACGACCAAGAGACGCAGGAGGGATATCTGCGGCATCTCGTCATTCGCGAAAGCACGCGCACCGGGCAGGCGCTCGTGCAGCTCGTCACCGCGCGCGGCGAGCGCTTCGACCGTGAGCGCCTGATCGAGGTGCTGCAGGAGGTTCCGCAGGTCAAGTCGATCCACTGGTCGGAGAATCGCGGTGTCGCCGAGGTGACGAACCTGCCGACCGAGCTCTTATGGGGTGAGGATGCGATCGAGGAGGAGCTGTCCGGTCTCCGCTTCCGCGTGCGCCCGAACGCGTTCCTCCAAACGAACACCGAGATGGCCGACGTCTTGTACGGCATCGCACGCGAGTTCGCCGGGCTCACCGGCGGCGAGACGGTGTACGACCTCTACTGCGGCATCGGCACGATCGGGCTCTCGCTTGCATCGTCGGCGCTGACCGTTTGGGGGATCGAGATCAGCGAGGAGTCCGTTGCCTGTGCGATCGAGAACCTGGAGGTGAACTCGATCGGAAACGCTGCGTTCTTCGCCGGCAACGTCGGTGAGGCGCTACGCGAGCTACGCGAACGGTCCGGAGAGCCCGACGTCGTGGTCGTCGACCCGCCGCGCGCGGGCCTGGCCGGCAAGGCGTTGCGGCGCCTCGGCGAGATCGGCGCAAAGCGCATCGTCTACGTCTCATGCAACCCGACGACGCTCGCCGGCGACGCGAAGCGGCTCGCAGACGATTACGGCTACACGCTGCTGCGCGCGCGGCCGGTCGACATGTTCCCGCACACGCCGCACGTCGAGTGCGTCGCGCTGCTGGAGAAGTAATGACGACATGGCTCTGTGAAGCGTGTGGGACGCAGTATGGGCCGAGCGAGGAACCGCCCGGCGCGTGCTCGATCTGCGAGGACTCGCGGCAGTACGTCCCGGTCGACGGAGGGCAGGTGTGGGTGCGCTTCGACGAGTTCCTGTCGAGCCACAAAGCGGACATCCGCGACGACAGCGGCATCCTCGGCATCGGCTGCAGCCCCGAGTTCGGCATCGGGCAGCGCGCGCTGCTCGTCAAGAGCAACGCAGGCAACGTGCTTTGGGACTGCATTCCGTATCTCGACGATTCGGTCGTCCAGCGGATCAACACCGAAGGCGGGCTCGCCGCGATCGCGATCTCGCATCCGCACTTCTATACGGGGATGGTCGAGTGGGCTCACGCATTCGGGTGCCCGGTGCTGCTGCACGAGTCGGAGCGGAAGTGGGTGATGCGCCCCGACTCGCTGATCCGTTTCTGGGAAGGCGAGACGAACGCGCTGGGCGGCGGCGTGACGCTGATCCGCTGTGGCGGTCACTTCGCCGGCAGTCAGGCGCTGCACTGGCGCGAAGGTCGCGCGCTGCTGACGGGCGACACGGTGCACGTCATACCCGATCGCAAGTTCGTGAGCTTCATGTACTCGTACCCGAACCTGATTCCGCTTCCGGCAGCGACCGTGCAGCGCATCGGCGACTCGCTCGAGCCGTACGCATTCGATTCGATCTACGGGTCGTGGTGGGGGCGCGTGATTCCCCGCGACGGTTCAAGCGTCGTTCGCCGGTCCGTCGACCGGTACATCCGGGCCGTCACCGACCCCGGGCTTCCGTCGTAGCTGTCGCCAGAGAAGGTCGCCGTTCGGCACGAGGAAGCCGGCCGAGATTCCGGGCAACGCAGGGAGGCCGGACGCGCCTGTCCACTGCACCAGGAAGAACGTGATGGCGAGGCCGGCGAGCATGCCGACCCACGTCGGCAGCACACGAAGATGAAAGCGGCGCGCGGCGCCGAGGAAGAATGCGAAGAAGAGCAGGTCGGGCACGCCGAGGTTCGCGGCCGCCTCTTCGCCCGGCGTCAGGAACGCGAACGAGAGGTCGCGGAACACCTGCGGGTGATTCGTGGTGATCGTCTTCGTCGGTCCGCGTGCGACGGAGTAGATATCGACCCACGGGATGACCGACGCGACGAGCACGACTTGTCCCGTCGTCTCGAATACCTGCACGAACGCCCACGCGAGCAGCGTTGCCGCTGCGAGCCGCGTGTAGTTCGCCGTGATGTTCGCGTGCGCCACGCGCAGGGCGAGCGTCAACGCAACGAACGACAAGCCGATCAGAACGAGCGGCATCGCGTCGGCGCGTACCAGCGGCAGCGCGATCAGCACCAGCGCGAACGTCGCCGGCATCAGGACGAGCGCGATCCAGGCGACGTCTCCCCACACACCCTCGTGCCATAGGTGCGGCGCGAGCCGGTCGTACGTGAAGAGGACGGCGAAGAGGCCTAGTAAGGCGGAAGCGCGGCCCACCACGTCCCGACGGTCTTGAACGCGTTCCAAAAGGCGGTTTTTGCAGTGTCGTTGTCGAGCGACGAGTCGATGTCGGGCACGACGAGCGCCTCGATCGTCGGCGTCAGGTGCTGCATGTCCGCGCCCTGCTCGAGCGGTCGCGACAGCGGGAACTCGAGCGTGTTCAGGAACTCGAGCGCGTCTTCTCCCATCACGACGACGAGCTTCGGCTCGACGATGCGCAGCTCGCGCGCGAGCCACTCGCGGCAGACGGCCAGATCGGCGCCGGCGAACTTCACGCAATTCGTCCCGTAGACCTCGAGCGGGTCGACGTGCAGGCGCTGCAACGACTTGATCAGCGCGTTTCCGGCGCGGCCGTGGAACGCGACGCCTTCCTGCAGCTCCTGCGCCTGCGGGCCGTACTTGAGCAGGAAGATATTCGCCAGCGGATGGCCTGTCGGTAGCGCGGTCGGCGCACCGTCGGCCGCCTGAGAAATCTCGTGCGACAGCCGATTGATCTCGGTGATGGCCTTGCGCAGGTACCGCTCGTAGATCTCGTCTGTGGTCACGGCCGCCACGGGCTTAGGACCTTTCGGCCCTACTTGACCTTCTCCTTGACCTGCGCCACCCACTTGAGCGATTGCAGGTAGGCGAGGGACTTCGGACGCCTGAGTATCTGTGCGGTCCGCAACGAGATCAAGAACTCCTCCGGGTCGTTGAAGGCGCGCAACCGCAGCGCGCCGGTCCCGACGCCCTGCAGCACGTGGGCGTCCGAGCCCGCGCCCATCGTGAGGTTGTACTTTCGGGCGAAGCGCAGCGCCTCGTCGTTGTACGTCTCGAAGAGCAACCGCGCGTTGTAGACCTCGAGCACGTCGATCTCGCCGAGGTGGCGGTGCAGCGTGCGCGAATCCGGAATCGCGTGCATGCGGTCGAACGGATGGGGCACGTACACCAGCCCGCCCTGTTCGCGGATTGCGGCGACCGTGTCGCCGAACGACATGCCGCGCGGGATCTCGCGCTCGAGGAAGAGACCGATCACCTCTCCCTGTCCGTTCGTCTTCACCTCCTCGCCGGGAATCACGACGAGGTCGCGGTCGCGCGCGTAGTCGGCCGCTTCGAGCGCGCCGCCGAAGACGTTGTGGTCGGTAACAGCGATCGCTCCGAGGCCCTCCGCAACAGCGTGGTCGACGAGCTCCGCTGAGTCGATGCTGCAGTCGTGCGACCACGACGTGTGCATGTGCAAGTCGGCGACGACCCACGGGCGATCGGCGAGCGGATCAGCTTGCGCTCGCCGCACGCGGCGGTGACTGAGACCCTCGTAGATGGCTGCGAGCTCCGCTGCGACCGCGTCGAAGCCCTGACCGGCTGCGCTCTCGCGCGCAGCGGCTTGTTCCCGTTCGCGCACGTCGTCGTGCTCTGCGAAGCGGGCGGCTGCGGCGGCTGCAAGCTCCGGCTGGATGTCTGTGCCGCGGGGCTGCGCGATGGCGCAGCCGGCGGCTGCCGCCTCCAGCGACACGCGCGCAAGGCCGTCGATGCCGGGAACGAAGATCGACGCCTCGTTGAAGATCGCGGCGCGTGCGCGACCGTCGCGCGCGGTGCGCATGTGCACGCGGCCGACAAGCGCGCGCGGAATAGTCGGGCGACCGATCAGCGGGCGCGTGCGGAGAAGCACGACCTCCCAGCCGTCGAGCTTGAGGAGCTCGTGCAGCACCGCGCGCGCGACTGCGCGTTCGGTCGGCCGCAGCTCGACGACGATCGTGCGCTTCTTCGGCGTCTGTGGGAAGAGCGAGAGGTCGACGCCCGGCGAAAGCAGGTGGTAGTCGCCGGGAAAACGCTCTTCCGCAGCGTCGCGCGCGCCGGTTGTCAGGGCGATCAGCGCATCGATGCGCGCGAGCAGTCGTTCGCGTTGCGAGCGCGCTGGTGGATAGCCGAGCCGCGCGGGAGAAACGAACGTCGCGACGCCGAGCGTGCCGGAGTCACGCAGCGCCAGGTACGAGAGCGAGGGGACGCCGGGCTCGAAGCCGTGCACGACGTCGAAGCGACCTTGCGCGAGCGCCTGCGACAGGTTCGCCTGCACGCCGACCGGCACGCCGAGCTGTGATCGCCGCGACACGGGAACTGCAGGCCCGACGGCGATCACGTCGCGTTGCTCGCCGTGGAGGATCGCGCGCCGGCCGTCGAGCAGATCGGCCGCGCGCGTCGACGACGCGAGGACGCTGACTTCGTGGCCGAGGCGGCGCAGGCCACCGGCAACGCCGGCGACGTGCTCGTTCACGTCGTGCGGCTGCGACCACGCAAACGGCGTCACTAGGCAGATCCGCATCAGTTAAGGGTAGTGCCCGGCCCCAAAATCGGGACCGGGCACCAGAGATCTAAATCTGGGCCGGTGAAGGCGAGGAGATCTCGCGGCGGTTCCGCTCGATGAACTCCTCGACCAGCTCGGCCGCGTCGTCGTCCGGGATCTGCACGGGCGGCGACTTCATCAGGTACGAGCTCGGGCCTTCGAGGGAGCCGGAGATGCCTTTGTTGAGGGCGAGCTTCGCCAGGCGGACGGCGTCGATGACGATTCCGGCCGAGTTCGGCGAGTCCCATACCTCGAGCTTGAACTCGACATTCAGCGGCACGTCGCCGAAGGCTGAGCCCTCGAGGCGGATGTACGCCCACTTGCGGTCGGTGAGCCACGGCACGTAGTCCGAAGGGCCGACGTGGACGTTCTTTGCTCCGAGGTCGTAGTCGAGCATCGACGTGACGGCGTTCGTCTTCGAGATCTTCTTCGACTCGAGGCGCTCGCGCTCCAGCATGTTCAGGAAGTCGCTGTTGCCGCCGACGTTCAGCTGCATCGTCTTGTCGAGATGCACGCCGCGCTCGCGGAACAGCGTGGTGAGCACGCGGTGCGTGATCGTCGCGCCGACCTGCGACTTGATGTCGTCGCCGATGATCGGCACCCCGGCCTCCTGGAAGCGCTTGTTCCAGTAGTCCTCGCGCGCGATGAAGACCGGCATGCAGTTCACCATGGCGCAGCCCGCCGCCATGATCTGCTCGGCGTACCACTTCGTCGCCTCTTCCGAGCCGACGGGGAGGTAGTTGACGACGACGTCGACGTTGCGCTCCTTGAGGATGCCGACCACGTCGTCCGTCTCGCCGGGCGCCTTCTCGACGACCTGCGACAGGTACTTGCCGATGCCGTCGTGCGTCATGCCGCGGTTGACCTTCACGCCGGTCGGGGCGACCTCCGCGAACTTGATCGTGTCGTTCGGGTGCGCCCACATCGCGTCGGCGATGTCCTCGCCAACCTTGCCCTTGACGACGTCGAATGCCGCCACGACCTCGACATCACGGATGTGGTACCCGCCGAGGTTCACGTGCATGAGGCCCGGGACGAATTGGTCTTCCTGCGCATCTTTGTAATACGTCAGGCCTTGCATGAACGAGTTGGCGCAGTTGCCGACGCCGATGATTGCGACGCGGACCTTGTCCTGCTGCCGTCCGTTCGTGCGGCCGTTGCCGTTGGTTTCCATTACTGCTTTGCCTCCATAAGTTGCTTGCGGACGTGCAGGACACGCTGGGCGACCGTGATCCACGCGGTGCAGGTGAGCAGCACCAGCGCCCACGGAAGCACGCCCCATGGTGCGAGGACGAGCCCCGCTGTGATGACGACGACCCGCTCTGCGCGCGAGCCGATGCCGACGTCCCCGCGCAGGCCGAGTGCTTCGGCCTTCGCGCGTGCGTACGGGACGAGGAACGAGCCGGCGACTGCAGCCACCGTCACGGCGACGAACACCGGGTGGTGGTTGCGGGAAAGGACGTACCCGAGTGCGGTGAGCATGAAGCCCTCGCTCACGCGATCGGTCGTCGAGTCGAGGAACGCGCCGAACGGCGTCGTCTTGCCGCCTGCACGGGCGAGCGCGCCGTCGAGGATGTCGAGCACCGAACCTGCGACGAACACGACGGCAGCGAGCCAGTAGAAGAGGATGTGGTTGCGGTCATCGAAGAGCACGAGCACCGATGCGATTCCGCACAGCAGGACGCCGCTCGCGGTGAGCGCATTCGGCGTGATGCGGGTGCGGGTGAGCCCCAGCACGGAGCGTGACGCGAGCGACCGGGCGCCGGTCGTGTAGCCCTGCTTGATCGCGGCCGCTCTCGTGCTCACCGGACGGACCGTACCAGTGCCTTCCGGCGGCTCTTTCACAGGGTCGACAGGCGGCGGATTACGCCGGTTGAGCGGCAAACGGGCGGAAAATGCGCTCGCGATAGACGATCGCCATGGCCAACAGGCCGACGGCGGCACCCGCCACGCAGTCGAGCCAGAAGTGGTTGCCGGTCGCCATCACGCAGAAGACGACCCACGCCGGCCAGGCGATCCAGACCGCTTTCCAGATGCGGCGCTGGCAGAGGCTCGCGAGCACGATGCCCACGATCAGCGCGTCGCCGGTGTGCAGGCTCGGCATCGCGGCATACGGATTCGCCGCGAGGTTCACCAGACCGTCGCGGTGCTGGTCGACGAAGCCGACGCCGAGCAGGCGTGGTGGCGCGGTTGGCATCACCACGTAGCCGATCAGCCCGAACACGTTCGCGAGCAGGATCGAGTTGCGGAAGCGCTTGAACGACTCGTGCCGGCGCAGATACACCCAGAGCAACGCAAGCCCGACGACCGTGAACTCCGAGTTCCAGTACGTCCACGAGACGACGGTTTCGAGCCAGTGCTTCTGGTCGACGAAGTTCTGGAGCGTCAGCTCGTACAGACGGTGCGTGACGTCGGTCTCGATGCGGACGACGTCATGGCCGTTCGCGAACGCCTTCGTCGGGTTCCGGTCCGCGAGGCCACGCGCGAGCTGATAGAGCACGAGGAATCCGAACCAAATGGCGACCTGGCGTCCCAGATCGGCCCAACCACGCGGCAAATAGCGCCGCCCTGCTGCGACGACGGTGGACATCGCAGGCAATTCTAACGGGAGGCCCGACGGCCCCGAAATTCCCTGCAAGGAGGCACCACCCGCCGGTGCCTTGCCTCCTTAGCCGCCGATGTACGACATCTCGACCTTGGGCAGGTCGGCGGTCGCGGCGGAGCGAAGCTCCGAATAGCGGTCGGCGCGCTTCGTCCAGATCGCCCGGAGCGCTGCGTCCAGCTCGTCGTCATCGGCACCGCCGCGCACCAGCGCGCGCAGGTCGTGCCCCTTCACCGCGAACAGGCAGGTGAAGAGCCGGCCCTCGGCCGAGAGCCGTGCGCGGGTGCAGTCGCCGCAGAACGGCTGGGTCACGCTGGCGATCACACCGACCTCGCCGGTTCCGTCCTTGTAGCGCCACCGCTTCGCGACTTCGCCGCGGTAGTTCGGTTCGAGCGCCTCGACCTCGAAGGCAGTGTCGAGCGCGGCGACGATCTCGGCCGCCGGCACGACATCGTCCATGCGCCAGCCGTTCGTGTGACCCACGTCCATGTACTCGATGAAGCGCAGTGTGTGCGGCGTGTCGCGGAAGTACCGCGCGAGCGGGACGATCTCGCTGTCGTTGACGCCGCGCTTCACGACGCAGTTCACCTTCACCGGTAGACCTGCCGCGGCCGCGGCGTCGATGCCCTCGAGCACGCGCTCGACGGAGAAGTCGACGTCGTTGAGCGAGCGGAAGATGGCGTCGTCGAGTGAGTCGAGGCTCACGGTGATGCGCCGCAGGCCGGCGTCCGCGAGTGCCTGCGCCTTCTGCGGCAGAAGCGAGCCGTTCGTCGTCAGCGTGAGATCGAGGTCGAGATCGGAGAGCTGCGCGACCAGGCGCTCGAGGTCGCGGCGCACGAGCGGCTCGCCGCCTGTGATCCGCAACTTCTGCACACCCAGGCGGGCGAACGCGCCGGCGACCCGGGTGATCTCCTCGAATGAAAGGAGCTCCTTGCGGTCGAGGAAGCGGTACTCGTGACCGAAGACCTCCTTCGGCATGCAGTAGACGCAGCGGAAGTTGCAGCGGTCGGTGACCGAGATGCGGAGGTCGTGCAGCGGGCGCTCGAGGGTGTCGCGCACTTCCATAGACGAGACGGTACCCGCGAGAATCGACGCCATGCTTGTGGTCGCGCTCTCGCTTGCCTCGGCCGCGCTCTTCGGCGCGATGACCATTGGCGTGCGATTGGGTATGCGCAGCCTGCCGAGCTCGGACGGCGTGGCTCTCGCGACCGTGCTGCCGGCGCTGGTGGTGACGTTGGTCGCGGCGTGCGTTCGCCACGACGTGCACGGCGCCTGGCCGTTTCTGCTCGCCGGGCTGCTCGCGCCAGGCGGCTCCCAGGTTCTGTTCACGCTTGCCGTGCGGGAGATCGGTGCATCACGCGTGTCGGTGACGGTTGGCGCCGCGCCACTCGTTGCCGTGGCGATCGCGCTCGTGTTCCTCGGCGAGCCCTTGCGCTGGGTGCTCGTCGCCGGATCACTCGCCGTTGTCGCGGGCGGCGTGTTGCTGGCAGCAGAGCGCGACCGTCCCGGCCATCTACGCGGCCGCGGCCTGCTGCTCGCGGCAGCCGCATCCGTTCTCTTCGCGACGCGCGACAACGTCATTCGCGCGCTGCACGGCCACGCCTCGCCCGAGACTGCAGCCACGGCGACGCTCCTCTCCGGCGCGCTGGTCGCACTTCTTTGGGCGCGGCGCGCGCCGACCTACCGCGAGCTCGCCCGCCTCACGCCGGCCGGCGTCTGCTTCGGGCTTTCGTACGTCTGCCTGTTCGAGGCTTACTGGCGCGGCCGGGTCACCGTCGTGTCGCCGCTCGTCGCGACCGAATCGCTCTGGGGCGTCGGCCTCGCCTACCTGCTCGTCCGCCACACCGAAGGAGTGGGCCGGCGGCTCCTCGTCGGCGCGGCCCTAGTCGTCGCCGGCGGCGCGCTGATCGGCGTCACCCGGTAGGTCTCGGATCTCCGACCTCCGGTGCCAGGCAAATGCCAGGCATTGGCGCGCAAATTGCAGGGAGATTTGCGTCGGCGGGCCGACCTTCGGTGCCAGGCATTTGCCCGTCACGCGACAGGCACCAGATCTGATATAAAGCCGCTTAGATTTCCTCAGTAGCGGAAGGAGAACGTAGGAATGGCGAAGACGATCGGCATCGACCTGGGTACGACGAACTCGTGCATGGCCGTGCTCGAGGGCGGCGAGCCCGCCGTCATCGCGAACGCGGAGGGCGGCCGTACCACGCCGTCGGTGGTCGCGTTCACGAAGGACGGCCAGCGGCTGGTCGGCGCCCCGGCGCGCCGGCAGCAGGTCACCAACCCACAGAACACGATTTTCTCGATCAAGCGCTTTATGGGCCGCAAGTTCGACGAGGTCACCGAAGAGATGACCATCGTCCCGTACAAGGTCGTGAAGGGCCCGAACGACGACGTGCGCGTGGAGGCGGACGGCAAGGGCTACGCGCCGCCGGAGATCAGCGCGATGATCCTGCAGAAGTTGAAGGCTGACGCCGAGGCGTATCTCGGCGAACAGGTCACCGACGCGGTGATCACCGTGCCTGCGTACTTCAACAACGCGCAGCGCGAGGCGACGAAGGACGCCGGCAAGGTCGCCGGCCTCAACGTGCTTCGCATCATCAACGAGCCGACCGCGGCAGCGCTCGCGTACGGGCTCGACAAGGAAGGCAGCGACCAGACGATTCTCGTCTTCGACCTTGGCGGCGGCACGTTCGACGTGTCGGTGCTCGAGCTCGGCGAGGGCGTGTTCGAAGTGAAGTCGACGAACGGTGACAACCACCTGGGCGGCGACAACTTCGACAAGGCGGTCGTCGACTGGATGATCGCGGAGTTCAAGCGCGACCAGGGCATCGACCTCGGCGCCGACCCGATGGCGTTGCAGCGTCTCTACGAGGCAGCGGAGAAGGCGAAAATCGAGTTGTCGTCGACGATGACGACGCAGATCAATCTGCCGTTCATCACGGCGACGCCTGAAGGCCCGAAGCACCTCGACCTGCAACTCACGCGCGCGAAGCTCGAGGAGCTTGCGCACGCGCTGCTTGAGCGCACGGTTGCACCTACGAAGCAGGCACTCTCGGATGCGGGGCTCGACGCGTCGAAGATTGACCACGTCGTGCTTGTCGGCGGCATGACCCGCATGCCTGCAGTGCAGGCAAAGGTCAAGGAGCTGATCGGCAAGGACCCGCACAAGGGCGTCAACCCGGACGAGGTCGTCGCTGTCGGCGCCGCGATCCAGGGCGGCGTGCTGAAGGGCGAGGTCAAGGACGTGCTGCTGCTCGACGTGACGCCGCTGTCGCTCGGCATCGAGACGAAGGGTGGCGTGATGGCGACGCTGATCGAGCGCAACACGACGATTCCGACGCGCAAGTCGCAGGTGTTCACGACGGCCGACGACAACCAGCCGTCGGTGGAGATCCACGTGCTGCAGGGCGAGTCCGAGATGGTCGCGTACAACAAGACGCTCGGGAAGTTCCAGCTCGTCGGCATCCCGCCGGCGCCGCGCGGCATGCCGCAGATCGAGGTGTCGTTCGACATCGATGCCAACGGCATCATCAACGTGTCGGCGAAGGACCTCGGCACGAGCAACGAGCAGCAGATCCGCATCGAAGGCGGCTCGGGCCTGAAGCAGGACGAGATCGACCGCATGATCAAGGAGGCCGAGGCGCACGCCGGTGAGGCGCACAAGCTGCGCGAGCTCGTCGACACGCGCAACCAGGCGGAGGCGCTCGCGTACCAGATCGAGAAGTCGGTCGCTGAGCATCGCGACAAGCTCGACGAGTCGCTCGCTTCGACGATCGAGGGGCGGATCATGGAGCTCCGCGGTGTGCTCGAGTCCGACGACGCCAGTGTCATCAAGGAGAAGACGGATGCGCTGCAGGAGGCGTGGACGCAAGCTGCATCGGCGATCTACGCGCAGGCATCCGCCTCTGAGCCGACGAGCGGTGGGAGCGGCGACAGCGACGACGAGGTTGTCGAGGACGCCGAGTATGAGGTCGTCGACGAGTCGTGACCGACGACGAGGTGAAGGAAGAAGTTGACGAGCTCGCCGACACGACGCGTGAGCGCGACGAGTACCTCGACGCGCTGCAGCGGCTGAAGGCGGAGTTCGACAACTATCGCAAGCGCGTAGCCCGCGACGACGCAGAGCGGGCTGCGCGCACCGCGGAGCGTCTGCTCTCGTCATTGGTGCCGGTGCTCGACGACCTCGAGCGCGCGCTCGAGGCGGCGGCAGAGCACGAGGAGGCGAAGCTCGAAGACGGCGTTCGCCTCGTCTACCGCTCGCTCGCCGACCTGCTCGCGCGCGAGGGGCTCGTCGAGGTGCCGACAGACGGCGCGTTCGATCCGCACACGCAGGAGGCGCTGCTCGCGCAGCCGTCCGAGGCGGAAGAGGGCACCGTCATCCAGGTTCTGCAGAAGGGCTACAAGCTCGGCGACCTGGTGCTGCGCCCCGCCCGGGTTGTCATCTCGCAAGGTCAGATTCCCGAAAACCGTGCCTAGCCCGTACGAGACGCTCGGCGTCGCGAAGAACGCGTCGCAGGACGAGATCAAGAAGGCGTACCGCAAGCTCGTGCGCGAGGTGCATCCGGACCGCAACCCGGGCAACGAGGAGCGGTTCAAGGAAGTGCAGAACGCGTACGACGTTCTTTCCGACTCGGACAAGCGGAAGCAGTACGACAGCTTCGGGTCGGCGGCGAACGGTCGCGGCGCGGGCTTCAACCCCGGTGCGACGACGTTCGACTTCGGCGACTTCGACCTCGGTGACATTTTCGGAGGCATGTTCGGCGGCGGTCGGCAACAGCAGCAGCGCGGCCAGCGCGGCAACGACGTCGAGGTCGAGGTGCGCATTTCGTTCGAGGATGCGCTGCGCGGCGTGCAGACGACCGTGCCCGTGCAGCTCGAGCTTGCGTGTCACACGTGTCACGGAACGGGTGCAGCGCCGGGAACGGCGCCGGTTCGCTGCCCGCAGTGCAACGGCACCGGCACGGTCGCGACGTCGCAAGGTCTGTTCGCGTTGCAGCAGCCGTGCCCCCGGTGTCGCGGCATGGGCTCGATCGTCGAGAAGCCGTGTGCGACGTGCCATGGCTCGGGCCGCGAACGGCGCACGAAGCGCTACACGGTGAAGATCCCCGCCGGTGTCAAAGACGGCACGCGCATCAAGCTGAAAGGCAAGGGTGAAGCCGGCTACGGCGGCGCATCTTCAGGCGACCTCTTCGTCGTCACGCGCGTCGAGCCGTCGAAGGTCTACGAGCGGAAGGGCGATGACTTGATCGTCGTGGTCGCGGTGCCGTACTCGACGGCAGCGCTCGGCGGCAGTGTCGAGGTGCCGACGCCCGAAGGCGTCGTGTCGCTGAAGATTCCATCCGGTTCGGAGGACGGCAAGCTGCTGCGCATCAAAGGACGCGGCGCCCCGCGACTCAAGGGCGCCGGCAAGGGTGACGTGCTCGCACGCGTGCGCATCGAAGTGCCGAAGCGCATGAACAAGAAGCAGCGCGAGCTGCTCGAGGAATTGCAGAAGGCGGGTTCCTAATGGACGACCGGCCGCGCTACATGATCAGCATCGCGGCGGAGCTCGTCGGCATGCATCCGCAGACGCTTCGCATCTACGAGCAGAAGGGGCTCGTGCAGCCGAAGCGCACCGCCGGAAACACGCGGCTGTACTCCGACATGGACGTCGAACGGCTGAAGCTGATCCAGCAGCTCACGAGCGAGGTCGGATTGAACCTTGCGGGCGTCGAGCGCGTGTTGCACATGCAGGATGAGCTCGCGCGCATGCACCGAAGGCTCGAGCGCATGGAGCGCGAGATGCGCGACGCGATCAGCCAGGTGCACAAGACATACCGCCGCGAGGTCGTTGTCTACACGCCGCCGCGGCCGCCCGCGCAGCGGTAGTTCGTTTTAGCTCGGGAGCGGAACGTCGTCGAAGAAGTCGGCGCCGGCCTGCTCGGGCGGTGCGCCGTAGATGTAGAGCACGAGCACGTCGTCGGTCTCGTTGCGAACCTGCAACGGCGTGCCGGGCTCGACGGCGACGACGCCGCCCGGCCCGACGTCGACGCGCTGCGGCTCCTCGCCGAGCAGCATCGTCAGCGTCCCGGAGATCACGACGAACACTTCCTCTTGGGCCTTGTCGGCGTGGCGGCGGCCGGTGGTGTGCGGCGGGTAGCGCCAGAGCCGCGCGCGCGACTCCTTCAGCTCGAGCGCGGTGGTGAGGTCGGCGACAAGCCGGCCGTGTTCCTCGCCGTCGCGAGGGTCGCGCTCCTCGAAGTCGAGTGACGATGCGTCTGCAGAGTGGAAGCCCACGACCTCGATCCTACGTGGATACCGTGGTGCTGTGATTTTGGTTGTCGCAGCCACCGCCTTCGAGGCGGCGCTTGCCGAGGCGCGCAGCGTGGCAGCGGTCGTCTGTGGGATCGGCCCGCTCGAGGCGGGGCTGGCGACGAGCCGCGCTCTCGTGGAGCTGCGGCCGGACGCCGTGCTGCAGATCGGCATCGCCGGCGCGCAGACGCTGCCGAACGGCTCGGTCGTGCTCGGGTCGGAGGCGGTGTACTGCGACATCCTCGATCCGGAAGCGCGCATCCCGCGCGTCGAGCGGATCGCCGCGGACGAATCGCTGCTCGCGGCCGCGCGGCGCGCGCTGCCCGATGCGCACGTGCTGCCGATCGGCACGACAGCGCGCGTCGGTGGCGGCGCAGCGTGTGAGGTGGAGGCGATGGAGGGTTTTGGCGTCCTGCGCGCGGCGCAACTCGAAGGCGTCCCCGCGCTCGAGTTGCGGACGATCTCGAACGCGGTTGCGGAACGCGACCGCGACAAATGGCGCATCGACGACGCGATAGCCGCGCTCGACGGTGCACTTGGCTTGCTGCTGGAGGCGCTCGCCGTTGCGTGAGCTGCCTGCAGCGCTGCCGCCGGCGGAGCGCACCGTCGGCCAGCTGATCGCCGAGACGATCCGGGCGTACGGCGCGAACTTCTGGCGTGCACTGCCGCTCGGTGTGCCGATCGCAGTGTCGACGCAGCTGTCGCTGGGTTACGACGCGAACGTCCAGACGCTGATCCTCTTCGCATTCGCGCCTTTGATCGCGGCCGCGTTCGTCGGTGCGTGCTACCTGATCCACGGCGTCCGGCCGACGGTCATGTCGTATCTCGTTGCAGTGCTCGTGTTTGCGCCGGTCCCGTTCCTGGTGCGCCTGATCGTCCTGCCGGCCGTGGGGTGGCTCGCGCTCTTCGGTCTGGCGGTCCCGGCGGCGATGGTCGAGTCGCTCGGTTTTGGCACTGCACTGGCGCGCGGACGGAAGCTGGCGGTCGCCGACTTCGTGCACGCATTCGGGTCGCTCTGCGCGCTCGTGATCGTCGTCGCGATCGGCGAGCTGACGCTGATCGCGTTGCTCCGCTCCCAGGGAGACACTGGGCAACGGGTGGCGCATGGTCTCGCGGACGTCGTGCTGACGCCGATGCTCTACCTCGGTGGCGCCTTGCTCTACGTCGATCAGGCAGCGAGAGTAGGGTCCCGCCGACCGACCTCAAGGAGACGCCGCGATGCCGATCTTCATCCTCCTGTCGACGCTGACGCAACAGGGCGTTCAGACCCTCAAGTCGAACCCTGAGCGCCTGCGCCAGGTCAACCAGGATCTCGAGGAGCTGGGCTGCAAGGTCCTGCACCAGTGGGCCACGCTCGGCGAGTTCGACTTCGTGAACGTCGTCGAAGCGCCCGACATCGCGACGGTGGCGAAGGTCTCGGTGCAGATTTCGTCGCGCGGTTCCGCGCGCATCGAGACGCTGCCGGCGCTCGACGTCGACGAGTTCCTGCGCACGCTCGAGTAAGCACGCCTGTTGGCGGATCGGCGCTGAGTCGGCGCAGCCGCGTCTCACTTGCGTGCGCTACGCCGCGGTAGATTCGCCGGCGACGTGAGCGCGGCCACCGCCCCGGGTGGGTGGGGGTTCGGGATGGTTGCGTCGCGCGTGTGCGCGCGCGAATAGAAATACAGCCTCGCTCAGGCAGAGAACGCTGCCGCGACGGTGCCGGCGAGGCGGGCGTTGCCGATGACGAGCTCGCGATTCGCGCGGAGCGTGCGCCCGCCACTCTCGCGATGCAGGTAGCTGAGCACGAACGGCGTCACCGCCTGTCCGTGCACGCCCGCCACCTGCGCGTCCGCGAGCGCCGCCTCGATCAGCGGCTCGACATCGTCGAGGCTCTCGTCGGGCGGCCGGCCGAGCAGCAGCCCCGCGCCGCCGAGCTCCCAGTGTGCGCGCGCGATCGACGCGACCTCGTCGGCGGCCTCGACGCGCGCCGACACGGGCGGCCCGCCGCGCGCCGCGTAGAACAGCGGCAGCTCGTCGGTCTGCCACCCGAGCACCGGAACACCGAGCGTCTCGAGCAGCTCGGCGGTCGCGGGCACGTCGAGAAGCGACTTCACGCCTGACGACACAACGAGCAGCGGCGTCTGTGCAAGCGCGCCGAGATCAGCCGAGACATCGGGCGGCGTCGGCCAGCCGCGATGCACGCCGCCGAGACCGCCGGTGGCCATGAAGCGAATGCCCGTAGCGCGCACCGCCGCGAGCGTGCCTCCCACGGTCGTTGCGCCGACCGCTGCCTGGACAGCCGCAACTGCAAGATCGCGCGGGCCGACCTTCCGCGCTGACGCGTCGAACCGTTCGAGCTCGCCCTCGCTGAGACCGATCACGATCTCGCCGTCGAGCACGCCGACCGTCGCCGGCACGGCGCCCGCTTCGCGCACCGCGTTCTCCGACGCACGGCCGACCTCGATGCCTTCGCCCGGCGGGAACCCGTGCGCGATCAGCGTCGTCTCGAGCACGACGACGGGGCCGCCGCGGCGCACAGCGTCCGCGACTTCGGGAGCAATGCGTGTCACGGCATTGCCCCGAGCCGGGCACAGCACGCGGCTGCGGCCGCGAGGCCCGCCTCGACACCGCCGACGAAGAACCCTGCGGCGAACGCGTCGCCCGCGCCTGTCGGGTCGAGGATCTCACCGGCGTGGGGCGACCAATTCTTCCCGTCGACCGTCACGCCGTTTGCGCCGCGCTTGATCACCCAGCGCGCGTCGAGCGCGCCGACCGCGTCGCGCTCGAGCTCGGTCGCGAACACGAGGTCGGGCGCGACCGTTGCGAGACGTTTGCGGTAGGCGTCGTCGACCAGCGACGCGGCGGAGACGTCGACGCTCACCGTTGCGCCGGTGTCGCGCGCGAGCTTCGCCGCCGCAACGGCCGCGGACGCGGTCGGCTCGGTCGCAATCGCATAGCCGGAGAGATGCAGCACGTCGCAATCGAACCATGACGGCTCGAGCTCGGTTGGCTGAAGTTGCATCGCCGAGCCGCGGTCCGAGGCCATCGTCCGCTCGCCGCCTGCTGTGAGTGAAACGACGATGCCTGTGCTGCCGGTGACCGGTCCACAGACGTCGACGCCGTACGCCCTCAGCGCTTCGCCGACGAGCCGCCCTGCGAGGTCGTCGGCGCGCTTGCCGACGAAACGCGCATCCGCACCGAGGCTCGCCGCCCAGGCCGCGACGTTCGCCGCCTGACCTCCGGGCAGGGCACGGGTTGACGCCACTGTGTCGTCGCCAAGCGCGAGCGAATCGTCCGCGTGAACCACCACGTCGAGGAGCAGGTCGCCGAGTGTCGTGAGCCGCATCCGTAAGATCGTCGCATGGACGGCTCACGCCGCAGCAGGCTCCGCTCGTTTGCGCTGGGCGGCGTGCTCGGCGCGGCCGGTGCGATCGCGACAGTGCGCCGCATGTCGGCACGCCCCGGGCGCAGGCGGTCGGTTGGCGGCCTGGCGGCGTTCGAGGACGCGCCGTGTTATCTGGAGCTCCTCGGCGAAGAAGCGCGGCGCTACCGCGAGGGTGGCGAAGGCGCCGGCGAATCGCCGTAGCCGACATAACGGTCGACCATGAAGTGCGCCGCGGCCGTCATGTGCGTGGTCCGCGGCAGCAGGGGCGTGCCGCCGATCGTCACGCGGAACCACGCGGGGATCGACCGGTCGAGGAACGTCAGCGTGTTCGGAGCGACGAGATGGACATTGGTGACGGCGCCCCAATAGGGATGCATCACGTCGAGCGGCGTCTGTTGGGACTCGACCCACTTCGCGCCCGGGCTGGCGCGATCCCACCGCCGCGCGCCGATCACGATCGCCTGCGAGCCGCCGCGGATCACGTACGACAAGCTGTCCGGCGCGACGAGCACGAAGCGCGTGCTGAGGGTCTCGCCGAGCCCTGACGTCAGCGATTCGTCGAACGAAGCCGAGTGTTGCGACCGGTAGGTGGCGGTCACGCGCGCCAAAAGCGCGCGCTCACTCGGCGCGTCAGGGCTAATGGTGAAGCGCACCGACTTCGCGCCGACGCGAACCGTCAGCGCGCCGCTGCGTGCGCTGCCCTCGTAACAGCCGCTCCCGCACGGTGTCGCCCGGTGCCCGTCGATGCGAACGCTGCTGCGGTTCGCCCCGCCGCCGTCCGGCCCGAGCAGGGTGACGACGGCGTGACCGGGCGTGCGCGCGACTGCGACAGCGAGGTCGCCGAGCTCGTGCGCATCGACGACTGCCCCGCGCGGCGGCAATGCAGGCGGCGTTGGTGTCGTGAACGCGGGCGCCGCGGCTGCCGGATGTACGACGCGTCCAGGACGAAGCTGCACGAGGACGCTGACGGTTCCGATCACGGTGAGGAGCAACACGAGCTCGACACTCGCGAAACGTCGCACCGTT
This sequence comes from Gaiellaceae bacterium, assembly GCA_036278975.1. Classification (GTDB taxonomy): domain Bacteria; phylum Actinomycetota; class Thermoleophilia; order Gaiellales; family Gaiellaceae; genus PALSA-600. Next base: position 30,404 of record DASUKC010000089.1, read on the forward strand.
GCGAACGCACTGCGCACGCGCCTGCGATTCATCGCGCCGAGCACGAGCAGCACCGCGAAGAGCGCAGTCTTGACGATCAGCGCGCGTCCATAGGACGTGCTCCAGATCTGCGGAACCGAGCTCAGCTCCGTCAGCGCGCGCCCGACGCCGGTGAGAGCGAGCACCAGCACAGCGACCACGAGGAGCGCAGACAGCCGGCGCAACGCGCGACTGCGTGACGTGGTGTCGACGCGTGGCAGTAGCCAGACTGCGCCAACGAGCCCGCCAAGCCAGACCGCGGCTGCGGCGACATGCAGCACGTCGTCTGGAACCGCGAGGGCGCGGGGTTGGTCGGGATCGAGCGCGTGGCCGGCGAGCGCGGGGGCGGCGACGAGCACGAGCGAGCACGCGCCGGCGACGGGCAGCAGCCGTGGTGCGACGGGTGCTGTCGCAGCGGCCGCCGCGCCTGCGAAGGCAACCGCAGCCGCGATCTTCAACACCAGCGCGTTGCGGGTGCCGCCCACCGATTCGTAGGCGAGGCCGCCCGCGCCGACGAAGGCGACGAGCAGCGCGAAGAACAGGAGCGGCGGCAACCGGCGCGAGATGTCGCGCACGACGGGGCGCACGCGCACCACGAACATGCACGCGCCTGCTGCAACGAGCAACCCCAGGAAGAAGAGGCCGCGCAGCAACGCGGCCAACGGTCCAAGGCTGACCGTCGCGGTCAGGAGCGAGCTCGGCGGTGCCCGTCCTGTGCCGACCGCGAACGAGATGACGCCCTGCTCGTGATGCCCGTCGTCGGAGACGATGCTCCAACGGACGCTGTAGTCGCCCTCGCCGAGACCGTGGCGGAGCGGGATCGTCAGCGTGTCGCCGCGCGCGCTTGGCGTGCCCGAGACCACGCTTGCGCGCGTCGCGTTCGCGATCGCTGCGTTGCCGGACGCAACCTGGACGGTGTCGTCGAACACGACCCGAACCGCAACCGGCGCGCGCGTCAGCACCGCGCCGTTCGCGGGGACGGTGCGCAGCAGCGTCGCGTGGGCGGCCGCCGAGGCGGGGAGGGCCAATGCGATCAGCGCTGCCATTGCCGGCACGGCGAGGCGGAACCGGCGGGGGGCGGTGCTAGCCTTGCCGCTCCGATGCCGTTCTACGAATACAAGTGTCCGAACGGGCATGTCTTCGAGGTATTCCACGGCATGAGCGAGTCCGGGCCCGAGGCATGCGAGGAGTGCGGCGCCTCGCCGCTCGTGCGCGTGCTGCATCCCGTCGCTGTGCACTACAAGGGTTCCGGCTTCTATTCGACCGACTACGGCCGCAAGTCGAAGGCGACGGCAAAAGAAGGCGGCGGATCCGACTCCTCGTCCAGCTCCGATTCGTCCTCCGGCTCCAGTGAGTCGAGCGGCACGTCGTCGTCCGGCGACGGCGACAAGAAGAAGGCCGCCGAGGCGTAGCCCGCCGCGCCGCGTTCCGTCAGGGGAGCGATTGGCGCACACTTTCCACGTACGCGTCACCCATGCGTGCGGGTTTCGCGGCGAGGATCAGACCTCGTTCTTCCCCGGGTGGGTGGGGGTTCGGGATGGGACCATCACCACGGGCCGCGGCGACGTCTGCCCGCTACAGCCTCCAGCGCGAGCAGCACGACGACCGCGCCGACGACCGACAGCAGGAACGGTCCGAGATCCCAGCCGAAGTGGATCTTGTGGCCGAGCACGACGTCGCCGATCACGCCGCCGAGGAACGCGCCGACGATCCCGACCGCAAGCGTCGGTAGGCACCCGATCGACTGACGGCCGGGCGTCGCGAGACGTGCCACCGCGCCGGCGAGCAGTCCGAAGAGCAGGAACGAGACGATGCCCACGCGGCGACCCTACCCCCTGCTACTGCAGCGCGTGGCCGACGACGCAGCCCGGCCCGAACGCGTCCGTTGGAGGCTGCGGCGCGGACTTGCCGAGGAACATCGCGATCGTGGCTGGGTCGTCCTCACTCGGGCTGCCCGTCCCGCCGCCCCCGAGGTCGCCGCCGAGCCGGCAGTGCACCGACGAACCGGCCGATGCGCGGAAACGCACCCACCCGAACTGCACGAGTTGCCACGCGCTCAGGTCGGTCGTCAGCGGCTTCGCCACCTTCGAGCCGTCGAACGGCATCGACGTCAGCTCGCCGAACGACGTGAGCTGCGACAACGTCGCGTCCATCACCGCCTGCTGCCGCCCGCCACGCGTGATGTCGTTGTCCGCGGGGTTGAGTGAGTTTTCGCGAATGCGCGAGTAGACGAGCGCGCGCTGGCCGTTCATGTGCTGCGTTCCCTTGTGGAACTGCCAGCCGGGCCACTTCTCGCAGGCCGCCGCGGTCGCATACGGACAGTCGAAGCGATTCGAGACGATCTTCTCCGGCACGTTCACCGTGATGCCGCCGATCGCGTCGATCAGATCCTTGAACGCCGCGAAGTTGACGACGACGATGTGATTGATCGGCAGTCCCGTGAACTGCCCGATCGTCTTGATCGCGAGCGCAGCGCCGCCGATCTGGAACGCCGCGTTGATCTTCTGCGTCGAGTAGCCCGGGATCGGCACGACGAGGTCGCGCGGAATCGAGAGGTAGTACATGCGGTGGTGGCCCGGGTCGCTGCGCATCAACATGATCGAGTCCGAATGCCGGTCGGTCTGCCTTCCCGTGATGTCTGCGTTGTCGGTGCCGAGCAGCAGCACCGTCGTCGAATGCGAAAGCAGGAGCCCGCCCTGCTTCGTCAACGCGGCTTTCGCGTTCGGGTCGAGTCGCTTGTTCGCATCGCTGACGCCGCCCTCGAACGACAACCAGCTGGTGATCCCCCACACGACGAACAGCACGATCAGCACACCGATGGCGATCCCAACCCAGCGCAGCCACGGTCTGCGACGGCGGCGCGCACCAGGGCCGCGATAGTCGGGGCCGCCGGTCGCGGTGCTCTTCTTCCTGCGCAGGCTGAAGTGGAAGCCCGGCGCGCGCGTGGGGCGCTCTGCCGCCGACGGGACCTTTCCTTTCGTCCGTCCACCGCGATAGACGCGGTACGGCTTCTCATCGGGCGCCATTCGGCGGGTTACGTTACCCCGCAGCCATGAAGGCCAATCGGGTGATCGGTGTCGACCTCGGCGGGACGAAGATCCTGGCGGGTGTCATCGATGCCGATGGCCACGTGCACGAGACGGTCGAGCACCCGACGCCGACGACCTCATCGGCCGCACTGCTCGACGGATTGGCGGCCGCCGTGAACGAACTGCCGCACGACGATGTGGCCGCCGTCGGCTTCGGTATCCCCTCGCGCATCGACCACCGCAACGGCATCGCGCTCGGCTCCGTCAACACGCCGATCCGCGACGTTCCGTTCATCGACGAGATGCGCAGGCGCCTCGATCTTCCTGTCGCGATGGAGAACGATGCGACCTGTGCCGCGTACGCCGAGTACGTGCACGGAGTCGGCCGCGGCACCACGGACTTTGTGATGCTCACGCTCGGCACGGGTGTCGGCGGCGGCGTCGTCACCGGTGGGCAGCTGTATCGCGCGTGGACGGAGCTCGGCCACATGGTGATCGTCGAAGACGGTGTGCCGTGTCAGGGAGCGTGTACCGGTCGTGGGCACGTCGAGGGGTACTGCTCGGGAACAGCAGCGAATCGTCTCGCGCGCGAAACGCTGGGGCCGGACGCGACCGCGCGCGATCTGATCGAGCAGTCGCATCCCGTGCTCGCGACCATCGGCCACCACCTCGGCGTCACGATCGGGTCGCTCGTGAACATCTTTGGCGCCGAGCGTTTTGCGATCGGAGGCGGTTTCGGCGTCGCTGCGTTCGACCAGCTCGTTGCGGCCGCACGCGCAGCGGTGTTGCGCGAGGTGCTGCCCACATCTGGTCAGGACGTCGAGATCGAGTGTGCGCTGCTCGGCGCCGAGGCGGGCCTGATCGGCGCAGGGCTCGTCGCCTTCGAGGCGTTGTAAGTGCTCGCGGTCTGCGCGACGCCGATCGGCAACCTCGAAGACGTCACGCTGCGCGTGCTCGCCGTCCTTCGTGACGTCGACATCGTTCTCGCGGAGGACACGCGCCACACGCGTGGTCTGCTCGAGCGCCACGACATTCGCGCAACGCTGCTCTCATACCACGAGCACAACGAAGCCGCGCGCACGGCAGAGCTCGTGCCGCGTCTGCTCGCGGGCGAGCAGATGGCGCTCGTCAGCGACGCCGGCCTGCCGGGCATCTCCGACCCCGGCTTGCGCCTGATTCAAGCGGCGCACGAGGCCGGCGTGGAAGTCACCGTTCTCCCCGGCCCGTCGGCCGTCGAGACCGCGCTCGTCGCGAGCGGGCTCGGCGCGGACCGATACGCGTTCGTCGGCTTTCTGCCGCGGCGCGGCGGCGAGCTCGCAGCGCTCTGGCAGGAAACCGCGGTGTGGGGGATGCCGATCGTCGCGTTCGAGTCACCGAAGCGCGTCGGCAAAGCTCTCGCATCACTCGCCGAGTTCGATCCGCAGCGAGCGGTTGCGGTGTGCCGCGAGCTCACGAAGCGCTTCGAGGAAGTCGTCCGTGGAACCGCCGCCGAACTTTCGGTCCTGTTCGGAGACGACGTGCGTGGCGAGATCACGGTCGTCGTCGACGCGCCGGCCGCAGCGCTTGCACGCGACGACGACGCGCGCGACGCGGTGCGCGAGCTCATGGCGGCCGGCGCATCTCACCGTTCAGCCGTAGATGTCGTCGCACGTCTTACGGACATGTCCAAAAAGGACCTGTACGACGCGACTCTGTGACAACTTTGTAATCTCGATTGACAACAGCACAACCGCTGCCTAGCCTGGACGAACATTCGTTCTCAAGCAAGACAACAACTAGGTGGTGATGGCGTTGTCGTTGATGCGCCCCTTTCTCCTGGCGGCTATGGCCGCTGTTGCGCTCGCCGCTGCACCCGCAGCGGGAGCTTGGACGTGGCCCGCGAGCGGCGCCGTCGTCCAACACTTCGTCTTCGACGCCGCCCATCCATACGCCGCCGGCGAACATCGCGGCATCGACATCGCAGGACCTGCCGGCGCCGCCGTGCTTTCACCCCGCGCGGGTGTGGTGACGTTCGCCGGCAAGGTGCCCTCTTCGGGGCTCAGCGTCACCGTGACGACCAGCGATGGCTACGCCGTCACGCTCACGCAGCTCGGCGCGCTCGCAATTGCGAAAGGCACCGTGGTGGCCGAGGGCGACACGATCGGAACGATCGGCGCCGGGGGCGTCGTCCACCTCGGTGTTCGCATCGCCACGCAGGACCAGGGCTATGTCGACCCAGAGGCGCTGTTGCCCGTACGCGCGGTAGCGGTACCGCCGTCGCCGCCGCCCGCGCCTCAACCTGCGCCGCCGCCGACACCGGCGGTGACGGGCACGACACCCGCTTCCGGCGTAATCGCGCCCGCCGTCGTCAACGCGCCTGCGCCGGTTGTCACTGCGCCCGCAGAATCGGTTGCGCCGGCGCCCGAGCCTGCGACGACTGAGCCCACGACGACTGAGCTTGCGACGAATGAGCCCGTAACGGCTGAGGTTTCCGGGTTGACCGTTGCTCCGACGCAGCCCGCGGTGGCTCAACCGAGGGCATCTGCGATCCAGATCGCGACGCCCGCAGCTCGCCGAATCGCGAGGCCGACTCCACAGGTCGTCGTTCGCAGCACCCCTGAAGCGGCACCGACCCACCAGGTGGCGCGGCCGGTCACGCACGTGGAAGCTTCCAAGGCGACGCTCTGGCTTCCCGCGCCGCTGCCGGCTGTAGCGCGCCCGCACCTCGTCCCGCCCCGTGCGACACAACGCACCCCGATCCCTGGACGGTCGCACGCGCCGTTCGTGCTCGGAATGGCGGCGCTACTGCTCACCCTTTGCGCCGCAGCCGTCGCAGCAGTGCGGCTGAGAGCCGCTCGTATCATTGCCTTCCATGGCGACGAAACCTCGGAAGATCCTGGTTGCGCCGGCCTGGCCGTACTCGGCGGGCTACCGGCACCTGGGGCACGCCGCGACGTACGTGCCGTTCGACGTGTACGCGCGCTATCACCGGCTGGCGGGCAACGACGTGCTCGCGGTCAGCGGCACGGACGAGCACGGCACACCGGTGATGGTCGCCGCGGACCGGGAGGGGAAGTCGTATCGGGAAATTGCTGACTTCTATAACCGCGCGCACCGCGAGGACTTCCAGCGACTTGGCTTTACGTACGACTGCTTCACGCGCACGACGACTCTGAACCACGCGCGCGTCACGCAGGACATCTTCAAGACGCTGTACGACAAGGGCGCGATCGTCGAGAAGCAGCAGCTCGTCTCGTTCTCGCCGGTGACAGGGCACACGCTGCCCGACCGCTACATCGAAGGCACGTGTCCCATCTGTGGTTATCCGGAAGCGCGCGGCGACCAGTGCGACAACTGCCTCAACCAACTCGACCCCGTCGACCTGATCAACCCGCGCTCGAAGATCGACGGGTCAGTCCCGGAGTTCCGCGAGACGAACCACTTGTTCCTCGACCTGCCGCAGTTCGCAGAGACGCTGCACGCGTGGATCGCCGCGCACGACAAATGGCGTCCGAACGTCCGCAACTTCTCGCTCAGCCTGGTCGACGACCTCCGCCCGCGCGCGGTGACGCGCGATCTCGACTGGGGCGTGCGCATTCCGGTCCCCGGGTACGCGGAAGACGAAAATAAGCGCATCTATGTCTGGATCGACGCAGTGGTCGGCTACCTGTCGGCGAGCATCGAATGGGCCACGAACATCGGCCGCCCAGAGGCGTGGCGCGAGTGGTGGCAGAACCCCGACTCGACGCATGCGTACTTCCAGGGCAAGGACAACATCGTCTTCCACACCGTGATCTGGCCCGCCGAGCTGATCGGCTACGGCGAAGGCGGCGACGTCGCCGCCGGCGCGCCGCTCGAGCTTCCAGACGATGTCTTCGCCGGCGAATACCTGAGGATAGAAGGAGCACAATTTTCTGCGAGTCGTGGCCACTCGATCGACGTGCACGACTTCCTCGATCGCTACGACCCGGATCCACTGCGCTACTACCTGATCGCCGCCGGGCCAGAGACGCAGGACGCCGACTTCACGTGGGCAGATTTCGTGCGTCGCAACAACGACGAGCTTGTCGCGAACTGGGGCAACCTCGTCAACCGTACGCTGACGAACGCGCACCGCAACTTCGGCGAGGTGCCGCAGCCGGCCGAACTGGCGACCGCCGACTCCGAGCTGCTCGCGGGTGTCGACGCCGGCTTCGACAGCGTCGCCGCGCACATCGAGGCGGGCCGCTTCCGCGCGTCGCTCGGCGAGGCGATGCGACTCGCGTCGACCGTCAACCAGTACCTCTCCGACCAGGCGCCTTGGGCGCTCATCAAGACCGATCGCGAACGTGCGGCCACCGTTCTCTATGTCGCGCTGCGCGCTGTCGACAGCCTGAAGGTCGTGTTCACGCCGTTCCTGCCGCACACCTCGCAGCGCCTCCACGAGCTGCTCGGCTACGACGGCTGGCTCGCCGGGCCGCTCGAGTTCCGCCAGGTGACCGAGGAGAACGGCGACTCGCACGAGGTGCTCACGGGCGACTATGCGAGCTGGACCGGCAGCTGGACGCCGAGCGAGCTCACGCCCGGCCAGAAGCTGCTCGAGCCGGAGCCGCTCTTCAAGAAGCTCGACGACTCGATCGTTGCCGAGGAGCTCGAGCGCATGCAGGGCAGCGCCGACACCGAATGATCAAAACAGTGTGATCGATACGCACGCGCACTTCGGCGACGACGCCGACGATGTGCTCGCCCGTGCACGCGAGGCGGGCGTCTCGCGTGTGGTCGCGGTGGCGACGACGATCGACGAGGCGCGCCGCGTGCTCGACATCGCCGAGCGCACCGAGGGTGTCTACGCCGCGCTCGGCGTGCACCCGCACGAAGCTGCGAGCGACAACGCCGCGCGGGTCGACGAGCTCGCGGAGCTGCTCACGCATCCGCGCGCGGTCGCGGTGGGCGAGACGGGCCTCGACTACTTCCGCGACTACGCGCCGCACGATGCGCAACAGCGTCTCTTCGAGCGCGAGCTCGAGCTTGCGCGCGGCGCCCGCAAGCCGGTCGTGATTCACACACGCGCTGCAGACGACGACACCCTCGCACGGCTCGTCGTGCATGAGGGTCGAGTGATCCTGCACTGCTTCTCCTCGCCTGCGCTGCTCGAGCCGGCACTCGAGCACGGCTGGTGGGTGTCGTTCGCTGGCAACGTCACGTACAAGAACGCGTACGACCTGCGTGACGCGGCACGCCGCGTGCCTGCGAACCGCATCCTCGCGGAGACCGACAGCCCGTACCTTGCGCCGCAAGCGGTTCGCGGCCGGCGGAACGAGCCGCAGTACGTGATGCAGACGCTCGCCGTGCTCGCCGAGTTGCGCGGTGTCGAAGCCGGCGTGCTCGCGCAGCAGATCGACGCGAACGCCGACGAGGTGTTCGCACTATGAGCGTAGGCTCGACGGAGCTCATCAAAGAGCGGAGGCGCCGGCTTGGCCGGCGCCGGAGCGGGAAATGAACGTGACGCCGAAGAAGAGCCTCGGCCAGCATTTTCTGGTCGACCTGAATATTCTCGGCGTGATCGAGCGACTCGCCGAATTGAAGAGCGGCGACGTCGTGCTCGAAGTCGGGCCGGGCCTCGGCGTGCTCACGCGCTTCCTCGCAGAACGCGTCGGCGTGGTGCATGCGGCGGAGATCGACCGGCGGCTCGAGGCAGAGCTTCCGCGCAACGACAACGTGCAGATCCACTGGGGCGACGCGCTTGCCCTCGACATCGCAGCACTTCGTCCGCCGCCGACGAAGCTGGTGGCAAACCTGCCGTACAACATCGCGACGCCACTCGTCGCCGAGAGCCTGGCCGTGCAGCAGCTCGACCTGTGGTGCGTGATGGTGCAGCGTGAAGTCGCCGATCGCTTCTTCGCGGAACCGTCGACGAAGGCGTACGGCGCAGTGTCCGTGCTCCTTCAGCTGGCGACCGAGCGCACGGGCTTTCATCCCGTGTCGCGCGAGGTGTTCAGGCCGCGGCCGAACGTCGAGTCGGCACTGGTCGCGTTTCGCCGTATCGCGCCGGGTGCGGACGAAACCACGAAGAGAGTCGTGGAAGCTGCGTTCTCTCACCGTCGCAAGACACTCGCGAATGCTGTCGCCTTGTCCGGCATCGCATCGCGCGAACAGGCGGTCGCCGCGCTCGCGACGCTCAACGTAAGAGATGACGTGCGCGCGGAAGCGTTGTCACCGTCGCAGTTCGTTGAATTGGCACGGCAGCTGTGATCGGCCCCGCACCCGCGAAGATCAACCTCGCGCTCGTCGTCGGGCCACGCCGCCCTGACGGCAAGCACGAGCTCGCGACGATCTATCAGCGTGTCGACCTGTGCGACCGCGTCCGAGTTGAGCCGGCAGCGACGACATCTGTCGAAGGCTTTGCCGGCGACACGATCGTGCGAACGGCGCTCGCAGGCCTCGACGCGCCACACGGCTGGCGCGTGCGGCTCGACAAGAAGATTCCCGTCGCCGCGGGGCTCGGCGGAGGCAGCACCGATGCGGCAACTGCGTTGCGGCTCGCAAACGTGCAACTGGCACAGCCGCTTGCACCCGAGCGTCTGCATGCCTTGGCTGCGGAGATTGGCGCCGACGTCCCGTTCTTCCTCGGCGACGGGCCGCAACTCGGCACCGGCGACGGCACGCAACTTGCACCGCTCGAGCTGCCGCAGGACTTCGCGGTGCTGCTCTTCCTGCCGGATGGCGAGACGAAGCGATCGACCACCCAGGTGTACGCCGACTTCGACGCGCGGCGTGGGGAGGACGGCTGGGAGCAACGGCTCGGTGAGCTGCGCGCGGCGCTCGCCGTGTTGCGCCGCCCTCGCGACCTCGCGGCGCTGCCGCCGAACGATCTCGCGTCATCGCCGTGGAGCGGCGAGCTGCTGGAGCGCGGCGCGTTTCGCGCCGACGTTTCCGGCGCCGGTCCGACCGTGTACGGCCTGTTCCATCACCGCGCGGATGCACGCCGCGCAGGGCGTGATTTGAAGCGCGTCGGGCAAGTCTGGATCACGGTTCCAGCGTGGTACGGTTGACGTCCATGTTCGGCTCGCACGCGATCGACAACGACTCGAGTCGGAGCAGCCGGTGGCTGCGCGAGCATCGCCTGCGCTTCACGCTGTGGCTCGCCGCCGCGGAAGGGCTGCTGTATCTCGTGCACGTCATTCGCTGGTGGGAGGCGATCGTGCTCGCGATCATCGGCGTCGCTGTGTACGCCTTCGGCGGGCGTACGAGCCGGGTGGACGCCGTGCGCGAGGCGACGTGGATCTTCGCCGCCTCGCAGCTTCTTCTGCTGCTTGTCCCGATCGTCTGGACGATCGCCAAGGCGGTCGCGATCGCAGTCGTTGCGCTGGCCGCGGTTGCAGGACTCATCTTCCTGTTCCTCGAGCGCGAACGGCACTAACGGACCGAACCTATACTCGCCGCACTGTGGGGCGTAGCCAAGTGGTAAGGCAGCGGGTTTTGGTCCCGCGATCCCAGGTTCGAATCCTGGCGCCCCAGCCACGTTTCCCCCGATGACCGCGAAGCCGCTCGCATCCGTCCTGATGGCCGCCGGCCTCGGCACGCGCATGCGCTCGTCCGTGCCCAAGCACTTCCACGAGATCCTCGGCCGCCGCATGGTCGACTGGGTGATCGAAACTGCACGCCGCACGGGCGCGGAGCCGATCGTCGTCGTCGCGTCGCAGTCGGGTCGCGACGAGTTCGGTACGAACGTCACGGTCGCCGTGCAGGAACAGCCGCTCGGAACCGGCGATGCGGTGCGCTCTGCGCGCGGCGCGCTCGAAGGATTCGACGGCGACGTGCTGATCCTGTCGGGCGATACCCCGATCCTGACGGCCGGGTTGCTCGGCGATCTCGTCGAGACGCATCGACGTGAGGGTGCAGCGGCGACGATCCTCACCTTCATCCCGGACGATGCGCGTGAATACGGCCGCATCGTTCGCGGCGCAGACGGTGCTGTGCTGCGCATCGCAGAAGGCAAAGACGCCACGGCGGAAGAGCGCGAGATCCGCGAAGTGAACAGCTCGATCTACGTCTTTCGCGCGTCGGCGCTTTGGCCCGCCCTCGACAAGCTCGAGCCGAAAAACGTGCAGGGCGAGCTGTACCTCACCGACACGATCGGGCTGCTCGTCGACGACGGGCTGAAGGTTGCGGCGCACATCGCGCCTGATCCGGACGAGACGCAGGGCGTCAACACGCGCGGCGAGCTCGCGTACGCCGCGGCGGCCCTGCGTAACCGCATCAACGCCGAGCACATGGACAACGGTGTCACGATCGTCGACCCGGGAACGACCTGGATCGACCCGACCGTCGTCATCGACACCGACGCCGTCATCCACCCATTCACGGTCCTTCGCGGCGCGACCGTTGTTCGCGAAGGCGCGGAAGTCCACCCGCACGTCGTCGCGATCGACGCAGAGATCGGACAGGGTGCGGCGGTCGGCCCCTTCTGTTACCTTCGCCCTGGGACGGTCCTCGGCAAGTCCTCAAAGGCGGGCACCTACGTGGAGATCAAAAACTCCCGCATCGGCGACCGGACGAAGGTCCCGCATCTGTCGTACATCGGCGATGCGGAGATCGGCGCGGACACGAACGTGGGCGCAGGCGCGATCACCGCCAACTTCCCGCATCGTCCCGGTCAGCCGAAGGGCAGGACGACGATCGGGAGCAACGTCAGGACCGGTATCCACAATGGCTTCGTCGCGCCGGTGGAGGTGGGTGACGGGGCTTGGATCGCTGCAGGTTCGGTGATAACGAAGGACGTCCCCGCGGACGCGCTGGGCATCGCACGCCCGCGCCAGGAGAACAAGGAGGGCTATGCAGCCCGACATCGCGACGACTGAGCTCGTTCTCCCCGGCCTCGAAGGCGGGCACGTCGTGACGCAGCCGTCGACTGGTCACTACTTGGAGCGCGGACCGCAGAAGCGCCTGATGGTGTTCTCCGGCAGCTCGCACACCGATCTCGCGCAGCGCATCGCGGAGCAGCTCGGTGTCGAGCTCGGCGAGATCGAGCTGAGCACATTCCCGAACGGCGAGACATACGTGCGCTACTGCGAGTCGATCCGCGGCGCGGATCTCTTCCTCATCCAGACCGGTTGTGAGCCCGTCGACCGCAACGTGATGGAGCTCGCGCTGATGATCCAGGCCGCGAAGCTCGGATCCGCGAAGCGCATCACCGCTGTCATCCCGTGGTTCCCGTACGCGCGCCAGGACCGCAAGGCGAAGCCGCGTGAGCCAATCTCCGCGCGTTTCGTCGCCGACATGCTCCAGCTCGCAGGCGCCGACCGCGTGCTGACGATGGACTTGCACGCGGGACAGATCCAGGGCTTCTTCACGATCCCCGTCGACCACATGACGTCGCTGCCGCTCTTCGCGCGGCACTTTCGCGATCTCGGGCTGATGGGCGAGGACGTCGTCTCCGTCGCGCCGGACGCGGGCCGGGCGAAACATGCCGTGCGCTTCGCGGAGATGATCGACGCGGAGTTCGCGATCATGCACAAGCAGCGCTTCTCGGGCGACACCGTGTCCGTCACCGAGGTGACGGGGAGGGTGCGCGGGAAGACCGCGATCATCGGCGACGACGTCACGACGACGGGCGGCACGCTCATCGCGGGCGCCGAGGCGCTGATGGAGCACGGCGCCGAGCAGGTCTACGTCTTCGTGACGCACGCGCTGCTCTCGGCCGAGGGCCTCGACCGGCTCGGCAACGCGAACTTCGCCGGCATCGTCACCACCGACACCGTGCCGATCGACCCGCTCGCGAAGCCCGACAACATGACGGTGCTGACCGTCGCGCCGCTGCTCGCCGAGACGATCATGAACGTGTTCGCCGACGACTCCGTTTCCGCCATCTTCGGCGGCGAAAACCAGCTGTTCTGATCCGGGCTCGATGCCCGCGATCAGAACGGTGCCAGGCACTCTTGGTGCCTGGCACCTGCTTTTCGTCGCTACACTTCCGCGCCGATGGCCGGCGAACGCGTCAAGCTCGTGGTCCAGAACCGTGCGGTGCTCGGTTCCGCCGAATCGCGCCGTCTGCGCAGGCAGGGGCTGATCCCGGGCGTTCTCTACGGCCGCGAGAACCCGGTGGCGATCTCGATTGCCGAGCGCGAGCTCCGGAGCGCGCTGGGCGGCGGGCACGGCTCGCACGCGGTGCTCGACGTTGTCGTCGACGGCGGCAAGGAGCACTCGTCGGTCGTCAAGGAGTTCCAGCTCGACCCGATCCGCGGCTACATCACGCATGTCGACCTGCAGGAAGTGCGCCTCGACCAGCCGATCCACGCCAGCGTGGTCGTCTCGCTCGTCGGCGAAGCGCGCGGCACGAAGGAAGGCGGCGTGCTGACGCAGGTCACCAATCACGTGAACGTCGAGGCGCTGCCGATGGAAGTGCCCGACCATCTCGAGATCGACGTGACGAACCTGGGCATCGGCGACAGCGCGCGCCTTTCCGAGGTCAGCGTCCCGGACGGCGTCACGCTGCTCGACGACGTCGAAACGGTGCTCGCCAACGTCGCGCTGCCGCGCGCCGAAGAGCCTGAGCCGGCCGCCGAGGGTGAAGAGGGCGTCGAGGCGCCCGAGGGTGCTGCCGAAGAGGCAGCCGCTCCCGAAGCCGAGGCCGCCGAGGACGACGCGGCCGAAGCAACCGAGGAGTAAGGCGCCATGCGGCTGTGGCCGCGTCGACACGGCACGTCCCTCGATCTTCTGGTTGTTGGGCTCGGAAACCCCGGTCGCGAGTACGCGCGCAACCGGCACAACGTCGGCTACATGGTTGTCGACGAGCTCGCGCGCCGGCACGGCGGGCAATGGCGCTCCAAGTTCAACGGCCAGCTCGCGGACATCCGCGTCGACGGCCACAAGGTGGCGCTGCTCAAGCCTGAGACGTACATGAACGACTCAGGGCGCTCCGTGCGCGCGGCCGCGTCGTTCTTCAAGGTCGCGCCGGACGCGATCCTCGTCGTGCACGACGAGGGCGACTTCGACCTCGGGCGCCTGCAGGCGCGCGCCGGCGGAGGGCTCGCCGGTCACAACGGGCTGCGCTCGATCGCCCAGCACCTCGGCTCGCCGGAGTTCCTGCGGCTGCGGATCGGAGTGGGGCGGCCCGAACGGGGCGACCCGCGGAAGCTCGCCGACTTCGTGCTCGCGAACTTCGAGCCGCAGGACGATGCCGAGGCGCTCGTCGCCCGGGCGGCCGACGCCGTCGAGGCGCTCGACGCCGAGGGGCTCGAGTCCGCGCAACGCCGTTTCAACGAAAAGCCCTAACATTTAGTGCGGTCCGCCACGTGAGTGCGGACTCCCGTCAAATGCAGCGCAAACGCTGTTTGGCCGGGGGTCCGGGACCGGGTGAGCCGTGCAGCGGGGTCCGCGCGGACTACCCCTTTAGGGTGATACGACATCCCCACATCGGGGGGTTCCAGGGCACGGCGCGACCGGCCAAGAATGCCCTCGACAACGACTGGACGGGCCTGCGGCCTTCTGCCCGTCCCTCTCGTTTCGCTCCCTATGCCCGGACACCTTCGTCTCACTCTGCTCATCCTTGTCGCGCTCGCCTGTGTGGTGGCTCGCGCCGGCGGCGCCTTCGGCGCGACGGTCAAGCACATGAGGGTGAGCCGCGCCACCCGCGAGGCGCACGAGCACGCGCAGATCGTCAAGTTCGCCCGGCACTTCCTGGGCGTCCCCTACCGGTACGGCGGCACGTCACCCCGCTACGGGTTCGACTGCTCCGGTTTCACGCGCTTCGTCTACGCGCACTTCGGGGTCTCGCTGCCGCACTACTCGGGTGCGCAGTGGGACATGGGCCGCCGCGTCTCGCTCAAGGGCCTGCGCCCCGGCGACGTCCTCTTCTTCGACGGGCTCGGCCACGTCGGCCTCTACATCGGCCACAACCTCTTCATCCACGCGCCGCACAGCGGGACGCGCGTGAGCATCTCGAGCCTGACCGGCTGGTACGGCGCCCGCTTCGACGGCGCCCGCCGCTTCCTGTAGCCCGGCACGTAAAGTGAGCCACCCCGCGACGGCGTTCGCGGGCATTCGTCATGGACCGGCCGGTGCTCTACAGCCTCGTGGAACGGATGCGCGCGCAGGATCGCCTGCGTGAGTTCGCGGCTGCCCTGCCTGGGCGTGCGCGTGTCTCCGAGCCGCTGCTGCCGCTCGTACTGGCGGCGTTGCACGAAGAAGTGAACCGCGGCCTCGTCGTCGTTCTCGCGGAAGACGCCGACGCGCGCGACGCTGCCGACGCGGCATCGTGGTTCGTCGGCGAGGAACAGGTCGCACTGTTCCCGTCGCGCGGCGTGCACTGGGGCTCGGGTCTCGAGCCGCCGCCGCATCTGGTCGGCGAACGCGCACGCGCGCTCGACGTCCTCTCGCGCGGTGGCCTCGTCTGCGCGAGCGCGGTTGCGATTGCCGAAGGCATTCCGCCGGCGGGCGTGCGTCCTTTGGCCCTCACCGTCGCAAAGGGCGACGAGCCCGGGCTTGACGCGCTCGCCGAACATCTCGCCGACGCCGGCTACGAACGCGTCGAGCGCGTCGAAGAGCGCGGCCAGTTCGCAGTGCGCGGCGGGCTCGTCGATGTCTTCCCGACGACAGGGAGGGAGCCGCTCCGCATCGAGCTGTTCGGCGACACCATCGAGCAGATCCGCGCGTTCTCGCCGTTCACGCAGCGCGCGCTGCGCGAGGTGGAGAGCGCGACGATCTTCCCGGCGGGCGAACGCCGCCGCGCGCACGTCGAGATCACGCTCGAGGACGAAGAGGACGTCGTCGAGACCCCCGACGATCTTGTTCCCGCGTTCACGTTCGTCGACCTCGTCTGGCAGCTCGACGAAGTGCGCGCCGTGTGGGCGGAGGAGTCGCTGTCGGACGTCACGCTCGACGGCGCGTCCGAGCTGAGCCCGCTGCCACAAGGACAGCCGTTCTCGTTCGACGCGCAGCGTCCGGCGCTGGCCGCGCGCGGCTTGTCGGAAGCCGAGAACGAGCTCTCCGGGCTGCTGCGGCAGGAGCTCGACGTCGTCGTTGCGTTCCCGCACCGCGGCGAGATGCTGCGCCAGCAGCAGTTGCTGCGCCGGGTCGAGGCGTCCCTGCTCGAGGAAGGAGAGCCGTCGGGTCTCGTGTTCGCGGTCTCGCCCGCGCGGCGAGGCTTCGTAGCGCGAGACCTCGGCGTTGCGCTGCTTCCCGACACCCAGGTCTTCCGCAAGCGGCCGCAGCGCTCGACGACGGCGCCGGGTCGCGCGCTGCAGAGCTTCAGCGACCTGCGCACCGGTGACTACGTCGTGCACGAGGACCACGGCATCGCGAAGCTGCTCGGCTTCGAGACGCGCGAGGTCGCGGGCGTCACGCGCGATTACCTGTTGCTCGCGTACCGCGGCGACGACCGCGTGTACGTCCCGCACGAGCAGATCGGCAAGGTCAGCCGCTACATCGGCGCCGATGCGCGGGAGCCCGCGCTGTCGAAGCTCGGCGGCAAGGCATGGGACAACCTGAAGACCCGCGCCCGCGAGCACCTGCGTGAGATGGCGGGCGAGTTGTTGCAGCTCTACGCCGAGCGGCAGACGCGCCCCGGCATCGCGTACGACCTCGACCAGGAATGGATCGAGCGGCTCGAGACCGAGTTCCCGTATCGCGAAACCGATGACCAGCGCACCGCGATCGAAGCGGTGAAGGAGGACCTCGAGGCGCCGCGGCCGATGGACAGACTCGTTTGCGGTGACGTCGGCTTCGGCAAGACCGAGGTTGCGCTGCGCGCCGCGTTCGGCGTCGCCGTGAACGGCAGGCAGGTGCTGATGCTCGTGCCGACCACCGTGCTTGCACAGCAGCACTGGAACACGTTCCGCGAGCGATTCCGCGATTTCCCGGTGCGCGTCGAGATGGTGTCGCGCTTCCGCAAGCCCGCAGAGGTGAAGCAGGTGCTCGCCGACTTCACCGAGGGGAAGGTCGAGGTGCTGATCGGGACGCATCGCGTGCTTTCGCGCGACGTGATCCCGAAGGAGCTCGGGCTTGTGATCGTGGACGAGGAACAGCGCTTCGGCGTCGCGCAGAAGGAACTGCTGCGGCAACTGCGGCTCGAGGTCGACGTGCTCGCGCTGTCGGCGACGCCGATTCCGCGCACGCTGCACATGTCGCTCTCCGGCCTGCGCGACATCTCGGTGATCGAGACGCCGCCGGAAGGGCGACGGCCGATCCGCACGTTCGTCGGCGAATCCGACGACGAACTGATCCAGACCGCGCTTGAACGCGAGATCGCGCGCGGAGGGCAGGCGTTCTACCTGCACAACCGCGTCGAGACAATCGAGGAGCAAGCCACGAAGCTGCAGCAGCTGTGCCCGAAGCTGCGCTTCCTCGTCGCGCACGGTCAGATGGCGGAGCGCGACCTCGAGAACCGCATGATGAGCTTCCTCTCAGGCGACGCGGATGTGCTCGTGTCGACGACGATCATCGAGTCGGGCCTCGACATCCCGCAGGCGAACACGCTGATCGTCGACCGCGCGGACCAGCTTGGCCTCGCGCAGCTCTACCAAATCCGCGGGCGCGTCGGCCGCAGCGATCTGCTCGCGTACGCGTACCTCTTCTATCCAGATGCGCGCGAGCTTTCGCCCGAGGCGCGCGCACGGCTTGCGACGCTCGCCGACCACACCGAGCTCGGCGCCGGCTTCGCGATCGCGATGCGCGACCTTGAGATCCGCGGCGCCGGCGACCTGCTCGGCGCCGAGCAGTCGGGTCACGTCGCCGCCCTCGGATTCGAGCTGTACGTCGAGATGCTGCACGAGGCGGTCGCAGAGCTGTCCGGCCGGCAGCGCATCACTGCGAGGCCGATCAGGGTCGACGCGCGCATCGACGCGTACGTGCCGGCGGGCTATATCGCCGCCGAGGCGCTGAAGATCGATTTGCACCGGCGCATCTCGCTCGCTGAGACCGAAGACGAGCTGCACGAACTGCACGTATCCACCGAGGACCGTTATGGACCGGTTCCCGAACCGGTCCAAAGCCTCTTCGCGATTCAAGAGGCGAAGCTCAAGCTTGCCCGGCTCGGCGCCGACTACCTCGTGTTCCGCGGTGGCCGCGCGACGGTCGGGCCGGTCGTGCTCGGATCGGCTGAACTGCGCGAACTACGCCGTCTCGCCGAGACTGCGGTGTACTCGTCGGGCAACCGCGAGGTGGCTTCGCGCGAGCAGGAATTCATAGGAGCGCTTGAACTTGTCGATGCTATGCTGGCCGCCCGCCAGGCCGGGTAGCCGGCGGAACCCTATGCGGAACGCCCGTTTCTTCATCCCGATTCTGGCTGTCGCGGCGCTGCTTGCGGCATGCGGCGGCGGCGGATCCTCGGCCAAGCTGCAGGCGAACGACATCGCAGTCGTCGGCTCGGCGCACATCACCAACGCCGACTTCACGGCGATGATCGCGCAGGCCAAGCAGAACTACAAAGCGTCCGGCCAGGCATTCCCGAAGGTCGGCACGACCGCGTACGAATCGCTGAAGAGCCAGGCGATCTCGCTGCTGGTGCAGCAGTCCGAGCGCGAGCAGAAAGCGAAAGAGATGGGCGTCACGGTCACCGACAAGCAGATCGAGACCAAGCTCAAAGCGCTGAAGAAGCAGTACTTCAAGGGCGACGAGAAGAAGTACGAGGCGCAGCTGAAGAAGCAGCATCTCACCGACGCGCTGGTGCGTCAGGACGTGCGCTCGCAGCTACTCGCTCAGGCGCTGTACACCGCGATCACCAAGGACATCACGGTGTCGGACAGCGACATCAAGAACTACTACGAGGCGAATCTCGCGTCGTACTCGCAGCCGCAGTCGCGCGGCGCGCAGTACATCCTGATCAAGTCGAAGGCGACGGCTCAGTCGGTGTACCAGCAGCTGAAGGCGCACAACACCGAGCAGAATTGGTGCGCGCTTGCGAAGAAGTACTCCGGCGATTCGAGCACGAAGAACTCGTGCGGCAAGTCGAACTTCAGCAAAGGTCAGACGGTGAAGATCTTCGACCAGACCTTGTTCAGCGCGAAGCTCAACGTCGTCCAGGCGCCGATCTACGACTCGACGAACTACAAGGCGTACTTCGTGATCCGCGCGACGACAGCCGTGAAGCCTGCGAAGACCCAGCAGCTCAAGGACGTGAAGGCGACGATCAAGTCGACGCTGCTGAACCAGAAGAAGACGGACGCTACGAACAAGTGGTCGAGCGACCTGACGAAGAACTACTGCTCCGGCTCGAAGATCAAGTACCAGATCGGTTACACGCCGAGCCCGGACCCCTGCACGGCCACCGCGTCGACCAACGCGACCACCACTTAGAGTCGTGGGGCTGGCCGACGCGCTCGTCGAGCTCCAGGAGCTGACCGAGCGCCTGAGGCGCGAATGCCCGTGGGATCGCGAGCAGACGGCGCAGACGATCGTTCCGCACACGGTCGAAGAGGCGTACGAAGTTGCCGACGCGGCGTTCGCGCAGGACGACGCGAAGCTGCTCGACGAGCTCGGCGACTTGCTGTTCCAGGCGTACTTCCTCGCACTCCTGTTGCAGGAGCGCGGCACCGGCGATCTCGAGCAGGTCGCGCGCGGAGTGCACGCGAAGCTCGTCCGCCGTCATCCGCACGTGTTCGGTGACGTGCAGGCCGACTCGGCGGAGCGCGTGCGGTCGAACTGGGAGCAGATCAAGATCGACCAGGAGGGCCGAGAGGGGATCTTCCACGACGTTGCGGAAACGCTGCCGGCGACGCTGTACGCGCGAAAGATGCAGCAACGCGCGAAGGCGGCCGGGTTCGAGTACCCAGACGTTGCCGGCGCGTACGCAGATCTTCACGAAGAGCTGCGCGAGCTGGAAGCCGACTGGTCGGCCGGCGAGCTCGGCGACGTCCTCTTCGCGGCCGTGAACGTCGCACGCAAGCTCGACGTCGACCCGGAGCTCGAGCTACGGGCTGCGGCAAAACGCTTCCGTGCGCGGGTGGAAACCGCTGATGCGCTCGCGCGCGCAGACGGCAAAGATTGGTCCACGCTCCCGCTCGTCGAGCAGGACGCCTACTTCGATCGCGCAAAGGAGGACGAAACGTGATTCAGGACGTACGCGCTCGCCAGGTTCTCGATTCCCGTGGCAATCCCACGGTCGAGGTGGAGGTCGTCGCCGGAGCAACCGGGCGCGCGATCGTGCCGTCCGGTGCGTCGACGGGCGTTCACGAAGCAGTCGAGCTGCGCGACGGCGGCACTGCGTACGGTGGCAAGGCGGTGACGAAGGCAGTTGCCAGCGTCAACGGCGAGATCGCCGACGCGATCCGCGGCCGAGACGTCACCGACCAGGAAGGCCTCGACCGCGCGCTGATCGAGCTCGACGGGACACCGAACAAGGGTCGTCTCGGCGCGAACGCGATCCTCGGCGTGTCACTCGCGGTAGCGAAGGCGGCCGCGGCGGAGGCCGGCCAGCCGTTGTATCGCTACCTCGGCGGCGAGGGCGCGGCGACGTTGCCCGTGCCCATGCTGAACGTGATCAACGGAGGCGTGCACGCCGACAACTCCATCGATTTGCAGGAGTTCATGGTTGTGCCCGCCGGTGCAAGCTCGTTCGCGGAAGGGCTGCAGGTCGGCGTCGAGGTCTACCACGCGCTGAAGAAGCTGCTCTCCGAGCGTGGTCTGTCGACGCTCGTCGGCGACGAGGGCGGCTTCGCGCCGAACCTCGACACGAGCGAAGAGGCGATCGAGGCGATCCTGGAAGCAGCGGAACGCGCCGGTCATCGTGACCGCGTCGCGATCGCGATCGATCCGGCGACGAGCGAGGTCTTCGAGGACGGCGTCTACCGCTTCGAGGGGCGTGAGAAGTCGAGCGCCGAGATGCCCGAGTTCTGGTCTCAGATCGCCGATCGCTATCCCGTGGTTTCGATCGAAGACGGCGCAGCCGAAGATGACTGGGACGCATGGAAGGCGATCACCGACGCGCTTGGCGACCGCTTGCAGCTGGTGGGCGACGACATCTTCGTCACGAATCCGAAGCGTTTGCAGGAGGGCATCGACCGAGGCGTCGGCAACTCGATCCTCGTGAAGGTGAACCAGATCGGCACGCTCACCGAGACGATCGAAGCCGTGCGGCTCGCGCAGAGTGCCGGCTACACGGCGGTGATGTCGCACCGGTCGGGCGAGACCGAGGACGCGACGATCGCCGATCTCGCGGTCGCGCTCGGCACCGGCCAGATCAAGACGGGTGCGCCGGCACGCTCGGACCGCGTCGCGAAGTACAACCAGCTGCTGCGGATCGAGGAGCAGCTGGGATCCAAGGCGACGTATCCCGGGTGGGCCGCGTTTCCGCGGCGGCGCGCGTAGCTAACCTGGGAGTCGTGGAGGATCCGCGCCGGACGAAGATCGTTGCGACGATCGGGCCGGCTTCGTCGTCGCACGAGGTACTCACCGCGCTGGTGCGCGCGGGTGCTGACGCCATTCGTCTGAACTTCTCGCACGGCACTCATGCGCAGCACGCCGAGGTGGCGAAGATCGTGCGCGCGGTGCAGTCGCAGGAGCAGAAGGCGCTCGCACTGATCGCCGACCTGCAGGGCCCGAAGCTGCGCATCGGCGATCTCGAGGAGTCGCGCTTCCTGCTGAAGGACGAAGAGGTGCTCGTCGTCGGCGAGGAGCATGCCGTCGACAGCGAGCTGCCCGTTGCGCCGGCTGTGATCGGCGACGTCCTGCGTCCTGGCCATGACGTGCTGATCGACGACGGGCTTGTGCGTCTCTCGGTCGTCGACGTTGTCGACGGTCGCGCGCGCTGCCGCGTCATCGTCGGCGGCGAGGTGAAGTCGCATAAGGGCGTGAACCTGCCGGGCGTCCCCGTCCCGATTCCGTCGCTGACGAAGAAGGATCTCGACGATCTCGCGTTCGCTGTCGGTCTCGGTGTCGACTACGTCGCGCTCTCGTTCGTGCGCTCGGCAGCCGACGTGCGCGACCTGCAGGCGATCATCCGCCAGTACGGCTCGCCCGCGCGCGTGATCGCGAAGATCGAGAAGATGGAAGCGGTCGAAGTCCTCGACGACATCCTGGCCGAGGCCGATGCGGTGATGGTGGCGCGCGGCGATCTCGGCGGCGAGAGCGGCGCGGCGCCGGTGCCGCTGTTGCAAAAGCGCATCATCCACCGCTGTCTCGAGGTCGGGAAACCGGTGATCACGGCGACGCAGATGCTCGAGTCGATGGTCGAGCACGCCGAGCCGACGCGTGCCGAGGCGAGCGACGTCGCGAATGCCGTTCTCGACGGCACCTCGGCCATCATGCTCTCCGCCGAGACCGCGACCGGCAACTATCCCGTGGAAGCGGTGCAGACGATGGATCGTCTCGCACGCGCGGTCGAGCCTTCGATGGATTACCGGCACCAGATGCCGGAGGCCGAGGACGCGCCGACGGTCGGTCGTGCGATGTCGAACGGCGCCTGCGACCTCGCCGAGGCGTTGCACGCCCGCGCGATCCTTGTGCCCACCTTCACGGGGCGCACGGCGTCCGCGGTTGCGCGGCTGCGCCCACGCCGGCCGATCGTGGGGCTCTCGCATCACCGCACGGCGCTGCAGCAGATGGCGCTGGAGTGGGGCGTCACCCCGGTGCTGATGCTGGAGAGCGAGAACGTCGAAGATCTCTGGGTGCGCGCCCTCGAAGCTGCGCGTGACGCCGGCGCCGTCGATACCGGCGACCGCGTGGTTCTCACCGCCGGCACGGCTGTCAACCTGCCCGGTTCGACGAACGTCATCAAAGTCGACGTCGTCTAAGACGTAGGAACGCGCACCGGCGCGGAGAAATCCCGCGCATGCCTCGCATCAGGCCGACGCGTCTGCTTGCCCTGGGAGCGCTCGCGCTCCTCGGCTTCCTCTATTGGAAGCCGTTGCACACCTACCTGCACGCGAAGAAGCAGCTGCAGTCGCGCAACTCGCAGGTGCACGTCCTGCAGGCGCAGCAGGCGGTGCTCAAGCAGCGGATCGCGCAGATCGGCTCGACCGAGCAACTGACGCGCGAGGCGCGCCGGCTGGGGCTGGTCAAGCCCGGGGAACAGCTCTTCATCGTGAAGGGCATCCCGCAATGGCGCAAGAAACACCACTAGCGTTAGGGCATGACCGACCGCGAGATCGTCGCGCGCCAGATCGGCCGGACGCCGCGCGCATTCCGCGCCGTCGCGGTGCGCTGCCCGTTCGGCCGCCCGGCCGTGACGGAACAGGAGCCGTTCGACGAGAGCGGCAACCCGTTCCCGACGCAGTACTGGGTCACGTGCTCGTATCTCTCGGCGGCGATCGCGCGCGTCGAAGCCGACGGTGGAGTCGAGCGCTGGACACGCGCCGCGCACGACGATCCCGAGCTCGCACGCAGCCTCGACGCCGCCAACGCAAAACAGCGGGAGCTTCGCCCCGAGCTGCCCAGCGCCATCGGCGGCTCCTTGAACTCTGTTTCCCAAACCGGCGGCAGCTTGAAATGCCTGCACGCACACGCCGCGTTCGCGCTCGCGCAGCCGGGCTACGAACTGGGCGACCGCATCCTCGCCGAGCTGCCATCACTCTGGCCGGCCAGTTGTTGCGCCGATCTGTGATCCTGCGGGCCGTGGATATCGACCTTGCGCGCCAGCAGTGGCAGACCGGAGAGCGGCGCGTCGCAACGAACCCGCCGCTCGGTGCACAGGTCGACCTCGTGGTCGCGGAGCTCCGCAAGCGCGTGGGGCAGACGTTCACCCTGTCCGAGCTGGTCGACGCGTACGAACGTGCCGATGACTGGGCGCGCGACGCGATCGACCTCGCCGATCCCGGCGCACCGCCGCCGCTCGAGGCGAGCACGGTGACGGACGCCGCCTTCCACCGCTACGCGCGTGGCGCGACGGACTACAGCCCATGACGCCTGTGCGCGTCGCCATCGCCGCGGTCGCACTCGTGATCGTGTTCGTCGTCGGGATCGCCGTGGGCAAGGCGCTGAACGACAACTCGCAGCCGGGCGGCACGCAGACCATCGTGCGCACGCTCGACCCGCTGCCGCTCGCACCGGCGCGCGTGACCGTCACCGTCACGACCACAAACCCCTAGAGCGGTTTAGATTCGCGCAAGTTTGGCGATGTTTTCGCCATGGCTTCGCGTGCTCCCAGCATCGACGCCGACTGGTTGACACTCGGCCAGGCCGCACGCTTCCTCGGCGTTGCGCAGTCCACAATTCGCAAGTGGTCGGACCAGGGGCGCGTACCGGCGTTCTACACGCCGGGCGGTCATCGTCGTTACCGGCGCAGGGATCTCGACGCGTTCCTCGCGCGATCGGGGCCGGGCGGACACTCGAGCGGCCCGCTCGTACTCGTTGTCGACGACGACGAACAAGTGCGCGAGCTGATGCGCGTGAACCTCGAAGCCGAGGGCTACTCGGTGCGCGAGGCAAACGGCGCCGACGAAGCGCTCGCCGCGATCGAGGGGCAGGCGCCGCAGCTCGTGCTCCTCGATGTCGTCATGCCCGGTATCGACGGCTGGCAGATGCTGAAGCGCATGCAGGAACGCCACGGCACGATCCCCGTGATCATGTTCAGCGGCGAGGTCGCCGCCGAAGACGAAGCCGGCAAGCGCGGCGCGCAGGCGTTCGTCGGCAAGCCGTTCGACCCGCTACAGCTGATCGAACGCGCGAAACAGTTAGTGCCGGTGTAATTACATCTCTTCAGCGGCTGAAAGCAGGCCGCCGAAGATGACGCCGAGCGCGGCGAACAGGCTGATCCAGATGCCGATGCCGCGACCGTCCGCCGGCAGCATCGAATCGGGGATCGAGATCAGGCGGATCAGCACGAAGATCGTCGCCAGTGCGCCGAGCGCCACGACGAGCAAGCTCTCGGGAACGGTCGGCGGCAACTCGAAGCCCGCCTGCCGCAACACGACGAGCACCACCACCGCGAGCCCGATCACGAACACGAGCTTCCCGAGCACGCCGGTGTGCCAGCCGATCACCGCGAGCTTCACGCCCACGCCCGAGCCGGCGTACCAGTCCATGAATGCAGAGAGAAGAAGGACGAGCCCGGCCACCCAGGTGATGCGCTCGCCTGCCGCCCACAGGCCGCCGCCGGCATGCTTGAGCCGCGAATTGGGGGCGACGGTCGCCGGGTCGGGTGCGGCGTCGAAGAACTCTGGGGTTTCCACAATGGGAAGTATGGGGAAACCTCCGGTCGTCGGCCGGGTAACCGACCGGCTCATCAAGTTCGGGGAAAGGGGTCAGGATGCTGGAGGAGAGAAGCATGGACCCGGCGGAGGCCGAGTTCATCGAGTTCATTCGCGCCGGATCGACGGCCTCAGGCGAGTTTCACTGCTCGAACTGCGGCTACGGGATCGCGGTGTACGGCTCTCTCCCGCAGTGCCCCATGTGCGCAGGCACCACCTGGGAGCCCGCGCCGGACTCCAGCTTCGTCGCTCGGCCTCGCGTCTAGCGCGTCCAGTGCGGGCTAGCTAGACGCCGAAGATTGTCTGGGTGAGCTCCCAGACCAAAAGCAGGGCGAACGCCGAGATGAAGGCGAGCACCGTCAGCACGACCCAGAAGCGCAGATGCGAGCGCCTGGTTTCCGTGCGGTGCGCTACGCGGGCCCGACGCCGCGCGCGCTCGCGCCGATAGGCAACTTCGACGGCGCGCCCATCGAGGGAAGGAAGGTCGTCGTGGGTGCGGTGGGCGGCCTGGGCCATATGCAGGGGATTCTAGAGGTGCATACTGGCCACCGTGACGGTCGCCCAGATCCGTCCGCCGCTCGAGGCGCTTGCCGAAGCCGCCGCGCGCGCCGCCGCGCAGGCCGACCCGCAGGCTGCCCTGCATCTCCTGGCCGATGCAGCGTGCGAAGCGGCCGAGGCCGACCTCGTCGTCCTGCGCGTGCGCGACAGCCACGGCGACCTTGCCGCGCGCGCAGTCAGCCCGGCCGGCTCCGCGCTCGCAGCGGAAGTCGCGGCGAGCCGCGCGCCGGCAAGCGACGTCGTCGCGGGAGCACTGTCCGGACCGACGGCTCGCGCAGCCGAACGCGCACGCGCTGCAGGGATGCTCGTCGAGGACGTGCTGGCCGACGGTCGAGTCGTGGGCGCGGTCGAGCTCGTGCGCGTCGCCTCTTCCTTTACGGACGAAGAGCGCATAGTCGCCAAGTTGGTCGCCGGCCAGCTCGCTCTCGTGGTGCGGTCGACCGGCGCCGGCTCCTCGGCGCCGGCGGCGGCCGATTGGCTCGCGCTCGCCGGCGAGGCCCTCGCCGCGGGGACGGACGGCGACCGCGCCGCCCGCCAAGCGGTGCGCATCGCTACCGAAGCCACGGGCGCGGCTGCCGGCCGGATGTGGCGCGTCACCGACGGGAAGGCGCACTCGATCGCCGCGGTCGGCAATCCGGGCGATCCGCGCCGGGCCGCTGAGCTCGCAATTGCGGCAGCCCACGCCTGGCAGCCGGTGACGGTCGAGTCGAACATCGCGACGCTTCGGCTCGGCGAGCCGATGTTCGCCGTGATGCAGCTCCACTTCGGCGACGGTGGCGCTCCAGGGCCGGAGGCGTTCGCAGGTCTTGCCGCGTTCGCGGCGCGGGCTGCGCACGCCTTGCGTGCGGGCGAGCAGGCGGTTGAGCTCGAGTCCGAGCTGGATCGCACCCGCGCGCTACTCGAAGTTGTCGGCGAAGCCGTGTCGCGTCTGTCGCTCTCCCATACCTTGGAGACCGCGGTCGAACGCGTGTCGGAGCTGCTGCGCATCGAGATGCTCGGCGTCTATCTCGTGGAGCACGCCCATCTCGTTCCGGCCGAGTCACGCGGCCTCCGCACCGGCCATCAGGCGGTCGCCGACCGGTTGCTCGCACTCGCGCTCGGACCGTTGCGGGCACGCACGACGATCCTCGTCGATGCTTCGGGATCGGAGCCGGCGATGCGCGAGGCGCGCTCCGCGCTCGTCCGCTACGGGCAGCAGGTCGTCGTCGGCGTGCCGCTGCAGATGGGCGGCGAGCTCATCGGACTCGTCGCGTTGTATCCGCCCCGGCGGCGCGTCGCCGAGAGCGAGGCCGCGCTGCTCGCCGCACTCGGCGCACAGCTCGCCGTCGCCGTGCAGAACGCACGGCTGCACGAGAACGCAACCCAGCTGCGCGATCGGCTCTCGGGAGCGCTCGACTCGGAGCGGCAGTCGTCGCGCCAGCTCACCGCGCTCTACGAGATCTCGAACTCGTTCACGCAGACTCTCTCGCTCGACGCGACGCTCCAGGCGATCACGTCGACCGTCGTCGGGGTGCTCGGCGTCGACGCTGCGGTCATCCGTATGCCCGACGAACGCGGCGACACCTTCGTGCCACGCGCCGTGCATGTCGTCGAGTCGCGGCTGGTCGAGCCGGTGCGGACGATTCTCGAACGCCCGCAGCCTCGTCCCCCGCGTTCGCGCGAGCCGATCCTGCTCGACGTCGCCACCGCGGTTCGGCTGGGTGGGGCGCACGCGCTGCTCGTGCCGTTCCTCGAGAAGGGATCGACCGCTGCGCTGCTGCCGATCGCGAGCCCGACCGAGCATCTCGCCCAGCTGACGATCCTTTCGCTCGACCCCGCCGCGCCGATCGACCGCGAGACGCTCGCGACGGCCGCCACGATCGCCCGGCAGGCGGCGCTCGCTCTCGACAACGCGCGTCTCTACCAGCAGCAGAAGCAGTTCGCGGAGACGATGCAGCAGTCGCTGCTGCCGCAGGACCGTCCCGGCATCGCCGGACTGGAGATCGGCGCCGTGTACGAGTCCGCCGCGCGCGTCGACGTCGGCGGCGACGTCTTCGACTTCCTCGAGTTGCCCGACGGACGCCTCGCCGTCGTGCTCGGCGACGTGACCGGGCACGGCATCGACGCGACCGCCGATATGGCGATGGCCAAGTTCGTGTTCCGGTCGCTGGGCCGTGTGCACACCGACCCCGCGGAGTTCCTGGCGCGCGCGAACGAGGTCGTCCTCAGCGAGATCGCGCCCGGCAAGTTCATCACGATGACGGCGCTCGTCGTCGATCCGAACGGGGCGGTGCGTGCTGCGAGCGCGGGACATCCCGAGCCGCGCATCGTCGGCAGTGACGGCTCCGTCGCTGCGTTGCGCTGCGGCGGACTCGCGCTCGGCGTCGAAGAGGCGCAGAGCTACGACGCGGTCGACGCGGAGCTCGTGACGGGAGCGACGGTCGTGCTCTACACCGACGGCGTGGTCGAAGCGCGCCGCGGGCGGGACCTGTTCGGCGTGGAACGCCTCGACGCTGTGCTCGCCGAGCATTCCGACGCGCCCGCGCAGGAGCTCGCAGCGGCGGTCATCGCCGCTTGCCGTGCGTTCGCAGGCGAGCTCGCTGACGACTGCGCGGTCGTCGCAATCCGGCGCGCGTGAACCTGCGCCGCGACGGCGCACGGCCGCTCGTGATCGGCCACCGGGGCGCTGCCGGCGTGGCGCCGGAGAACACGCTTGCGTCACTCGAGGCCGCCGTTCGCGCCGGCGCCGACATCGTCGAGTTCGACGTATCTCCCGGTCTCGTCCTCGCGCACTCACCGGGCGAGACGCCTGCCGACGCGATCACGCTGGATCGAGCTCTCGCATATCTCGCCGGGGCCGGTGTCGGGGTGCACGTCGACGTGAAGCTCGGCGGGTACGAGCGCGACGTCGTGGCTGCGCTGCGCGCGCACGGCCTCGAGGATCGCGCGCTCGTCTCGACCGCGCTGCCTCAGGTTGGCCGCGCGCTCGCCGCCGTCGCGCCGGCGTTGCCGCGCGCGATCGGCTATCCGCGCGACCGGCTGGGCGTCTCGCGGTTTCGCTGGCCGCCGGCCGCCACGACCGCCGGCGCCGCGGCGCTCCGGACGGTCGTGCCGGTGCGGGTGCCGTTGCTGCTGCGGCAGGCGCGGGCCAACGTGCTCGCGCTGCATCACACGCTCTGCTCGCGGGCGTCAATCGCGGCGGCGCACCGGTCTGGGGCGGCCGTGCTCGCGTGGCCCGTCAGCGATGCGGCGACGGCTCTTCGGCTGGCGAATCTCGGCGTCGACGCGATCGTGAGCGACGATCCGGAAACCACGCTGGGAGCGCTGGAGTCCCAATACCGGCGGGTACACTGACCGCGCTGTGAAGCGGGTATTCGCCGCCTGCCTGTTCGCCGCGGGTTTCGCGGTCGCGGGAGTCTTCGCCGGGACGGTCATCGCCGACACCGGGACGACAACTTCGTCGACGTCGACCACCACGACCGCTCCCGTCACGACCGCCACGACGGCGGTCGCGACGACGACTGCTCCCGTGGACGCCCTCCCCAACGGCGTGACGATCGGCGGTGTCCCGGTCGGAGGCCTTGCGCGCACCGACGCGTTCGCCGACGTGCAGCGCGCGTTCGACAAGCCGTTGACCGTGGTCGCCGGAACGACGCATGCGACCCTCGATCCACAGTCGGTGGCAAGCGCGTACGTCCCGACCGCAGTCGCACGGGCGCGTGTCGCGTCGCCGGGGGCGAGCGTGAAGCTTGTCGTCCACGTGAACGGCGTGAAGCTGCGCGCGTGGGTGGCGTCCCTCGCAGCGCGCACGAGTCATGCCCCGATCAACGCGACGCTTGGATTCGTCAAAGGCCGGGTGAAGCTCACGCGCGACCACCCGGGTGTGAAGCTCGACTCGGGCGACCTGCTTCGCCGCCTTGTCTCAGCGCTGTCGACGAACACCCGCACACCGTTGCGCGCGACGACGCACAGCGCACCGGCTTCGGTCACCGCGGCGAGCTTCGGCCCGGTGATCCTGATCAACCGGAGCATCAACAAGCTCTTCCTCTACAAGAACAACGGCCGCTCGCTGCTGACCGAGCGCATCTTCGCGGTCGCGACCGGCCAGTCGATCTACCCGACGCCGAAAGGTACGTTCCACATCGTCGTGAAGTGGGTGAACCCGACCTGGTACCCGCCGACGCAGGACGCGTGGGCGAAAGGGCTGAAGCCGGTGCCTCCGGGGCCGGACAACCCACTCGGCACGCGGTGGATGGGTCTGTCGGTACCGGGTGTCGGCATCCACGGCACCGATGAGCCAGCGTCGATCGGCTACAGCGCGTCGCACGGCTGCATCCGCATGCAGGTGCCCGACGCAGAGTGGTTGTTCGAGCGCGTCAACGTCGGCACGACGGTGTTCATCGTCTGATGCGCGCGCTGCGTCTCACGGCGGCGGTTGCGGTTCTCGCGCTGCTTGGCCTGCTCGTCTGGGATGTTGCGCACTCGAGCGGCGGCAAGGTCGCGCGCGATGTCGACAAGGGCGAGATCGTGAAAGCCCCGGCGTTCAATCTGCCTCTCGTCGCGACGGACGGGAAGCTCTCCCTCGCGTCGCTGCGCGGCAAGGTCGTCGTCCTCAACTTCTGGGCATCGGACTGCGTGCCGTGCAAGCAGGAGCAGGGTGAGCTGAACCGGCTCGCCGCGAAGTACGCGTCGAAGGGCGTCGTGTTCCTCGGCATCGACGAGATCGAGGTTCGCTCGTTCGCGCAGCACTATCTGGCGCACTACAAGGTTCCGTACAAGAGCGTCGCGGACGGCAACGGCGCGATCGCCGGCAAGTTCGGCGTGACCGGGACGCCGGAGACCTTCTTCATCGACAAGCTCGGCCGAGTCGTGCCGCCGCACATCATCGCGACGGCGAAGGTGAGCGCGGTCGAAGCCGGGATCGAACGCGCGCTCAGCGCGTGACCCGCGTCGCGGTTCTGGTCGCGCTCGCCGTGCTCGTCGTCGCGGCGCCCGCAGCTGCGAGCGAACAACACCCGACGCAGGCAGAGCTGGAGACGATGCTGGTCTGCCCGAGCTGCCACGTCCCGCTCGACGAGTCGAATTCGCCGGTCGCACAGCAGATGAAGGCGTTCATCGCGACGCGCATCGCAGCGGGCGACACGCGCAGCGAAATAGTCGATGAGCTCGTTGGGCCGCCGAACAATCTCGGCGTAGCAGTGCTCGGCGTGCCGCGCACGCACGGGTTCGACCTGGTCGCGTGGGTGCTGCCGTTCCTCGGTATCGCGCTCGGCGCGCTTGCGATCGGAGCGGGCGCGTGGAAGTGGTCCCGCTCGCGCAGCGAGCCCGAGCCGGCGCCGCTCGATCCTGAGTCGGAGCGCCGCGTCGACGAAGCGCTCGCGCGGTTCGATGGGTGAAAAGATCCCCGTCGCGTTTCTCGCCGGGCTGATCTCGGTGATCACCCCGTGCGTCTTGCCGCTCGTCCCCGGCTACCTCGCGGCTGTTTCTTCCGTCGAGGTCGGGGCGCTCGGGCAGCGCGGCTCAGCACGGAAAGTCGTCGTCGCGAGCCTGCCGTTCATCGCCGGGTTCACCGCCGTCTTCGTCGTGCTCGGCGCCGGCGCAGCCGCGATCGCGAGCGTCGTGCCGAAGACGACGCAGACGCAGATCGCAGGCTTTGTGCTCGTCGTGATCGGGCTCGCGTTCGTCGGGCTGTTGCCGTGGCCGAAGAGCACGGTCGCGCCCAACCTCCTCCAGGGTGCGCGCAAGACGGGCTCCAGCGCGCTGCTCGGCGGTGCCTTCGCCGTCTGTGCGGCGCCGTGCATCGGAACCGTGCTGGCGTCCATCCTCGTGCTCGCCGGCTCGAGCGGCACCGTCGTGCGCGGCGTGATCCTGCTCATCGCCTATTCGCTCGGCCTTGGCGCCGCGTTCCTCGCGGCCGGCGTCGCGTTCGCGCATGCGATGCGCGCGTTCCGCTGGGTGCGCAGCCACTACGCGATCGTGCAGGGATTCTCAGGGGCGACGCTCGTCGTGCTCGGGCTGCTGCTCTTCTTCCACCGCGACGCGTGGCTCCGCGACGGACTGAACCAGGCGCTGTCGCACGTCGGGCTCGGCACGTTCTAGGGCCAGCAGCAGCGCCGCGACGTCCAGCCCGCGATGCGCCGGCGCAAACGGCATCAGGCGCTTCAGCGCCTTCACGCGCTGCCGCTCGGCAGCAACGGGGCGTCCACGCCCGCGCTGGTACGCCGAGACGACCACGTGCACGAGCCCTTGGAAGAAGTCGCGCTCCTCGTCGGTGCACGCGCGCCACGCCGTCTCGAACGCCTCGTGCGCCTCGAAGTACGAGCCGTCGCGCGCGAGCGCGAGGCCGCGTTGGTATTCGGACGAAACGGTGGTAGGGTCGCGATCAGGTATGGCGACGATCCTGCTTTGTGGGGTCGACCTCTTCGTCCGCGGAAAGCTCGAAGCTTCTCTGCCGGCGCATCGGCTCATCACGAGCGACGGCGTCGACGCTCCCGAGGTCGTCATCTGCGACATCGCGCGCATCGATCCCGACGACGTCGCCGACACGTATCCCGACGTCCCAATTCTGGGCTACACGAACCACACGGATACCTCCGGGTTGCAACGCGCACATGCCGCGGGCTTCGACCAGGTCGTCGCGAAGTCGGCGCTGTTCGAGCGCACCCAGGAGCTGATCGACCAGCTGCTCGCGTCGGTAGAGTAGGCCGCCGTGACGTACATCATCGCTGAGCCCTGCATCGACATCAAAGACCGCTCATGCGTCGACGTATGCCCTGTCGACTGCATCCACGAGGCCGGCCGCATCCTCGTCATCGATCCCGAGGAGTGCATCGACTGCGGTGCATGCGAGCCGGAATGCCCGGTGGAGGCGATCTTTCCGGAGGACGCGTTGCCGGAAAAATGGCAGGCGTTCGTGCGAATCAACTACGCATATGGCGAGGGCATGGCGACCGTCGACAAGCTCACCGACGAGTATGCGACCGAGCACAACGTTCAAAATCAGCCGCTCGAGTAAGAGTTGCAAGTCGTGCGACGTCGACGTCGGCGTTCGTTTTCCTTTTCAGCAACGTGCAGGGATTGCAATGCTGTCCGCGTTGCGCGCTAAAAACCAACGTGGTAGGGATCGTCCACGCAACTCAGACCCAGGAGGTCGTAGATGACCCAGGAGGATTGGAGCGTTACCAGCGCGGCGCCTGACGCCGAAGCTGGTGCGCCCACCGAAGGGTTCGAGCCGGAGAGCGGGCAGCTTGAAGAGGCGCCCCGCGCAATCCCGGCCCGTACGCGCTCCTCGTCGAGGTCCAGCAAGCGTTCGTCTGCAAAGAAGAAGACGACTGCGAAGCGTAAGACCGCGGCGAAGAAGACGACGGCAAAGCGGAAGACGGCGGCCAAGCGCGCGCCGGCGAAGCGCAAGTCGACGGCGAAGCGCAAGTCGACGGCGAAGCGCAAGACCGCGGCGAAGCGCGCCCCGGCGAAGCGCAAGTCGACGGCAAAGCGCAAGTCGACGGCAAAGCGCAAGACCGCTGCCAAGAAGTCGACAGCCAAGCGCAAGTCGGCCGCAAAGAAGCGCGCGCCGGCGAAGCGCAAGTCGACTGCCAAGCGCAAGACCACGGCGAAGCGCAAGACGGCGGCGAAGCGTGCCCCGGCGAAGCGCAAGTCGACGGCGAAGCGGGCAACGGCCAAGCGCCGTCCCGCGAAGCGCAAGACGACCGCGAAGCGGACGGCCAAGCGCCGCACCGCCAAGCGGCGCGCCAAGCGCTAGTCGCTAGCAAGCACACCGTCTCTTGGGGGTCCTGCGATCTGCAGGGCCCCCGAGGGCGGATCTGTATGGGTGGAACATTGGCCGCACCCCCGTCGTTATCCTCGGGGCGATGGAGCCGAAGACACTCGATCACGTTGCGTACTGGGTCACGGACCGCGATGTAATCGCGGCGTTCCTGGAGCGGCACGTCGGCATGCACGTCATCGACCGGCAGGACCGGTTCACGCTGATGGGCAGCAACGCCCGTCGCGGGAAGCTGACGCTGTTCGACGCGGACGGCCCGCGCGAGCCCGGCGTGCTGAAGCACGTCGCGCTGCGCGTGTCGGATCTCGCGGCGGCGCGCGCGTCGCTGCCTGAGGGCGCACCCGACGTGTTCGACGCGGGCGGGGGTGTCGTGCTGACGCTGGTCGAGGGCGACACGGACATCGACTACGACCTGGATCACGTCGCACTGTGGTCGTCGGACCCCGAGGCCACCGCCGGGGAGTACGAGCGCTATGGGTTCGAGCGGGTCGGGCCGGCGCGTGTCGAGGTCGGCGGCGCGCATATCGAGTTTCACCAGGGTGAGGTTCGCGAGTCCGACCAGCCGCTGCTCAATCACATCGCGGTGCTGGTCGACTCGGCCGACGATGTCATCGCTGACGCGACGGACCTCGGTATCGAGGTCGAGTCGGTGGTCGATGCGGCGAATACGTACGCGGCGTTTCTCTGGGGTCCCGAGCGCGTGCGCATCGAGTACGTCGAGCACAAGCCGACGTTCTCCTTGACGTGACGGTTGTCGTCGCGGGGGCCGGGATGGCCGGCCTCGTCGCGGCAGCGAGGTTGCGCGAGTTGGGCATCGCTGTTGACGTGCGCGAGAAGGGCACGCGGGTCGGTGGGTCGATGCTGCTCTCGTCGTGCGTCATTTGGCGGCATCGCGAGTGGGATGAGTTTCGCCGCGAGTGCCCCGGCGGCGACGAACGGCTGCAGCGGCTCGTGTGGGAGCGGCTCGACAGGGCCATCGAGTGGTTGGGCTCGCTCGGAGCGCCGGTTGTGTGGGAGGAGTCCGGTAACCCGCGTACGGTCGGCAAGCGCTTCGATCCGCGCGGCCTCGCGGAGACGCTGGCCGGCGAGGTGTCGCTCGGCGAGCCGCAGATCGATGCGGGGGAGCCGACGATTCTCTGTACCGGTGGCTTCGCTGCGTCGAGCGAGCTCGTTGCGCGGTACGTCGCGCCGGCTGCGCCGCTTCGCCTGCGCGCGAACCCGTGGTCGGCGGGTGACGGTCTCACGCATGCCCTCGAGCGTGGCGCGAGGCTCACGGGCGGGCTCGGCGAGTTCTACGGCCGCAACATGCCGGACGCCGCGTGGGACGAGACGC
Source organism: Gaiellaceae bacterium (assembly GCA_036278975.1). Taxonomy (GTDB): domain Bacteria; phylum Actinomycetota; class Thermoleophilia; order Gaiellales; family Gaiellaceae; genus PALSA-600. The sequence continues at coordinate 65,183 of DASUKC010000089.1, forward strand.
AGCTCGTATCGCTGTCGCAGCTCTACGGACGGTACGCGCGCATCTTCGACGAGGACGGTGTCGAGTTCTTCGCGGCGGACGACGTCTCGTGGTCGGAGACGAACGTGGTGCAGGCGACGGCGCGGCGCCCCGGCGCGCGCGCGTACTACCTGCTGACCGAGGAGGCGTTGCGCGAGCGCGTGCGCGACCGGACGGTCGCCGAGATGGTGGAGGCGGCGCCGGCCGAGGCGCGTGTGCCGTTGCAAGATCTGCCGTTTGCGCCGCCGGAGGGAGTTGTGGCAGCAGTTCGCGTCGTCGCGTCGATCACCCACACGATCGGCGGTCTCGCCGTCGACGATCGCGCACGCGTGCTGCGCGAAGACGGTTCGGCGATCGACGGGCTCTGGGCCGCCGGCGTCGACGCCGGCGGTGTTTCGACGGGCGGCTACGCCAGCGGCCTTGCGCAGGCCCTCGTCCTCGGTCTCGCCGCCGCCGAAGACGCCGCGCGCTAGCGATCCGGGGACAGGCAGGTACCAGGTACGTACCAGGTGGGGGACAGGCAGGTACCAGGCAGGTACCAGGTTGGGGACAGTGACGTGCCGAAACCGCGCCGAAGTTCCCACAGCCGCAATCGCTGTGGCGGTGCGGGTTCTGAGCTAGGCCGCGCCGACTGAGCTAGGCCGCGCCGACGGAGAAGACGCAGACGCGCGCGTCGCCGGGAAGCGGCGAAGCGCCGACTTTGTTGACGACCAGCTGGCGCCCATCGTCCTCGAAGCGGTGGCCGACGGGTGGCGGGTCGCCCTGCTCCGTGCGCAGCGTGTAGCCCGCGGGCGACCAGACCATCAGCAGATAACCGTCGCTCATCGGGCCGAACTCTAACGACGCGTCGCGTACGGCGGCAGCTTCACGACCACGCGCGTCCCGCCGCCCGCCTCGGGCTGCACCGCGACCTCGCCGTGCAGCTGCTTCACGCGCTCCTCGATCACCTCGAACGAACGGCGACGGCGCTCCGGCTCGGCGTCGTCGACGATCGTCGCCTCGACACCACCGTCCGGCGTCGCGTGCAGCGCAACATCGACACGGGAGGGAGGGCCGCGGCGAACCGCCTGGTCGAGCAGCTCGCGCACGATCGTGTAGAGCGCGATCTGCGCCGTCTGGCCGAGCTCGCCTGACGACTCCGCGTCGACCTCGACGCGCACACCGTGCAGCTGGCCGATCTGGGACGCGAGCTCGTCGAGCGCCGGCCCAAAGCCCCGGTCGCGCAGCACGACCGGCTCGAGCGCGAACGACAGCCCGCGCAGCTCGCGAATCGTCTCGCGTTGCCGTTCGAGCGCGGAGGTGAGCACCGCCTTCGCCTCCTCGTTGCTGCCGGCGGAGATCGAGGCGAGCGCCGCGTCGACCATCAGCGCGATGCCGGCGAGGTGCTGCACCGGCCCGTCGTGCAGGAACAGCGCGATGCGGCGGCGCTCGTCCTGCTCCGCCGAGATCAGCCGATCGAGTGACTCAGTCAATAATCGCCTCGCGAAGCGCGATCGCGACCGCGTGCGTGCGCGTATCCGCCTCGAGCTTCGTGAGGATGTGGCGCACGTGGCTCTTCACTGTCTCCTGGGAGATGAAGAGCTTGCCCGCAACGTCTGCGTTCGAGAGACCGTCGGCGAGCAGCTGCAGAATCTCGCGCTCGCGCGTCGTCAGCATGTCGCCCGAGTCCTTGCCCGTGAAGAACGCCGGCATCAGCGCGGGGTCGACGTACCCCTCGCCCTGCGCGACCTTCTCGATCGCGCGCACGAGCGTTTGATGAGGCGCCTCCTTGAGGATGTAACCCTTCGCGCCCGACTCGAGCCCGCGTGTCAGCAACGAGCGCTCCGAGAACGCGGTGAAGATCAGCACCTTCGACTCCGGTGCGCGCTCGGCCAGTAGCTTCGTCGCCTCGAGCCCATCCATGCCCGGCATGCGCACGTCCATGATCACGACGTCCGGCTTGCGGCGCTCCGCCAACTCGACCGCAGTGGCGCCGTCACCCGCCTCGCCGACGACGCGGATGTTCGGCGCGCGCGAGAGCGAGAGGCGAAGCCCCTCGCGAACCACCTCGTGATCGTCGACGATCAGCGTCGTGATCTCGTCGGCCATGGCGCGAGTCTATGCCGTGAGCAGCGAAAGTTGGCGATCCCGCTCCGGCGGGCGTAGCGGCTCGGGCCGCCGGTCGCGGATCCCGTGCTCCCGTGCCAGCGTCCGCACAGTCGCGCGAACAGGGTCGGCCTCGGCGCTCTTCAGGTACGCGCCGCCCGCGTAGAGCCGCTCGTACTCAGGCAGCAGCTCCGGCCAGTCGCGCGAAAGGGAGTCGAGGAAGTGCTCGCGCGTGCCCGGCCGCAGGTAGAGCAGGTTCGCCCAGATGCCGCACGCACCGGCGTCGCGCGCTGCGCGGACGACCTCGGCGAGCTGCTCGGGACGGTCGGACAGCCCGGGGAGGATCGGCGCCATCCCGACGGAAGCGCGAACGCCCGCATCGACGAGCGTGCGCAGCGCGCGCAACCTCTGCCGCGGCGGGCTTGTGCCAGGCTCCGTGCGGCGCCACACGTCCTCGTCGAGCGTGGGGATGGAGAAGGTCACCGACACGTCGGCGCGCCGGCTCGCCCCGGCGAGCACATCCCGGTCGCGCACGATCAGCGGCCCGCGCGTGATGATCGAGAACGGGTTCGCCACGGCCGCGAGCACTTCCAGGCACGCGCGGGTGAGCCGGTAGCGGCCCTCGGCGGGCTGGTACGGATCGGTCGCGGCGCCGATCACGATCCCGTCTCCCAGCCACGAGCGTCGCGCCAGCTCGCGCCGCAGGACGTCGGCGATGTTCACCTTCACGCGAATCGACCTGCCGTACAACTCGCCCGACGGGCGGTCGGCGCGTTTCTCGAACCCCCTGACGTAGCAAAAGGTGCAGCGGTGCACGCACCCCATATACGGGTTCAGCGACCACTCGAACGGCATGCCGCGGACGCGATTCAAAGCGGCGCGGCAGGGCTCCTCGCGGTATTCGGCCCGCATCGGCCGAGTATAGAACATATGTTCGCCTCGCCGGGAACGTTGCTATCCTCGGCGAACTGATTCGCGTGGACGACGAACCGCCCAGTACTCACGCCCTCGGGGGCGCACGTCCATGACCTTTGCGCTCGAACTGGTCGCGCTTGCGGCTCTGATCCTGCTCAACGCGTTCTTCGTGGCGGCGGAGTACGGGCTCGTCACGTCACGGCGCACGCGCATCCTCGAGCTCGAGCACGCCGGCAACCGGCGCGCGCGGGCGGTGCGCAGGATCACCTCCGACCCTCCGCGTTTCATCGCGGCGATGCAGCTCGGCGTCACCTTCGCGTCGCTGGCGATCGGCGCGCTCGGCGAGCAAGTGCTCGCGCAGAAGTTCGACACCGTGATGGCGAGCGTGCTCGCCGTGATCATCGCGCTCTTCATCATCACGTTCGTCGAGGTGATCTTCGGCGAGCTCGTGCCGAAGGGCGTCGCGCTCGGCAATCCGGAGCGAACCGCGCTCGCGGTGTCGACACCGGTGCGCTGGTTCTTCTTCATCGCGAACCCGCTGATCGCGCTGCTCGAGTGGACGACGGAGCAGGTGCTGAAGGTGCTCGGGCTCAAGCCGCCGGGCGCCGACGACGAAGCGCACTCGGAAGCAGAGCTCCGCATGTTGCTGTCGAGCTCGGCCGAGCAGGGCGAGATCGAGCACGAAGAGCAGGAGATGGTCAACAAGGTCTTCGACTTCGCCGACAAGGACGTCTCCGACGTCATGGTCCCGCGCCCCGACGTCGTCGCGATCTCGATCGACCTGCCGCCCGCCGAGGCGCTGCAAGCAGTCCTCGAGTCGCCGTACACGCGCTACCCGGTTTTCCGCGAGTCGCTCGACAACGTGGTCGGCGTGCTCCACGTCCGCGACCTGATCTCCGCGATGCACGACCGCGGCATCGCCGCCGTCAACCTCGAGGAGCTGATCAGGCCCGCGTACATGGTCCCGGAGACGAAGGATCTGGCGGCGCTCCTCACCGAGTTCCGCCGCACGAACCAGCACCTCGCAATCGTGATCGACGAGTACGGCTCGGTCGAGGGCATCGTCACGCTCGAGGACCTGCTCGAGGAGATCGTCGGCGAGATCGAGGACGAGTTCGACGTTCCCGACGAGGATGTCGAGCGCGTCGACGACCACACGGTGCGCGTCGACGGCACGTTCCCGATCGACGACTTCAACGAGCGCTTCGACTGCGACCTGCCGGCCGAGGATTACCACACGATCGCCGGCTTCGTCTTCGGCCAACTCGGCCGCGCTGCGGAGCACGGCGACCTGGTCTCGCACGACGGCATCGACTTTCGCGTCGACGAGCTTGACGGCCAACGCATCGGTCGGCTAACAGTTACCTTCAAGCCGTGGGAACGCCCGCAGGAAATCGAAACGACAGACGACTGACCCGGCTCGCAGAGTTGCGCGAGAACGTGCGCGCGACTCCGTCCGCTCCGCCCGTCATGTCGGCGTATCTCGAGAAGGTGCACGCCCACGCGTACCGCATCACGGACGCGGACGTCGACGAGCTGAAAGACGCCGGTGTCGGCGAGGACGAGATCTTCGAGCAGACCGTTGCCGCAGCCATCTCCGAGGGTCTGCGCCGGCTGGATGCAGTGATCGAATGATCCGCCTCTCCGTGCTCGAAGGCCCGCATGCGCCGCCGGAAGCATCGGGCGTGATCAAGACGCTGCTCTACCGCCCAGAGCTCTTCGGCGAGCCGTTCTCCGATGCGCTCGACGACGTGATGCGCGGGCCTTCGGACTGGAGCGTCGGCGAGCGCGAGTTGTTCGCCGGCTTCGCGTCGCATCTCAACCAGTGTCTGTTCTGACTGAGCTCCCACGGCGCAGTTGCGTCGTACGCGCTTGGTGACGATGTGTGGCAGGCGGTTCGCGCCGACTGGCGCACTGCGCCCGTCAGCCCGCAGTTGAAGGCGACGCTCGCCTTCATCGAGAAGCAGACGCTGCGACCGGAGGAGCTGACGCGCGAGGACGCCGAGTCCGCCTATTCGGCAGGTGTCTCGCAGCAGGCGCTGCGCGATGCCGCGCTCGTGAGCGCGCTGTTCAACATGATCGTGCGGCTCGCCGACTCCTTTGGCTGGGACGTGCCGGAGTGGGAGGCGCTGCTCGAACGCGCGCCGCGGATGATCGAAGGCGGGTACGTCCTCGGCGCTGTGCGCGAGCGCGCCGGCGTTACAAACCCGAACCCAGGGCGTACCGAGAGCTAACAGTTCCTGGGAACACCGCGGCTATGAAAACGGCGCGGTATCTCATCTCACTGGCGTTGGGCGCGGTCGTACTCGTTGTCGGCGGTGGCGCTGTCTCCGCCGCGACAACCGCACGTCCCGCGAACCAGTCGCCCCCGACCGTCTCTGGGAACGCGGCCGTTGGCTCCGTGCTCCAGGGCACGCTCGGCACCTGGTCGGGAAGCCCGACCGACTACAACACGTGGTGGCAACGCTGCAACAGCAACGGCGGCAGCTGCAACAACATTCGCGGCACGGGCGGGGACAGGAGCTATCGCCTTGCCGACGCCGACGCAGGACATCGCCTTCGCTTCGACGTTGGTGCTGCGAATGCCGACGGGCGCACGTGGGCTGCTTCGGTTCCGACTGCGGTGGTGACCGGGTCCGCTCCGGTTAACACCAAGCCCCCGACCGTGTCGGGGAACCCCGCGATCGGCGCCACGCTGTCCGGCGGACGCGGCACCTGGTCCGGTCACCCGACCGACTACAACACGTGGTGGCAGCGCTGCGATTCGCACGGCGCGAGCTGCGCGAACATCTCCGGCACCGGCGGGCACGCGAAGTACAAAGTTGCGTCGGTCGACGCCGGCATGACGTTGCGCTACGCGGTTGGCGCAGCGAACAAGCAAGGCCGGACGTGGGTGTCGTCTGCTCCGACAGCTGTGATCGGCGTCGCACGTCCGGGTGGCTGCTCGAATCCGAGCAACGTCTCCGGCATCGCAGCGCCTGCACGCCTGGTGCTCGACGGAATGCAGTCACCGTCGGTCGTGACGCGGCAGACGTCGACGCTGATCCTGCGCTTCCACGTCTCGTCGACGTGCGGCGGCAACGTGGCCGGTGCGCTGGTCTACGTGACCGCGGTGCCATACGAGCAGTTCTCGATCCCGTCCGAGAAGGCGAGCGGGTCGGATGGCTGGGTCGAGGTGCAGCTCCAGCGCATGTCCGGTTTCCCGGTCACATCACGGCAGCAGCTGATCGCGCTGTTCGTGCGTGCGCGCAAGCCGGGCGAGAATCTGCTCGCCGGGATCTCGACGCGCAGGCTGTTCTCGGTTCGCGTCAACCTGCGTGCGTGAGTATGGGATAGAGCTCGCGGAACTTGCTGTACGTGTCTTCGTAATCCCACTGGGGGTCGACGCGGCCGGTGATGCGCACACAGCGCCTGGTCGCGTCGGCCGCGTCGGCGAACACGCCTTCGCGAACGCCCGCGAGCAGCGCAGCACCGAACGCTGATCCCGCGGTCGACTCGGTGAGCTCGAGCGGAAGCTGCAGCGCGGAGGCGACGATCTGCAGCCACACGTCGCTATTGGCGCCGCCACCCGAAACGCGCCCGGTCTTTGGATCACAGCCGAGCGAGCGCAGCACTTCCAACGAATCGCGCAAGCCGAAGGCGACGCCCTCGAGCATCGCGCGCCACAGCGCGCCGCGATCGTGGCGCAGCGAGAGGCCGGTGAACGCGGCGCGCACGTCTGCGTCCGCGTGCGGTGTGCGCTCGCCCGTGAGGTACGGGGCGAAGAGCAGTCCTTCGACGCCCGGCTGCCACGCGGCCGCTTCTGCGTCGAGCGTCGCGTACTCGGCCTGCAACACGTGCCGGAGCCACGACGCCGAGCCGGCGGCGCTCAGCATCACGCCCATCGCGTGCCAGCCCACCGCATGGCAGAAGACGTGCGCGCGTGCCTGCGGGTCGGCCTGGTACGCCGGCAGCGCCGCGAAGACCACACCCGACGTGCCGAGTACGACCGAGGCGATGCCCGGCGCGACGACGCCCGCGCCGAGGGCCGCTGCTGCCTGGTCACCCGCGGCTCCGATCGCCGTCGACTCGAACGCGGGCGGCAGCCACTCGAGGGGAATGTCGAGCGCCTCGCACACCTCGACCGACCACTCGCGCTTCGCGACATCGAAGAGCAGCGTCCCCGATGCGTCAGCGGCGTCGATTGCGCGCTCGCCGTTCAACCGGAAGCGCACGTAGTCCTTCGGCAGCAGGATGTGGCGGATGCGCGCGTACACGTCGGGCTCGTGCGTGCGCAGCCAGAGCAGCTTCGGCGCCGTGAAGCCGGTGAGCGCGCGGTTGCCCGTCAGCTCGATCAGGCGCTCGAGCCCGATCGTGCGCTCGATCTGCTCGCACTCGGCGGCGGTGCGCTGGTCGTTCCAGAGCATCGCCGGGCGCAGCACGTCGCCGTCGTCACCGAGCGCGACGAGCCCGTGCATCTGTCCCGAGAGTCCGATCGGCCCCTCCGGCAAACGCGCGAGGCACGCCTGCGCGGCGCGCCACCAGTCCTCGGGATCCTGCTCCGCCCAGCCCGGCTGCGGCGTTGAGAGCTCGTACGACTCGTCTGTCTCGGCGACAAGCTCGCCGTCGTGCGTGATCGCTACGGCTTTAACGCCGCTGGTGCCAACATCGAGCCCGACAAGAACGTCAGGCGCCAAGCGCCGCGTAGACGAGCTCGTACGCCGCAACCGCATCCTTCGCCTGCTGTGCGTCGCGCAGCGCCGGTCCGTCGATCTTCGACGCGATGCCGTCGATGAAGCGCCACTGCAGCACGGAGCGCTTCACGGCGCCGACCGCATCCTCCGTGTACGGGTACAGGTCGAAACCGAGCCGCTCGCCGCCTTCGCCGTAGCCCGCGCGCCGCAACTCGATCGCCAGCTCGAGCGTCTCCATGAACGCCGTCGCGCCGACCATGTTGTCGTCGTCGAACGTGCCCCAGCCGGAGTTCGCGTGCTGGTGGCCGAGCACGCCTTCCGCCGCGAGCAGCGCTGCGTACTCGGCGAGGTTCTCGCCGTTCATGATCAGGTGCTGCCAGTCCATGTTGACCTTGACGTTGTCGATCCCCTGCGTGCGCAGCTTGTGGATCACGTGCAAGGTCATGCCGACGTTGCGCATGAAGATCTTCATCGCCGGCTCCGAGTTCTTGTGCTCCAGCAAGAGCGTCACACCGCTCTCGGCGCAGCGAGAGGCAACCTGCCCGACGCCGTCGACGAAGCGCGCCCACGACTCGGCGTACGGCGTCTGGAACGGATAGTTGTAGCCCTCGACTCCCGGCCAGAGGATCATCTGCGAGCCGATGTCTCCTGCAAGCGCGGCCGCCTCGAGCGCTTCCGCGATCGCTGCGTCGCGCACGCCGTCGTCCGGCGAGGAGAGACCGCCCTTCGCAAAGCGCGGGTTCAGGTGCGTGCCGGTCGCGACCGCGAAGATGCCGTGCCCGTCGAGGGCACCGCGCACGTCCTCGAGGTTGTCCCGGTTGAGCTCCTGCGGGTAGTGGAACTCGTAGTCGTCGATCAGGTCGCCAAGGCCGCCGACCGCCGTCCGAACCTTGTCGACGGTGCTGATACCGCTGAGCTCGGGCTTGTAGCCGCCCGGGTTGAACCGCGTCGCCATGTTGCCGAACGCCCAGATGCCGAGAGATGTCTTCATCCCCGGAACCTATCTACCGGGGGCCGAACCGCGTTAGGATCGCGCCGTGATCGAGTTCCACCTCGACCCACGTTCGGGCGTCGCGACCTACCTGCAGATCGTGCAGCAGGTGAAGGAAGCCCTGCGCCTGGGGATGCTCGACGTGGGCGACCAGCTGCCGACGGTGCGTGAGGTCGTCGCCGACCTTGCGATCAACCCGAACACCGTCGCGAAGGCGTACCGCGAGCTGGAGCGCGAGGGTCTCGTCGTCGCGCGCCAGGGGCGCGGCACGTTCGTTGCGAGCACGCTCGCGCCGCCGTCGTTCCGGCACTACGACGAGCTTCGTGCGCGGCTCGAGGCGTGGCTCGAAGCGGCCGACGACGCAGGCCTCGACGAGGAGAGCATCCGCGCTCTGATCTCGTCGACGCTGCGCGAGGCTCGCGCGCGTCACGTCGCATGAACCAGCTCGAAGCGCGCGGCCTCGGCAAGCGGTTCCGCCGCGAGTGGGGGTTGCGGGACTGCACGGTGGCCATCCCGGAAGGCGCTGTCGTCGGCCTCGCCGGTCCGAACGCCGCCGGAAAGTCGACGCTCCTGTCGCTCGCGGTCGGCCTGCTCGCTCCGACCGAAGGCTCGATCGCGGTGCTCGGCCGCGACCCGATGCGCGACCCGTCGGTGCTGGCGGAGGTCGGTTACGTCGCGCAGGGCGCTCCGCTCTATCGCTCGTTCAGTGTCGCCGACACGCTCGAGTTCGCGCGCCGCACGAATCCGCGCTGGGACGCCGAGATCGTCGGCGAGCTGATGAAGCGCATCGAGAGCCGCGCGAAGATCGGCGCGCTCTCGTCGGGCGACCGCGCGCGCGTTGCACTCGCACTCGCGCTCGGCAAGCGTCCGAAGCTGCTGCTGCTCGACGAACCTTTTGCAGGTTTGGACCCGCTTGCCGGTCGCGAGTTCCTGCAGCTGCTGATGGACGGCGTCGCTGCGATGAACGCGACCGTCGTTATCGCCTCGCACGTGATCGCCGACATCGAGCGCGTGTGCGACCACATCGTCCTGCTCGCCGAAGGCGGCGTGCGGCTGGAGGGCAACGTCGAAGAGCTGCTCGAGACGCACCGCATCCTGATGGGGCCGCGGCGCCCGATGGGCGTGATCCGCGGCGTGCAGGAAGTCGTACGCGAGCGCCACAGCGGCCGGCAGCTCACGCTGCTCGTGCGCACCAGTGGCCGCATCGCCGACTCGTCGTGGACGGTCGAGCGCGTCGCGCTGGAAGAGTTGCTGCTCGCCTACATGGCGCCCGAGCGGCTGCCTACACCGATGCCGCCGGAAAGGCTGAAGCTGCAATGGCATGGGTGACGTGGCGCCAGCACCGCCTGCAATTCGCGGCGGTCAGCGGCTTGCTGGTTGCGCTCGCGGTCGCGCTGGTCGGCTCGCATGTGCCGATCGGCAGCGCGTATCACCGTGACGCGCTCTCGAGCTGCCTGCCGCCGTCGTCGCGCTCGGGCTGCGACATCCTCGTCCGCCATTTCCAGGACGAGTTCTCCGGGCTGACGGCGACCGTTCGCGGTCTTGCCGTGCTGCCGGTGCTCGCCGGCCTCTTCGTCGGCGCGCCGCTATTTGCGCGCGAGCTCGAGCACGGCACGCACCGCTTCGCGTGGACGCAGGCGATCACGCGGCGGCAGTGGCTGCTCGCGAAGACCGCGTGGCTTTCTCTCGCCGTCGCTGCTGCGGGCGCGGTGGCAAGCGTGCTCGTCACCTGGTGGCGCGGCCCGTTCGACACGCTCGGCGGCCGGATGTCGCCGAGCGCCTTCGACATCGAAGGCGTTGTCGTGCCGGCGTACGCGTTGTACGCGCTCGCGCTCGGTGTGCTCGCCGGATTGCTGCTGCGTCGCACCGTCGCCGCGATGACGGTCACGCTCGTCGCGTTCGCGGCGACGCGGCTGCTCGTGGTCGAGTTCGTGCGGCCGCACTTCCTCGCGCCGCTGCACCAGACCGTCGGCGCCACCGACAGCGGAACGCAGGCCGGCGCGTGGGTGTTGAGCGACACGCTCGTCGACGCGGGCGGGCGCACGATCACGTCCGGGCGCGAAGACATCGCGGTGCTGCACGCCCAGCAGGCGGGCATCGACCCGCACACGTACTTCGTCACCCTCGGCTGGAAGCGCGCGATCTCATATCAGCCCGCCGGCCGTTTCTGGACGTTCCAGGTGATCGAAGCCGGGCTCTTCATCGCGCTGGCGGCCGCGGTCGTCGCGCTGACGCTCTACCTCGTTCGCAGGACGCCGAGGTGATTTCCGGTATCGACCGTGGCGAGCTGCTGCGGCTCGCCGCGGGCACCGCGGTGTCTCGTCACCTGCTCGGCGCGTCGTCGGAGCGCTTTCCGCAGCCGCATCCGAGTTGGCGCATCGTGTTCGTCAACCACGCGCTGACGAACCCGTTCTTCGTGCCTGCGAAGAACGGCAGCGCCGACGCCGCCGAGTTGCTCGGCGTGCAGGCCGAGTGGACGGGGTCGAAGTCGAGCGACGTGGGCGAGATGGTGAAGGCGATGCGGCATGCGATCGCGACGCGCGCGGCGGGCATCGCCGTCTCGATCATCGACCCGACCGCGTTCGACGAACCGACAGCGCTCGCGCTCAGTCACGGCATTCCCGTCGTGTCGTACAACGCCGACGGCGGCAAGGCGAACAAGCGCCTCGCGTACATCGGCCAGGACAACTACCAGTCGGGTCTCGAGCTCGGCGCGCGCGTCGCGACGCTTATTCCGAGCGGCGACATCTACCTGTTCATCGCGACGCCGAACCAGCAGAACATCCAGCCGCGCATCGACGGCGCGCTTGACGCGATTCGCGACTCCGGCCGGCCGCTCAAGGTGCATGTCGTGGCGAGTGGGGTGGACGTCGGCAAGGAGCACCAGGTGATCGAGGCGACGTACCTGGCCCACAAGAACTTGCGCGGCCTGTTCGCCGTCGACGCGGGCTCGACCGCCGGGATCGCCGCCGTCATGCGTGCACACGGGCTACACAAGCATGGAGTTCGTGCCGGCGGTTACGACTTGCTGCCCGCGACGCTGCGCGCGATTCACGACAAGGTGCTCGACTTCAGCATCGACCAACAGCCGTATTTGCAGGGCTTTCTGCCCGTGCTGCAGGTCTTCCTCGATCGGTACTCGAGCGGTCTCGTGGCGCCGGCGAACACGAACACCGGCCTGAACTTCGTGACGCGATCAACCGTCACGCGGTATCTGACGACGAAGAGCCGCTTCGAGGGGAGCTCCCATCACCAGTCGTACCCCGTGCAACCTGGACCTTGAACTATTCCCCTAGGAGAGTAGGATTGCGTCGCTTCACGACCAAGGCGGTCGAGGAGCGACTGTCTTCCCCCGAAGGAGGAACTGACACGTGAGGAAGCTTTCACTGAAGTCGGTCGCGATTCTCGGCCTGGGCCTCATTGCCCTCTCGGCCGTGGTCGTCGCGACCGCAACGGCGAGCACGGACTCGCACAAGGCAAGCGTGCAGGTCTGCGTGCTGCTGCCGGATACGAAGTCGTCCGTTCGCTGGGTGCAGTTCGACGCCCCCGCGATGAAGGCCGCCTTCAAGAAGGCGGGCGTGTCCGCGTCGATCAACAACGCGCTCAACGATCCGCTCAAGCAGAAGGCACAGGCGCAGGCATGCATCGCCGCCGGCGCGACTGTCGTCATCGAGACCGCGCTGGACAACGGCTCGGCCGCGTCGATCGAGAAGCTCTTCACCTCGAAGGGCGGCAAGGCGATCGACTACGACCGCCAGGTTTCCGGCGGTTCGGCGTCCGTCTACGTCACGTTCGACGGCAAGGCCGTCGGCGAGGCGCAGGCCAGGGGCGTCCTCGCAGGCATGAAGGCGAAGGGCCACGCGAACGGCACCGTTGCCGAGCTGTGGGGCGGTCAGACCGACCAGAACGCCTTCTGGTTCAAGAGCGGCAACGACGCAGTGTTCAACCCGCTCTTCAAGAAGGGCACCATCAAGAAGGGTCCGCAGCAGTTCGTCCCCGACTGGGATGCGAACAACGCGGCGACCATCTTCAACCAGATGCTGGTCAAGACGAGCAACAACATCCAGGGTGTGCTGGCGGCGAACGACAACATCGCCGGCGCGGTGATCGCAGATCTCAAGGCGAAGCACCTCAAGCCCCTCCCGCTGAGCGGCCAGGATGCGACCGCCCAGGGAATCCAGTACATCATCTCGGGTTGGCAGACGGGCACCGTCTACAAGTACGTCCCGGATGAGGCCAACGCCGCCGCGGCAGCCGCTGTCGCGCTGATCAAGGGGCAGAAGCCGAAGACGAACGGGTTCCGGCTGAACGGCAAGAAGCACGAGCCCACGCTCGCGCTGCCGGTCATCTGGATCACGAAGCACAACTACACGCGCCTCTTCACGGACAAGTTCCTGAAGAAGAGCGACGTGTGCATTGGTGCTTACAAGAAGTACTGCGAGTAACGTCTCGCATCACTCTGGTGGAGGCGCCTCTCGGGGCGCCTCCACCATGACTTCACACGATGAGCGACACGCCACTTCTCCAGATCACCGGCCTGAGCAAGTCCTTCGGCTCTGTGCAGGCGCTGAGCGAGGTCGACTTCGAGGTTCGCGCCGGTGAGGTCATGGCGCTCGTCGGCGACAACGGCGCTGGCAAGTCGACGCTCGTCAAGTGCATCGCCGGGACGCACTCGCCCGACAGCGGCACGATCCGCTTCGAGGGCAACCCCGTGCACATCAATTCGCCGAAGGACGCTGCGAAGCTGGGGATCGAGGTCGTGTACCAGGATCTCGCGCTGTGCGACAACCTCGACGTCGTGCAGAACATGTACCTCGGGCGCGAGGCGAGCACGTTCCAGATCCTGAACGAGGCGGTGATGGAGCATCACACCGGCGAAACGCTCAAGTCGCTCGCCGTCACGACGATCAAGTCGGTGCGCCAGACCGTCGCGACGCTCTCCGGAGGCCAGCGTCAATCGGTGGCCGTCGCGCGCGCGGTGATGTGGAACTCGAAGCTCGTCGTGCTCGACGAGCCGACTGCTGCACTCGGCGTGGCGCAGACCGAACAGGTGCTCGCGCTCGTCCGCCGCCTCGGTGAGCAGGGTCTCGGCGTCATCCTGATTTCGCACAACCTTCACGACGTCTTCGAGACCGCCAGTCGGATCACGGTGCTTCGACTCGGGCGCACCGTTGGCGTGTTCGACCGCAAGGCGACGACGCAGCAAGCGGTCGTCGAGGCGATCACCGCCGGCACGCCGACGAAGGTGGCCGGCATCTCGTCGACCACCGGGGTCACAGCGTGACGACCGCGGACATCGTCGGGCCGGACCGCAGCGCGCCGGTTCTGCCGGAAGAGGAAGTTCGCAGCGGGCTGTGGGGTGTCTGGGACCGCGCGTGGCTGAACCTGCGCACCGGCAACCTGGGCCCGTTGCCGATCATCGTCGGACAGGTCATCGTCGTCATGTTGTTCGCCTTCACGGCGACGAACTTCTTCACCGCCGTCAACTTCGTCGACCTGATCGGCCAGACCGCCGGGACAGCGATGCTCGCGTACGGCGTCGTGTACGTCCTGCTGCTGGGCGAGATCGACCTTTCGATCGGTTACGTCGCCGGCATCGGCGCACTCGTAGTGGCCGAGCTGCAACTGCCCGGCAGCGGACACCAGCTGCCGGGGATCGTGGCGATGCTCGTCGCGGTTGCAGCGTGCGCGGGCATCGGGCTCCTCCAGGGCTCGATCGTTGCGTTTGTCGGGGTTCCGTCGTTCGTCGTGACGCTGGGCGGGTTCCTGATCTGGCAGGGCGTGATCCTGAACACGTTGCAGCAGCGCGGCACGATCATCATCCAGGACCGCTGGATCAACTACACCGACAGCTATCTGTTCTCGCATCTCGCGGGCTGGGTCATCGCCGCCATCGTGTCGTTGCTCTATCCGTTAAGCGTCCTCTACAAGAGGATTACGGCGCGGGGGACTGTGATCGCGAACGTGAACATCTACGCGTTCGTCGCCCGCACGCTCGGGGTTGCGATCACGGCGTTCGGTGTGGTCGCCATCGCGAATCACGGCCGGGTCATCCTCGAGAAGGAAGGGTTGCCGCTCGCGGGCCTGATCATGGTGTTCTTCCTGGTCGTCCTGACGTTCCTCGCGAAGTGGACGACGTTTGGCCGGCACGTCTACGCCGTCGGCGGCAACGCGGAAGCTGCGCGCCGTGCGGGTATCAACGTCCCGCGGATCCGCGTGCTCGTCTTCATGATCTCGGGCGCGACAGCCGGTATTGGCGGGATCATCTTCGCTGCGCAGGTGAACTCGGTTGCCTTGACGTTCCCGCCGTCCAATCTGCTGCTGAACGCGATCGCGGCGGCCGTGATCGGCGGTGTGTCGCTCTTCGGCGGCCGCGGCGAGGTGCGTGGCGCGCTGCTCGGAGCCGTACTCATCAGCACGCTGCAGAACGGCCTGAACACGCTCAATGTCTCGAACGGCTGGATCTACGTCGTCACAGGCGCCGTGCTGCTCTTCGCGGTCACGCTCGACACGTTCGCCCGCCGCCTGCAGGCCCGCTCCGGCCGCTAACGATCAAAGAAGTGTCAGACACCAAAGGTGTCTGACACCGTTTCGGAGTGACAAAATGCCTGCAGCATGAGTGACGATGCCGTCACGATCCTCGTCTGCGACGACGACCCGGATATCCGGGCGCTCGTCACGTACCGCTTCGAGACCGCCGGCTATCGCATCGTTGCCGCCGGTGACGGCCCGACCGCGATTGAGCTCGCGTTCAGCGAGTCGCCGGCGCTCGCAGTGCTCGACGTGATGATGCCGGGCATGAGCGGGATGGAGGTTACGCGGCGGCTGCGTGAGGACCCGCGCACGGAGCGCATGCCGATCATCCTCCTCACCTCGCGGTCGCTCGACAAGGACGTGACGAGCGGCTTCGACGCGGGCGCCGACGACTACGTCACGAAGCCGTTCAGTCCGCAAGAACTGCTGCACCGCGCACGGGCGATCCTCGGCCGCCGCTGACGATGCTTCACGTCCTCGCCATCACCGCGGTTGTGCTCGCGGCGGCGAACGTCGTCGCACTCGCGTCGCTCATCGGCATGCGCGTGCAGCTGCGCGTCGACGAAAAGCGACGCGCGCAGCTCGAGGCGCGTGTCGCCGACAGTGCGCTCGCGCTCGTCGACGGCCGTTCGATCGAATCCTTGACGCGCGACGAGCAGCGGGCGCTGGCCGCTGTGCTCGCGCGATATGCGCGCCTCGTGCGCGGCGACGCGCGGAAGAACATCGCTGCCTATTTCGAGAGGAGCCCGGCGTATGCAGACGCCATCCGCTCCGTCACCGCGCTGTACGCGTGGCGTCGGGCGTCGGCTGCCTTTGCGCTCGGTGACATGGCGGTCGAAGCATCAATCCCGGCGTTGATCGACGCGCTCGACGACAAGGATCGCGACGTCCGCGCGGCCGCGACGCGCAGCCTCGGCCGGCTCGGGGCGGTCGAGGCCGTCGAAGCGCTGACGCAGATGCTTGCGACGGCCGCCGTCCCGCAGCAGATCGTCGCGACCGCGCTCCTGCAGATGGGCGAGCGGGCACTGCCGCGACTCACGGCTCTGCTCGCGACCGACGATCTGCGCGTGCGCGCGTCCGCGACGCAGCTCGTGGGACTGCTCGGGACGGCGGCCGACTCGCATGAGTTGATCGAGCGCCTGGGAGACCCCGCGGCAGAGGTGCGAGAGCAAGCCGCGATCGCGCTCGGGCGTGTCGGCGTGCGTTCGGCCGGCGCGGAGCTGCTTGCGATGCTGGACGACCGCGTCGGCTTCGTTCGCGCGGCCGCCGCGACCGCACTCGGCGCGATCGGCGACCGTGCCGCAGTGCCCGCCTTGGTTGCGATGGCTGCATCGGACTTGTTCGAACCGGCGCACGCCGCCGCCCATGCGGTGCTCGCCATCGACCCGAACGAAGCTGCAGTTGTTAGCGGGAGCCCTCAGCTCGACGAGGTCGCGGATCTTGCGGCGGTGCTGCGTTGAGGATCGCGATCGACGTTCTCTCTGGGATCACGCTCGCGTACTTCCTGGTGCTGAACTCGATCTACGTCGGCTTCACCGCGGTCGCGTGGCGGCGGCTCACAGCGCATCTCCGCGCGACCGACGTGATGCCGGTCGAGGAGATCCTCACGTCGGAGCTCACGCCGGGCGTCTCGGTGCTCGTTCCCGCGTACAACGAGGCGTTCGGCATCG